>UQUS01000010.1 GCA_900544335.1 uncultured Sutterella sp.
TGGAGCGGGAGACGAGTCTCGAACTCGCGACCTCAACCTTGGCAAGGTTGCGCTCTACCAACTGAGCTACTCCCGCAGCGAGAATCCGCATTTTACACAGTCGCCCCATATTGTCAAGTCGCATTGCACGCGTCAATCGCTTCGTTTCAAGGCGCTTTCCGATTGCCTTGTACGCATTAAAAAAGGCGCTTTCTCTTTTTAAAATGCTGTCGTCAAAATCCCTTTTATTTTCCTTCAATCGCATCGTGACAACCGTCCTTTCACCCTCTCGACTCACACCCTACCGAGGTCGCTTTGCCCCAAGCCCCACGGGCGAATTACACCTCGGAAGTCTTGCCTGCGCCATGGCAAGTTTCCTCGATGCCCGTGCACACGACGGAACCTGGATTGTCCGCATTGAAGACGTGGATAAGGAGCGTTGCTCTCAGGCCTACGCCCGAAGCATTTTAGAAACGCTCGGTGCGTTCGGCCTAGCAAGTGATGAGCCGGTGATTTGGCAATCGAATCGTGACGAGGTCTACGAAAAAGCCTTCACGATGCTTAAAGAGGAAAATCTTATCTACGGCTGCGCCTGCACACGTAAAGAAATCAAGGAAAACGAAAGTCGCCTCGGGCTCCCTGAGGGGGTTTACCCGGGAACCTGCCGGGGCGGCACCCACGGAAAACCGATTCGCTCCTGGCGCTTTCGCGTCAAAGGCGGTCCCGTTTCCTTTGTCGATCGCTTATGCGGCCCGGTCACGCAAGATGTCTTACAAAGCGTCGGCGACTTTGTCGTGCGTCGCGCCGACGGGCTTTGGGCCTATCAATTGGCCGTGGTCCTTGATGATGCCGCGCAAAAAATTACCGACGTCGTACGCGGCCAAGACCTTTTGGATAACACCCCGCGCCAGATCCTTTTTCAGCAGGCCATGAGTATCCCGACGCCGCGCTACATGCACATCGCTCTTGTGTGCGATAAAGAAGGTCGGAAACTTTCGAAACAAAACCGAGCAGAGCCGGTTAAGACCGACAATCCCGTTTTCCTCTTAGATGCCTTGCTCGGGCACTTCGGCCTTGCGAAAACCGGCGAAAAGACCCTTACTGCCTTCTGGAAAAGCGCTGTTAAGGTTTGGAAAGAAACGATGCCCGAGTAATCGCCCTACTCGGTTTTCCAAGGAATCGGCTGCGGGAAAAGGCGGTCGACTAAGGTGCGAATCGTATCGGTTCCTTCTTGTGTGTTGACGTTGGCAAGACCGGCAGGAACATCCGAAGAAGACGAAACCTGAACAGTCTGCGTCTTTCCTTTTTCCGTTCGTGTCAACTCCAAAGAGGCTTTGGTAAGCGATGTATTGGCCCAACCCCCGAAGGCGCAATCAAATCGCACGCAAGCAGCGCAATCGGCTGCGGACGCCTCATTGACCTCACGGACCTTAAAGCCCTTTTCTTCCAAGGCTTTTTTCACTTCATAGGTCATCGCGACGGAACTATCGTTACGGGGCACGAGGCAAAGCGTCGAAGGACGATCGGAATTAAATTGATACCGGTACGGATTCATGGCGTACGGTAACCCCGAGCACCCGACAAGCGAGGCCAGGGCGCCGATGCAACTAAGAACCGCAATCGATCGAGTCAATGTCTTCAAGGGTGTTTCTCCTCCGTGACGTGCCACATTATTGTACAAGCGTTCCGACGTGTGCGAGCACGGAGCGCGCCAAGGCTTTTTTGTTATACCCGCCTTCCATGATGCTCACAAGGCGATCGGAACACAAATCGTGAGCCGCCCGCATCACAAGACGCGTTAAATACGCGTAGTCAAATTCGGAAAATTTGAGCAGTGTCTGCGTATCCTCGTAGTGCGTATCAAATCCGATCGAAAGCACAATCAAGTCCGGCGCAAAATCATAAAGGCGCGGTAACCACTCGGCTTCCATGCGGGCCAAGGCCTCACGCCCGAGCGTGCCGTCATCTAGCGGCATGTTGATGACATTGGCAGCCGTGGCCGGCGCTATCCCGTACGGGAAGGCCGTTGCCTGAAAACTATCCAAAAGCAGAACCGATGCGTCACAGGCAAAAATATTCTCACTTCCGTCGGCTCGATGCGCATCGACATCGATGAGTGCCACACGACGGCACCCGAGAACTTGCGTTGCCGCACGCACGGCACACGCGGCTGAATTGATAAGGCAAAAACCGCCCCCGAAATTGCGCCCGGCGTGGTGACCCGGGGGTCTGACGCAAACAAAAGCATTTTTAAGCGACCCGTCAAGGACAGCCCGGACGGCCTCAACAGCAGCTCCGGCACTTAAAAAGGCCCCTTCCAGGAGTTCCGGCGTAACGAGCGTTTCTGCCGTGAGGGCCGCGCCTTTTTGCGCGAGGTCTCGGAGTTTTTGAATGTACTCGGGGCTGTGTACGCGAAGGATATCGGCTTCGCTCGCCGTTTTTGCTTCATAAACCTGAACACGGCGCGCTAAGGCGCTTGCCTGCATGAGCGTGTGAATCTGCTCGATGCGCTCGGGACGATCTAAACTCGTACTCCCCTCGTCCTCAGACAAACAGCGATTGTGCGTAAAGAACCCCGTGGCCATACGAAAAATTCCTCGAAAGTGGCTATGAGGGCGAGAATAGGCTATTTTGACGGCATTGGCAACGCAGGAGAACTTCGGGAAAACGCAACAGCTGACGCATCCGAAGGGGCAAGAACCGTGATACCACTTAAGCAAGAAAAGCCTGATTTCACACGGCGGCAGGTCCTGACGCTTGCCGTGGGTTCTTTGCTTTCTTTTCAAATCCCTTGCGCCTATGCCTACCCGGAAGATCAAGCGCGCTATGAAACGCGCCCGGAGGTTATTGCTTGGGCTCGCGAGGTTTCTGCTCGCACCGGCTTAAACGAACGCTCAATCCTTGCCGTCCTTTCCAAAGCGCGTCACGTGAAAACGTCCAAGCGCCTCATGGAAAAAGCTTCCGGTGACATGGCACCGGTGCGCGACTGGCGTTTATATCGTCGACGCTTTCTAACCGATGAGCGCATCAAAAAAGGCGCTAAATTCATGCGCCGGCAAGCCGAGTGGCTAACTTATGCGCAAGAGCGCTGGGGAATCCCCGGCTCGATTCTGACAGCCCTTTTAGGCATCGAAACGCTCTACGGGCAGTCGCTCGGACGCTTTCGGGTTTTAGACGTTCTTACGACGCTTTCCTTTGACCACGAACGGCGAAGCGCGTTTTTCCGTGAGGAACTTGCCGCCTACCTCGTGCTTTGTAAGAAAGGCCACTTTAACCCGGTCACCCAACGCGGTAGTTACGCCGGCGCTGTCGGTATGCCGCAATTTATGCCGACCAACATACTTAAGTACGGCGTGGATTTGGATTCTGACGGCAAAATCGATTTACTGCATTCTGCCCCTGACGCGATTGCCTCAACGGCAAACCTCATGTACCACTTCGGCTGGAACAAAGACGTACCCCTGGAGTGGTCCTGCACGTGTTCGGCCTCTCACGCCTTTGATTTAGACGCAGGCGGCATTGCAGCCAACACCACGCTTCAAAATCTTTTGGATGCCGGAGTCGAGCCGCTCGAAGCAATTAACGCGCCCGCAACCACCAGGGTTCTTCTCATTGATTTGCCGCAAACCGATGAAACGGGCGCACGAGACGTGACGTGGTTTATCGGAAGTGAAAACTTTGTTTCCCTTCTTAAATACAACCGCTCGTACTTTTACGCCCAGAGCGTTGCGGAACTTGCTAAGGCCATTGAAAAGGAACTGACGGAAGAATCCGAGCGCCTCTTCTTTTAGCTAAAAAGTTGTCCGGGAAGAACTTTTGCATCCTTAGCCGGGAACGTTGCCTCAAAGCGCTTAAAGTCTTTTTCAAATCGCTGAGCGGCAAAATACACGACCGGGTCGACATACGTCCCGCGGACGCCGGTTAAAAACCCGGGTTGTAGTTCTTTGGCAAGAAAGTACGGAACAACCGGATCGTTCGAATCGGCATCCCGATAGCGAATCGAAAAGTCACTCGCATACGTAAATCCCAAGCGCTGATAAAAAGCGATGTCCCCGGTGATACAAAGAGCTCCGACGCCTAAGCCTTTGGCGCGGTTCATTGCTTCTAGCAAAAGAAGCGTCCCGAGACCGCGCTTTTGATAGGCGGGCGCAACACAAACGGGGCCGAACGTCATCACGGGAATGACCGCACCCTTGCCGCAGTCAATGCACGAGCGCACAAAAACAATCTGGGCGGCGAGGAGCCCGTCAAGCGTTAAGACTAAATCGAGATCCGGGACAAATGCCGGATCTTTCCTTAAACAATGGAGCACAAAGTGTTCCGTACACCCGGGGCGATACACATTCCAAAACGCCTCGCGCACGAATTCTTCGGTTTGCCTGAACTCATCGGGTCTTGTCGGACGAATTTCAATGTCGCTTAAAGTCGGATACTGACCTTTCTACTCACGAAATCTCCTCAAATTCGGAAGCAGGCGCACAGCAAAGCGGGCACGTAAAATCCGCGGGCAGTCTCTCGGCCTCGTGGACATACCCGCAAACCTTGCAGCGAAAGCGATGCTTGACGGCAGGTTTCGTCGAACTTGAGGAATCCGTGGGTTCCGAGTCTTTCTTTGTACTTCCGAGGTCGGAAGACCTGTCGACGTACTCAGTGTGGAGCATGGCCTTAGCGAGGTCACTTCCCGGAGCGCCGTAAAACTCTTCATAGGCAGCCACGATTTCGGGGTTTTCAAAGCTCGAGCGGAGCGTCAGTGCCTCGTCTCGTGCATACAAAGCGGCAATCCGTGCCTGACGGCCCTCGTCTTCGGCTCCGTACGCAATTTTCGGTTGTCCTCCGCCTCCGATGCATCCGCCCGGGCAGGTCATCACTTCCATAAAGTCGTAATGGCGTTTCCCGGCTTTGATGTCACGAAGAACGGCATCGGCCTCTTTGGTGCCGTAAACCACGGCCGCCCGAATGGTCGTTTGGCCGAAGGTCACCGTGGCCTCGCGCACCGAGTCATAGCCGCGAACGGCATCGAGTTTGACGGCATCGCGCGTTAAGGTTTTACCGGTGAGCAAGTGATAGGTCGTGCGAAGCGCCGCTTCCATCACACCTCCCGTGTTCCCGAAAATCACACCGGCACCCGAGGCCGTTCCGAGGGGACTATCGAAAGCGCTTTCGGGCAGCGTCGAAAAATCAATCTTTTCTTCTTTGGCCCAACGCGCCAGTTCGCGCGCCGTAATCACGTAGTCGGTATCACGAATTTCGGGTTTCCCGATGCGCCGACCTGCGGCATTCATCTCGGGACGGCGAATCTCGAATTTTTTAGCCGTACAGGGCGTCACAGCCACGTTCACGATGGCCGCAGGGTCAATCCCAGTCATCTTGGCAAAGTACGATTTAATCGTCGCGCCCTGCATCGCAATCGGGCTTTTAGCCTGTGAAAGGTTGCCGAGCATCTCGGGGTGGAAGATTTCGCAAAACTTAACCCAGGCCGGGCAGCAACTGGTAAATTGCGGCAAGGATTCCGAGCCGCTCTGAATGCGATCTGCGAGCTCTCGGGCTTCTTCCATAATCGTCAAATCCGCCCCGAAATCGGTATCAAAGACATAGTTGGCCCCGAGTCGGCGCAGTAAGGCGACCATCTTTCCTTGGACAAATAAGCCCGGAGCCCCTCCGAACGCCTCTCCGAGTGAAACGCGAACCGCCGGGGATGCTGTAAAGACAACCACCTTCGTCGAATCGGCAAGCGCTTTTTTAACCGACTCAACCTCACTTTTTTCGACAATCGAGGCTGTCGGACAAACATTGGCGCACTGGCCGCAGTGAATGCAAACAGCTTTGTCGCCCGTTTCCTGTAAGTCGTACTTGTCGAGCACCCCAATCGGGTCACGGCATACTTTGGCACACAGTCCGCATTTGACGCATAACGACTCGATGCGTTCGATACTCGGGTTCTCCGGCTCGATAGGGACACGAATACGCAAACTCATATGTTGACTCATGGGTAACCTCGCAAAAAGGATTCGGATAATTCGTTTTCAAACGAAGTCAGTTCGGAAAAAACACTCGCGATTTCGTCAGGTCAAGCATACAGGAAGAAAAACGAAAACGTCCCCCAAAAAATGCATGCCGGCGATAGAAACGGGCTATTAAGGGCACGCCGATACGCGTAGCACCGATATAAAAAGGCAAAAAAAAGAAATCCCGGAGGAGCCGGGACAGGGAAAAAACCAATGGTACGAGAGATCGGACTCGAACCGACACGCCTTTTACGGCGACAGGACCTAAACCTGTTGCGTCTACCAATTTCGCCACTCTCGCATCAAGCTGTTCGGGCAAATCCCGAACAAGCCCTCAATTAATGATGATGCCCGCAGCACCCCTTGTCGTGGTCATGCTGTTCGCACCCACAATCCTCATCATGATCTTCGTGATGATGGCAGCCGCAACCGCATTCTTCATCATGGTCATGGTGGTGATGGCGTCCGCAGCCGCACTGATCATCGTGATCGTGATGATGGCACCCGCACTCGCCGTCATGATGATGGTGTCCGCAGCAGCAGCAAGACTCCTCTTCTTCGGGCTCGGGAAGCGCCTCGGGAATAAACGGAGCCACAACGGTCTCGGTTTTCAAACCGACACTGGCGAGCATGGTTCTAAATTGCTCATTTTCCATCATGGAAAAGCCGTCTTCGGTTTTGGCATACCGTACGCCGCGCGAGGCAAATGCGTAGGCCGCTTCTTGAAGCATCCGCGCATCGCCGGTCACTCGCATCAAGCGGTCAGGCGCCGCCTGAATCACATAAAACCCGCCTTTTTCATCAATGAGGACGTCACCGACTTCCAAGGGACGCACCGGCCCGAGCGCATTTTCAAGCTCGGCTTCGCCGCACGAGAAAGCCTTCGGGGGCGTCACACGCTCGGCATAGGTGAGTGTCACCGTCTTGGCGCGCGCAAGCAACGCTTTGGCCGGCTTGGCATTTAAAGCCAGAACTTTGGTAATTTTCATAACTTCGTCCAAAAGAGAACTCACGAAAAGAGGCGCTATTGTATCAAACTCAAAGTTGACGGCGACCGAGAAAAACCACCTTTGCCGCCCCCTTTAATGCAAATAGTCGGGCACGTCACCGAACGAACCGGTATCTTCGTGGGACGCATACAAGAGAAACGCCAATAGTTGCCGTGTTTCGCTTCGAATGCGACGCTGATCGGCCGGAAGACAAATTTGGATGTCCTGCTGATTCCACGGTTCATCGAGTTCCACGGTCGTCATATCGATTTCCCGCGTAATCGACGAATCAGCCGGCACGAACATCGCACCGTTTAGTGCCCGGAGAGTATCTAAACCTGCCTGTAGATTCGGAAAGCGAGCCCGAACGTTTAAGCGTACACCCTCTTGCCTCGCGTGCTCTTCTAAGTAAAGCTGTAGCGACGTATCCTTCGGAAGCGCCACCAGCGGGAAGTCGCCCAATTGACGAATGCTGATACGTCGTCCGATATGTTGCTCGCGGACCGTCTTACTTTGAAAAAGAACAGCAAACTTACACGTAAAGTACGGCACAAAATGCAGATTCTCAAGGTCTTTGCCCGAATGTCCGAAGACACCGATATCGGCCGTCCCCTCGAGGAGCGCTTCGATAATTTCCTGCGAACGCATAATCGTAAAATCGATCTTGACTTCCGGATAGCGGAGCAAGAATTGCGCGATGTCTGTCTTTAAGCGCCCGGTAATCGCCGAGTACGACGTAAAAAGCCGTACCGTATTGTCTTGCCGCCCGGAAAAGCGCTGCATGTGGCTCTCTAGGTTGTCGGTTTGATCTAAAACCGTCTGGGCATCTTTGAGAAACCGTTCCCCGGCTTCCGTCAGTTCCACGTCCCGCGGATGACGGATTAAAAGTTGCGTCATAAAGGACTCTTCGAGTTTACGAATTCGAACGCTTGCGGCGGAAACCGTCATGAACATCCGCTCGGCAGCAAGCCGAAAACTGCGCAAGCGTGCAACCAAAACAAACAGTCGTAGGTCTTTTAAATCGTACTGAATCATTGAAACAGATTTAACGAGGAAAAGAGAGTGCGTTCGTCGGAAACCTTTTCAAATATACCGCAAAGCTTGCATAAAACGGAAACTTTCCGTGTCCTTAAGGAAAAACGAGCGTTAAATTTCCTTTAACGCTTGACCGGACCCCTTTTGACCGACGTCAAAATGGTAAACTTCCGGCGATTTTCGTTACCGACTCTCCCTTTTTCAGAAAGAAAACCATGTCAACTCAAGAAAACAAAACAATCTGGACCGAAGAGCAAAACAACAGTGCTGCCGATTTTTTCCGCACGCACGCCGAGAAACTCGCTGAGTTTTTTGTCAGCCAAGGCATCGATAAAAAGACCCTTCGCGATGCTTTAGAAGAAAAAAAGGCGTCCGATTACGTCAAGCAGGCGCTCGATGCCCTGGACGTCAAAGAGGAAATCACGGAAAAGAAAGACGAGAAGCGCACCTTAGAGCATATGGCGCGCCTGTCGCGGGCTCTCCGTGTGGCTGCTCGCGAACGCGGCGCCTTAGGCGACTTTAAAGACGTTTTCGCACAAGATAAGTAGCCTCAGTTTTTGGGCGGAATCAATCCGCCCGACTCTCCCTGAGTTTCCGGTGCTTTTCCTCCTTACGAGCTTTAAACGCTCTTCTCAGAAACTCATCTTCGGCACTTTCCCAACGCCTTCTTCGATTTTCTCCTATCGCTTAAACGAGAATCCTCTGAGTTCTTACAACTTGAAACAATTCCGCGAAACACCGAGAAAAACTGAAAGTTATCTTTATTTTCAGTGCGTAACGGAACATTAAATATTGCTTAACACACGATTGAACAAAATTCCATGGACTTGCCGGCCCCCGACGCGCACACTGTGTACCGAGATGAAACCCCTCCAATTTCAGCTCAACTGAAGTCGGCCAATCTGCGAAATCGTTTTTCTTCCCCTTTGAGTTTTCACAGATTTACGGCATGCGAGCGGGCTTTGCGTGAGGAGAGTGTCCTTGCAAAGCCCCTCGCTTTTTTCTCTTCCGATTTGACGAAAACACCGCTTGCGGACTTACTGTCCGTCGCTCACCCATGTCCGTTTGTTGGCGTCGTCTGAAAAAAAAGCAACAAACCCGCTACGACACCACGCGTATCTGTCCCTAAAAATGCTCGCCTCCCAACCCGAGTCACTTTCGAGGACTTTAACTTCGGTCGAAGTAACAAAGAAGTCAAGGTGCTTACCGGGACTCACTGTGACTCCTTTGCCCGGATGAACCGGGACGACACGTCGCAAGTCAAATCTAGAGCACTTGATTCACATCGGCAAGAAAACAACTTAACTCCCGTCCTTTTAGTGAGATACGCAGTCCGTGATTTTCTCGACGGTGCGAGCCTCGCACGATCGCGCCAGGCGAGGTTTCCATTGATGACTCCCGAAATAAAACCGTAACGGAAGGCTCTTTCCGATGTTCGGACTCAGTAAAGAGGCCGTCTGCTTTACGATCTTACAAATTGCAACACTTTCGGTGTACGTCAATCAGACGAGACAATTTCCTTACTTTTCAAGATGCGGCATGTCGTTAAAGGAAATAAAACGAGGATTTAAACAAAAATCCATGGACATTGAATGACATTAAAGTGCAAACTTACCTTCGAAATAAAAGCCCTTCGGGATTCATACCGAAAATGAAGTGCGTCGGTCTACAAAATTGTTTTTCCGCTTTGCAACGTTCGCAGACCCGCAAACTTCAGAGGGAGCTTTTCCAAAAGAAGGTTTACACTTGAAAAGTCCTCACTGTTTTTAGGAGCACCCGCTATGACAAGAGAAGAATACTTAGTTCCTACACCATGGAACGAAAACGAAGATAAGAGTGTTGCAGATTTCTTTCAGAGTCACGCCGCAGAACTTGCCGGTTTTTTCGCCAGTGAAGGCATTGATAAGAAGGCGCTGATTGAAGCCCTGCGGGAACACAAGGCTTCCGAACACCTCTTAGATTTGGTTCGTAAAATGGAAATCGAAGAAGACAAGGCACAGGAAAATGCCAAAAAGCGCTCTCTCGATCAGATGGCGACCTTATCACGCGCTCTTCGCGTTGCCGCTCGCGAACGCGGCGCCCTAAGCGACTTTAAGAGCGTTTTTTCCGCTCAAAAATAAGTTTCCCGCTTTTGCAATCCCCTGCCGAGCTCAACCTAACGAAGCATCGGCACGGGATTGTGAAACCCCTTCGTTAAAAAGCCTAAATAGACCAGTCCCACTGCAGCCCACGTCAGCCCCAAGACCATCGCCGTTGTCTCAAGATGAATCCACAACACTCCGACGCTTGCGCATCCGCATAGCGGAAGCAGGAGGTAGTGAAAGACATCCGCGTAGTTACGGCGTCTGCCCTGACGCACGAAAAACTCGGCAATCACGCAAACATTGACGAAGGTAAAAGCCACAAGAGCTCCGAAATTAATGAGGGCCGTTGCAAGAAGCAGATCCATCTTGATGGCAAATAAGCACAGGGCCCCGGCTAAAAGAATGTTAAAAACGGGCGTATGCCAAGTCGGATGAAGCCGAGCAAAAAAGCGTTTGGGAAGAACCCCGTCGCGTCCCATCACATACATGAGGCGCGACACGCCGGCGTGCGCGGCCATGCCAGAAGCTAAAACCGTGAGACTGGAAAAGACCAAAATTACGAACTGGAAAACGGGACCTGCGACGTAGAGCATGATTTCAGGTTGCGAGGCTTCCGGGTCTTTGAAGCGACTGATATCGGGAAAATACCGCTGCAAAAAATAGCTTGCAACGATAAAGACAATGCCCCCCAAAAGAGCGGTGAGGAAAATTGCCTTGGGCATTGTTTTTTGAGCATCGACGGTCTCTTCCGTCAGTTGTGAGAGTCCGTCAAAGCCCAAAAACGAAAAGCACAGAATCGCTGCCCCGGCCATCATCGGAACCACGGCGGCGTTTTGATCCCAAAAGGGCTTCATGCTCCAAAGAGACGGTGTTCCGCCCTGCTCGATCAGAGCATAAGAAATCAGACCGATAATCACGGCCACAACGCCCATTTGAATGCAAACAATCGTTCCGTTGAAACCGGCGACAAGCTTCAGGCTCCTTAAGTTGCATGCAATCATAAAAAGCGTCAGCAGGACAACGAAAATCCAACTCGGAATCGACGGGACAATCGCCTCGAAGTAAATCTTGGCAAGCAGAATGTTGATCATCGGCATAAAAAGGTAATCTAAAAGCGATGACCACCCGACCATAAAGCCGATTGTCGGCGACAAGGTCCTTTGGGCATAGGTATAGGCCGATCCGGCAGAAGGAAACCGGACGACAAGCTTTCCGTAACTAAAGGCCGTAAAAAGAATCCCGAGTAGCGCCAGCGCATAGGCGCTCGGAACATGGCCGCTTGTGATTTGAGAGACAATCCCGAAGGTATCAAACAGAGTCATCGGCTGGATATACGCCAAACCGATCATGACAATCGGCATGAGCGTGAGAGTTTTAACCAATCCGACTGAGTGTTCTACTGTGCGTTGTGTCCCCTGCATGGTTCCGAAAAAAAACCAACCTATCTAAAAGTGAAAAGAAAAACCCCATAGAGCTACGACTGATCCGAAGCAAAGGGGCATCTTACAGAAACGGACAGGTTTTCCCAGAAAAGAAGGCAAAAGAATGCCCTAACGGCCCGAATGTGTCCCATTTGGGTCTAAGACGGCAAAAATAGAGAGTGAAGCGCTCTTTTTGAAACCGCGCCGTTAAATGACGTCGATTGCATCGCCGAGGCGATCGACGGCGATGACCGTAAGACCCTCCGGGGGCGTCCTCGGGGCATTGGCCTTCGGAATAATCGCTCGAGAAAACCCGAGCTTAGCGGCCTCCTTTAATCGCTCTTGTCCGCGCGGCGCCGGTCGGATTTCACCGGCCAGTCCCACTTCCCCGAAAACAACCGTCCCGCGAGAAAGCGCTTTGTCGGTGACGGAACTGACGACGGCAAGAATCACAGCAAGGTCGCTGGCAGGTTCTGCGATTTTCACACCGCCGACGGCATTAACAAAGACATCTTGATCAAAGCACGAAATGCCGGCGTGACGGTGTAAGACCGCAAGGAGCATCGAAAGACGCTGCCCGTCAAGTCCCACGCAAAGGCGTTTAGGGGTCGGCAAATGCGTCGGATCGACCAGCGCCTGCACTTCCACAAGAAGCGGTCGCGTTCCCTCTTGCGTGACCATGACAACGCTCCCGGCGACGCCTTCCTTGTGTTCGGCCAGAAAAATTGCCGACGGATTGGAAATGCCGCGTAGGCCCTTATCGGTCATGGCAAAGACCCCGAGTTCGTTCACGGCACCGAATCGGTTCTTAAAGGCGCGAACAAGCCGGAAACTCGAATGCGTATCGCCTTCAAAATACAGGACCGTATCAACGATGTGTTCGAGAATCCGAGGGCCGGCTAAAGACCCGTCTTTCGTGACGTGTCCGACGAAAACGAGGGTGATATCGGCTGTTTTGGCCAAGCGCGTTAATCGTGCCGAACACTCGCGCACTTGTGTCACGCTTCCCGGAGCACTTTCCAAGGCCGCCGAGAAAAGCGTTTGAATCGAATCGATGACAACAAATGCGGGCTTAAGGCTTAAAAGGGCGACTTCGATTTTCTCAACTTCGATTTCACTCATGAGCGTGATACCCGCAGGGTCAATCCCCAAGCGCTTGGCGCGTAAGGCTACTTGCGAAGCCGATTCTTCCCCCGTGACATACAAACACCGTATCCCGTAGGAAACAAGCTTACTCGTTACTTGCAACAGGAGCGTTGACTTTCCGATTCCCGGATCGCCGCCGATCAGTGTCACACCTCCCGAAACAAGGCCTCCTCCCGTGACGCGGTCAAACTCTTCGATCCCGACAAGCGTTCTCGGGACCTCAAGCGCCTGAACGTGTGACAAATCCATGGCCTCAGTCACTTGATTAAGGGGGAGCGCCTTATGAACATTGCTCCCGAAACGCGCAGCAGTTTTGCCGGGAATCCGAAACTCTTTCATCGTATTCCACTCGCCGCAATGCGGACAGCGTCCCTGCCACTTGACGGTGGTTCCGCCGCAAGATTCGCAGACATATTCGACACGGGGTTTGGCCATAGGAGTCCTTCTCAATAAAAAAGGTCAACGATTCGTTACCGCACACGGCGCTTTGTAAGCCCTAATGCTACACTCCGAATGCTTTCCTTCAGAGGTTTTATGATGCATCGTCTCGCGCCCGTACTCGGTGCGCAATTTTTTTCGAGCCTCGCTGATAATGCCCTGCTCATTGCCGCCATTGCCCTCCTAACGAGCCTAAATGCGCCCGATTGGATGACGCCGCTTTTACGTCTGGTCTTCGTTTTAAGTTACATTCTTCTTGCCTCCTGGGTCGGTGTCCTTGCGGACATGTGGCCCAAAGGACGCGTGATGTTTGTCACGAACCTCATTAAGATCGGCGGATGCTTGCTCCTACTTTTCGGCTCGCACCCGCTTTTAGCCTACGGGGTGGTCGGAGCGGGCGCCGCGGCATATTCACCCGCCAAATACGGCATTCTCGCGGAAATGCTTCCGCCCCAAAAACTTGTCGCTGCCAACGGTTGGATGGAAGGTCTTACCGTGATTTCCATTATTCTCGGAATTGTTTTGGGCGGCATTCTTGTCGATCCGGCGGTCGGGAAGACTCTCATCGGGTTCATGCATATGACCGTCACCGGTCAAACGACCTTAGCCGATGCCGCCATTGTCGTCGTGACGCTCGTTTACGGCGTCGCCGCCTTAATTAATCTGAAGATCTGCAACACGGGTGCTAAATATCCGAACGCACGCTTTAACGCTCTCGGTAACGTGATTACGTTTGCCAAAACTTGCAAAACCATCTTCACCGATACTTTTTGTGTCTCCTCGCTTTTGGTGACAACGCTTTTTTGGGGTACCGGTGCCGTCTTGCAATTTTTGGTATTGCGCTGGGCCGACGAACGTTTGGGTCTGCCGCTCTCGCAAGCCTCGATGCTTCAGGCCGTTGTCTCGGTCGGTATTGCCTTCGGTGCCGTTCTTGCGGCACGCCTCGTCCCGATTCACCGGGCGTTTCACGTGCTCTGGACAGGGGTTGCCATGGGACTGTCCGTAGCGGCTATGAGTTTTTATTCGTCGTCCCTTGTGCCCGGATCCGTGACAATTTTGCACGAGACCGTACGCACAAGTGTCCTTGTCGCGTGCCTTATGATGATTGTTGTCGGAACACTCGCCGGGCTCTTTCTCGTGCCGATGAATGCGGTCTTTCAACGACGCGGGCAACTCCTTTTAAGTTCGGGTCAGGCCGTTGCCGTCCAAAACCTTTCGGAAAACACGATGATTTTGACGATGCTCGGCATCTATGCGCTCCTTGTGAAAGTTCAGCTCTCCGTTCAAACGACGATGCTCGCGTTCGGTTTCTTTCTGACAGCCGCGATGACCGCCATCCTTTACCATCGTTTTTATTTAAAACCGGAGGAGTCGCTTGAGAAAGCCCTTTAACCGAAACCCTCTGCGCAATTTGTGCAGGTTCTTACCGGAAGATTGTTAACCGTAACGAGGGAGATTCTCTACTGCGAGCAGCGTGCGCCGCAGATCACTTCGGTCGATTCCTGCGGCTGACTCGGTCCCGGCTTTTGAGACTGCCCCGAATTCACTTGACCCTTCTTCTCAGACTCCCCGCAGGCTAACAAGCTTCGTCCGCGCTCTTTGATGTGATTGCACCCACCGCGTCCGCGTTTTCCCGATGAGCGCAGGAGACGCATTTGAACAATGCCGGTCTCTTGCGATGTCTTTTTAAACACAGTCGCATATCGGGCAAGTGCGACTTGTATTCTGCGACATCACCGTATGCACGTGTCCGACCGGTCTCACGCTTTCCAATCAAGCTTGCTAAAAAAACTCCCCGCGCCCGATTGAAAACGGAACGGTTGAGGGCGCTCTTTTGTGCAACGTGCTTGCCCGGACCCTCAACAGTCCCTTTCGCCGATGCCGTCATGTTTTTAATCTTCAGGTCTTTTCTGAAAATAGTTGCCTGGTTCTTGCCGATTTCAGGCGAGATCTTTTCGACGAAATCACGACGGACATCGCCGATATGGGGATGAAGCTTTGCCATCGCGACTTTCTGTTTGTCCCGATTCTTCCCGAACTTTTTTCATTCTTTCGAGCCTGCGCCGGGTTCAGGTGAGTTTTTAAACGCCTTCTTGGGTGCGATGCACGGCTCGAAGAACGTAGCGTCGGAGTGCGTGCAGAAACGAACGCACCCCATGTCCATGCCGACACTGTCGGCGGCATGCTTGGGAGGCGCCATTTCGTACTCGGTTTAAACGGAGACGTACCGTTCGTCGCCCTGTCGGAAAATCGTCACGTGCTAGTCGGAACCTTGCGGCTTATATCTTTGCCCTGAAGAGCGGAGCTTTACGCCGCAATTGGGTAAAATTCGCACAATTCTTCTTGCGAGCGGATTCTCATGAAACGCGGCTTTTATACAATCATGTGCGCACAGTTTTTGTCGAGCTTAGCCGACAATGCGCTTTTGATTGCAGCCATTGCACTCTTGACGAGTATCCAAGCGCCCGGGTGGATGACGCCGCTTTTAAAGCTCTTCTTTGTCATCAGCTATGTGGTCCTTGCAAGTTGGGTCGGCATCTTTGCCGATCTCATGCCCAAGGGACGCGTGATGTTTATCACCAATGCCATCAAGGTCGCCGGGTGCCTGATGATGCTTTTCGGCTCACATCCCCTTCTTTCTTACGCCGTTGTCGGCATCGGGGCGGCAGCGTATTCGCCGGCTAAATACGGAATTCTCACCGAACTTCTGCCGCCTGAAAAACTTGTGATTGCCAACGGATGGATCGAGGGGCTGACGGTTGTTTCGATCATTCTCGGCGTCGTGCTCGGAGGAATCCTTGTCGAACCCGATGTCGGAGCTGCGATTCTCGCGTTCTTTCATATGCCGCTCGTGGGTCTGCATACCGTAGCGGAGGCCGCCATTGCGGTGATTGTGTTTGTGTATGCCGCCGCCGCTGCTGTCAATCTTGCCATTCCCGATACGGGAGCCCGCTACAGCAAAAACTCCTTTGAACCGGTCGCGAGCATTCGTAATTTTGCCTACTCGTGCTACCTACTTTGGACCGACCGGCTCGGACAAATTTCGCTTTCGGTCACAACGCTCTTTTGGGGGGCCGGTGCCGTCTTACAGTTTCTCGTTTTAAAGTGGGCGGAAGCCGCTCTCGGGATGAATCTGACGCAAGGCGCTATCTTGCAAGCGGTCGTTTCGGTCGGCATCGCGCTCGGCGCCGTGTCGGCCGCCGCCTTCGTTCCGCTTAAAAAATCCGTCAGCGTTTTGCCGGTCGGCATTGCGATGGGATTGCTGGTAGCGGCCATGAGCGGATTTCATGAATCGCTCATTCCGGGATCTCTTACGCTTTTCGGCTACTCGATTCGGTATGCAGCCCTATTTGCCGGCCTCATGATGATTGCCGTCGGTGCGTTTGCCGGCTTTTTCGTCGTTCCGATGAATGCCCTCTTGCAGCATCGCGGACACGTTTTGATGAGTGCGGGACGCTCGATTGCCGTGCAAAACTTCAATGAGAACACCTCGATTCTTCTCATGCTGGCCGTATACTCGATCCTCATTAAATGCGATGTGTCCGTACAGGCGACGATGGCCGGGTTCGGCCTGGCCGTGGCCATCAGTATGTGCGGCGTGATTCTCAAACACCGTCGCAACCAACGCGAGTTCGACAGCCTGCACTTAATCGGTGAGCAAGCTCGCTCGGACAATCACTGAGGTTTCGGAAGATCAAGGAGCTCTGTGACACAGTTTAGGTCCGCGGGCAACTCAGGCTGATGTCCGAGCATGGGTCTTACGGTACTGAGCCGATGAAAGTCCGACCCCGTTGAGGCAAAAAGTCCGTATTTGCGAGCCCAGGCGGCACATCGGCTCGAACACTGCGGGATTTGACTGCCACTTATCACTTCAATGGCTTGTCCGCCGGCTGTCACAAACGCCTCGACCAACGCATCTCCGGCCAAGTCCGAAGCAAATCGGTACCGAAGCGGGTGCGCCAAGACGGGAACGCCTCCGGCTTGACTAATTAAAGCAATCGCATCGGAAAGTTCCGGCCAGCCTGTCGGGACATAGGCCGGTCCTTGTGTGCCGAGAAACCGGTCGAACGCTTCCTGCTCGTTTTTCACAACAGCGCGGCGGATGAGTGCACGCGCAAAGTGGGCACGCGAAACATTCACGACGTCGGGGAAAATGTCCTTGACATCTTTTAAAAGATGGTCAATTCCGAGACACTTAAAGCGCGCATCGATTTTTTCGGCGCGCTCGGCACGCAGGCGCGCCGCCCTGACGCACGCGTCCTTTAGCAGCGGGTTTTCCGTATCGACATTAAGGCCCACCACGTGTATACACGTCTGACCCCAATTGGCCGATAGTTCGATTCCCGGAATAAAGATGATTCCTCCCTCGCGCGCTGCCTCACGCGCTTTCTCATCGCCGGCCACCGTATCGTGATCGGTGAGGGCTAAAACCGAGACGTGGTTTTCCCGCGCAAGTTGCATCAAAGCGGCAGGCGAATAGTCCCCGTCGCTCGCTTTGGAATGCGTGTGTAAATCAATAATCGAATGCATCTCATTAGAATAGCGAAAATTTTCTCCGTTGAGGAACCTATGTCCGACAAACTCGTCAAACTGCTTTTTCCGGAAAAGAACTGTCGCGCCGCTGTGCTCCACATGGATGAGGCATGGCAGACCATGACGAAAAACCAGCATTTACCCGAACCCGTAAAACTCCTTTTAGGCCAGATGTGTGCCGGGGCCGTCCTTCTTGCCGGGAGCCTTAAGTTTGACGGGGCTCTCGTGCTGCAACTACAAGGCGACGGCCCGGTGAGGCTTGCTCTCGTGGAAGTGCGCACGGGTCTGGTTGTCCGCGCCACAGCCCAACTGCGTGTGACGCCGGAAGATGTTCCCGCAACAGCCGCTTTCAAAGACCTTGTCAACGCCACGGGGCACGGGCGCTGTGCCATGATTCTGGATGCTGCCGACCGAAGGCCCGGGGAAGAACCCTATCAGGGGGTCGTCGCTTTAGAAGATGCCGGTGTTGCCGCGACGCTCGAGTCGTACATGACGCACTCGGAGCAACTGATGACGCGGCTGTGGCTTGCGGCCGATGAGGCAGCCGTAGGCGGCGTTATGCTCCAAAGAATGCCCGAGTCCGGGGGCCTCGTTACGAGCGCCGCAGAACAACCCGAGGATGAATCCTTTGAATCTTTAGCCGTCCTTGCACAAACCGTCAGGGCCGAAGAACTCACAAAGCTTGAGGCCGATACGGTCGCAAAGCGCCTATTTTGGGAAGACAACCCGCACGTTCTTGCCACACTGACGCCGGTTTTCCGCTGCCGTTGCTCCAAGCAAGGGATTGAAGCCATGGTCCGAAATCTCGGCCAAAGCGAAGCTGAAAAAATCATTGCCGAACGCGGGACCGTTGACGTGACCTGCGAATTTTGCGGCGCGCACTACGTACTTGATTCCGTCGACGTCGGAGCACTCTTTTGTAACGGGACGACGCAGGGATCAAGTACGGCCAAAAACTGAACGCCGTTACGCACACACCGTCAAAAAAGGGGACTCCGAATCGGAAGTCCCCTCTTATGTGCTCTGAGTGAGCGCGATTACGCTTGAGGCTGCGTTTTCTTAGCAAGCAATTCGCGAATACGCGCCGCCTTACCGGAGCGAGTACGCAGGTAGTAAATCTTCGAACGACGCACATCGCCGCGACGCTTGACCTCAATGGAGGCAATCATGGGCGAATACATCTGGAACGTACGTTCGACGCCTTCACCGTTGGAAATCTTGCGCACGACAAAAGACGTGTTAAGTCCCCGGTTACGCTTAGAAATCACAATGCCTTCATAGGCCTGTGTACGCTTGTGCGTTCCTTCGATGACGTTTACCACGACACTGACCGTGTCGCCGGCGCGAAATTCCGGGAAAGTTTTTCCCTTGGAAAGGCGAGCAATTTCTTCCTGCTCGAGAGTCTTGATGATATCCATCGGTATCTCCGTGACCATCATTGCCGCGCGTATTTGAGTTGTTCGTCGGCAAGAGGATGGGTTTTAAAAAGTTTCCGCTCAAACGGAAACACTCAACTTAGGAAGCGTTTTCAAGAGACTTCAAAAACGCCTCGTCGGCGGGCGACAAACGTCCGCGCGAACGCGCTATTTTAATCAAATCCGGGCGCTTTTGGAAGGTTGCTTTTAAAGTCGCTTCCCGCGTCCAGTGTTCGATGTTGGCGTGGTGCCCGGATAAAAGGACCTCGGGGACACCCATTTCACGCCATACTTCCGGTCGCGTGTAGTGCGGGGCATCCAACAGCCCCGTTCGAAACGATTCGTCTTCAACCGAAAGCTCTTTTAAAGCGCCTGGAAGTTGCCTGACAAGCGCATCGATACACACCGCCGCCGGCAATTCTGCTCCCGAAAGAACAAAATCTCCGAGGGAAATCGTCACGTCTACGTACGTTTGTAAAAAGCGTTCATCGATTCCTTCATAGCGTCCGCAGACGAAAATAAAGGAGGCCTCTGAATCGGCACTCCAGCTTTTCACAAGAGCATCGTCCAGGACATTGCCGCCCGGGGCAAATGCCACAACCGGGCCCGTATTGCCGGACTTGCGAATAAGGTCCACGCACTGAGCCAAGGGATCGGCCATCATGACCATACCCGGTCCCCCGCCGAAGGGCCGATCGTCAATTGTTCGATGTAGGTCGCATGTTACATCCCGCGGGTTCCACGTGTGAAGTGTCCACAACCCGCGATGTAAGGCGCGCGAAGAAATCCCGTGCTCGGTAATGGACGTAAAGACTTGCGGAAACAAGGTGATGACATCAAAGCGCATGGCCTAACTCCAATCCTCATGCCAGTCAACACGAATCGTACGGTGTGCCTCATCGATTGCCAGCACGTAGGTTTTGACCATCGGAATAAGGTATGTGTGAGTGCCTGTAACAACCAAAATGTCCTGCGCGCCGTTATTGTCAAAGGATGAAAGAGTTCCGAGTTTTACCCCTTCGGCGTTAATGACAGCAAAGCCGATTAAATCGACGGCCCAGTGTTCATCATTCTCGATTGCGGGAAAGTCTTGGCGGCGCACACAAAGGACGCCGCGACATAGGTCTGCCTCTTCCTTGTTTTGAATCTCTTGAAATCGCACGAGGAAAAAATCGCCGTGGGGCATTACGCTCTCGGGCGTTAAAAGTCGAACACTCCCCTTGCGGTCCTTAAGGGACCACGCGATTTGGGTTTGAAGCGTCGCTCCTTCGGAAATCGGAATAACGCGCACGCAACCTCTTACGCCGAAAGCGCCTGCGGCTTTGGCTACTTCAATCCACTCGGTCCGATTTTGGGTTTGGGTCATAAAAAAACGGGCTCCTTACTTGGGGAACCCGTCCGTATCAGCTTGAAAACTTAAGTCGTCTCAGAGGCATTTTCCGTAGATACCGAGCACTTCTTCAGTTAAGAGGAAAGCACCGAACGCATTCGAGTGTGCTGTCAGACACGGGTTGGCACGGCGTCGGCGGACTGTGCGCTCGCAGAAAACACGGACCCGAAACGACTTAATGTCTCACGCTATGATTACTGAGCGGCGACGGCCTTCTTGGCATCCTTGAGGATGCGAGCAACGGTATCACTCAGGTTGGCTCCCTTTTGTTGCCAGTATTCAATGCGTTCGGCATTGAACGTCAGGCGCTGGGGCCCCTCGGCGATAACCGGGTTATAAAAGCCGACGCGTTCGATAAAGCGACCGTTACGACGAGCACGCGAATCACAGACAAGCATGTTGTAAAACGGGCGCTTTTTAGATCCGGCGCGGGACAAACGAATAATTACCATAGATTCCTCTTCATTAAATGGAGCGCCCGTACCAGGCGCATACAAACACAGTCACCCTAAGTTTTACCTAGCGCAACAGGCTCGGGATTTTACGCCAAAACGTCCTGAAAAACCATTGTGATTTCAAACATCCGAGCTCTTAAGACTTGAGTTATGTTAAAAAAAGTCTTTTCAGGCGATAAGAGTTCCTCTATCGGCATGATAAAGCATCGCGTTTTCCGTAAAATAATCGGCGAATTCACTTGCGGTTTTTGCAACAACACGTTAGAAGTTGAGAGACCCTCTATCGAAACGAAGTAAACCCGAAATAAACCATTGAATCCTGTTCTACTCTGATGAATAAAGACACTCTTTCCGACATTCCCACAGGCACACTTGTTCAGGGTGCGGTTGAAGTTATCGAACGATTAATTCTCGAAGGGAGCATCAAACCCGGCGAGCATTTACGAGAGAAAGAGTTAGAAAGCAGGGTCGGGATCAGCCGAACGCCGATTCGCGAGGCTTTACGGTGCTTGGAGTCTCACGGGCTTGCCGAATCCTTTCCACGCAAGGGCTGTTGCGTCCGAACCATCTCCTTAAAAAGCCTCTACGATACGATGGAAGTCGGCATTGCACTCGAAGAGGCCACTCTTCGCTTAGCCCATAAACGAATTAACCCTAAGGGAATTGAGGCATTAAAAGTCTACATCAAAGGACTGCGAGCGTCTGCGAGGAGAAAAAGTCCGACCTATTCACTTGATGCAGAAACCCGTTTCATCGATTTACTCAATAACCTGGCCCAAAACGCTTGGCTCGCCAGGCAACTGCATGTTTTCCGCCGCATTGCGCAGTGGCAACGAAACTCCTATCACTTTGTCAATCCCGACCCGAAGAAAGCCCTTGAACGGTACACGACAATCGCGCAGATGCTTTCCGAACCGGACAGTGATACGGAAGAACTTGTGCGGTATAACAGCCGAACACTGCGCGAACGCTATGAAAGTTTTATCAAATACGCGGAAAAGAACGGATTAAATTCCTAATATGCCTCCTTAAAAAAGGCACTGTCCGAGGCCAAAGGGCGCCTTTTACTCTCAGACCCTGGCCGAAAGACAACAATGCGCGTAAGCTGCCGGAAAAGACCTTTTACCGACTTACGCTATGAAACCGCTGATTCCGGATTTCTTTCCATTGCAAACCGATACGGCGCATACGATACCTCCTGAGGGGAACCTCGGCGCGAGCGGCGCCCCTGAATTTCTTCATAACGATCCGGAAAAAGACATCAAGGTTTTAAATGCGCTTCAGGACGAATTGCAAAGCTGTCGTGAATTTGCCATTTCCGTTGCCTTTATTACCGATAGCGGCATCGCTCCTCTTCTTTTAACCCTTGAAGATCTGGAAAAGCGCGGGATCCCCGGCCGCATTCTGACGACCGATTATCTGTGTTTTACCAGCCCGAAGGCGCTGCGCAAACTCAATAGTTACCACAACATCGAAGTTCGCCTATTTCGGTATTCCGAAGCCGGGCGAGGCTTTCACACAAAAGGCTATATTTTCGAGAATCCCGACCTCGTTCATATCATCATCGGAAGTTCCAATTGGACGAACACGGCCCTGACGACAACCGAAGAATGGAACACAAAGCTCGTCTTAAATAAGGACGGTCGGTTTGCCAAGGACGTTTTTAAGAAGTTCGAAGCGCTTTGGAAGAAAAGCGACCCCATCGACCAAGTGATCGATGAATATGAAACGCAGTGGGGAGCCTTTACGCGTTCCGAAGCAACGCTTCGCCATCTCATTGATGATCGCATCGATGTCTCGCAACAGCCGACCCCGAACTCGATGCAACGGGAATTTCTCAAAAACCTCCAAGTCTTGCGAGACCAAGGGAAAACACGTGCTTTACTGATTTCTGCAACGGGAACCGGCAAAACATACGCGGCGGCTTTCGCCGTCCGACAATTTCGCCCCAAGCGCTTGCTTTTCTTAGTTCACCGCGAGCAAATCGCCAAGCAGGCATTAAAGAGCTTTCGGCGGGTTTTAGGAGATCAATACGGCTCATTCGGCCTACTTTCCGGCAATTATGCGAACTACGAGGCGCAATGCCTTTTCAGCACCATTCAGACGATGGCCAAACCCGATGTGCATCACAGTTTTTCTGAGAATGCCTTCGACTTCATCATCATTGATGAAGTCCACAGAGCCGGCGCAACAAGCTATCAGACCATTATGAATTATTTCCGCCCGGCGTTTTGGTTCGGCATGACGGCAAGCCCCGAAAGAACGGACGGATTTAATATCTTCGGCCTTTTCGACCACAATATTGCTTATGAAATTCGTTTACAGACAGCATTAGGTCAAGATCTCCTCTGCCCTTTCCACTATTTCGGAATTACCGACCTTGCGGTCGAACAAAAGCAACTCACTAACTTGCGAGATTTTCAGTTTCTCACCAGTGACGAGCGCGTCAAACACATTCTCAATCGAGCCGAGTATTTCGGCTACAGCGGTTCGCGCGTCAAGGGGTTGATCTTTTGCTCCACGCTCGATGAATGCAAAGCTCTTTCAGCCAAATTCAATACCAAGGGCTACAAAACGTGTGTGCTTTCCGGAGATAACACGCAGGAAAGTCGCGAAGAAGCGATTGAACGCCTGACTCAAGAAAAACGCGATTGTTCCGCACTTGATTACATCTTTACCGTTGATATCTTTAACGAAGGCGTTGACATTCCGGAAATCAATCAAGTCCTGCTACTCCGCCCGACGCAAAGTCCGATTGTCTTTCTTCAGCAGTTGGGACGAGGACTACGCAAAGCCGAAGGCAAGGACTACGTGATCGTTCTTGATTTCATCGCAAACTACAAAGAAAACTATCTGATCCCCGTTGCGCTTTCCGGAGATCGCTCCTACGACAAAGACACATTGCGCCGGTTCGTCGCTGTCGAGCACCGACTCATTCCGGGTGCCTCGACAATTGAATTCGATGCGATCACCAAGGAAAAAATATTTGACGCGATTGACTGTGCCCAAACACAAAGTAAGAAACTGCTCCGCGAGGCGTACACCGCCCTGAAATTCAAACTCGGTCATCGGCCGACATTGCAAGAGTTTGAAGACAACAATTCGATCGATGTCATTAAATACTTCGATGTCTTCGGTTCCTACTATAGCTTTCTGGTTCAGTCAGATCCGGACTTTGAGGAACGCCTACCCACCGATGCCGAGACGATTCTTAACTACTTTTCTTCCAAACTCGGACGGGCTCAGCGCATTTCCGAAGTGGTCGTTTTGGAGGACCTTTTGACCGGCCAAGGACGCTTGATGCACAGACTCGCCTCCTCGCTTTCGAGCACCTATCACCAGAGTCTGACTCAAGCGCACCGTGAGAATGTCATCCGCGTTCTCACCAATCAATTCTGCACGAATGAAAACATTGCAAAAAAGTACGCGCCTTGCGTTTTCATCGAAAAAGACGGCGACGGAGATTGGAAAATCGCGAGGCATTTTGCGCAACTACTGCACGACAATCCGGTACTACGCGATTTTCTATCGGACTTGGCTTCATTCATGAAGCGTCGCTTTACCCGAACGTATGCCGATCCTTACGGGGACACGGCATTTGTCATAAACGAAAAGTACTCTTACGAAGATGTGTGCCGTCTTTTAAATTGGGAAAACAACGTGAACGGTCAAAACATCGGCGGATACAAGTACGATGAAAAAACAAAGACGCTTCCCGTCTTTATCAATTACAAAAAAGAGACCAATGCCATTTCCTACGAGGATCACTTTCAATCCCACGACGAGTTGATTGCCATTTCGAAAACCAATCGACGTGTGGACTCGAAGGATGCAAAGCATATCTATAAGATCGGCAAAAACGAGGCCGATAATCGGATTTATCTTTTTATGCGCCGAGATAAAAAGGACAAGAATGAGGCCAAGTATTTTTACTTTCTCGGTGAAATCGAAGCCAAAGGCCCTCCTTCGGCTCTAAAGCTGGCGTCCGGAAAAAACGTCTTTGAGATTCACTACCATCTCAAAACACCGGTGCGACAAGATCTTTACGATTATCTGACAACGGAAACACAAATTTAACCATCATGAAAACCATTGAAGTCGTAGCTGCCATCATTTATCAAGACGGAAAAATCCTTGCCACGCAACGCGGGTACGGGGACTTTAAGGACGGTTGGGAATTCCCGGGCGGCAAGATTGAACCGGGGGAAACCGCCCAAGAGGCCATTGTCCGCGAAATCAAAGAAGAACTGGCTGTGACGATTCACCCCGAAAAGCTCATTACAACCGTCGAATACGATTACCCGAAATTTCACCTGACGATGCACTGCTTTCTTGCCTCACTCGAAGAGGGCCATCTTTCGCTTTTAGAACACGAAGCGATGAAGTGGCTGACAAAAGATGAACTTGATACAGTCTCGTGGCTTCCGGCTGACGTTAAGGTCGTACAAAAACTCAAAGAGACGGTTTTCACAAACACGTTTTTCGACCGCGAAAGTTCGATTATCGTTTCTTCCCCGTACGGAGCCCTCTAATTCGGCCGCATCGGATACTTACACGGCGGGGTCTCAGGTGGCATGATTGCCGGTCAAACGAATCCGTTCGGTGTCGTCTACAAACAATGCGGAGCACAAAACGTCTTCGTAAACAACTCTCGACTTGTGTTGAGAGTTGTTTACAATCGCATTGTCCAAGTATTCCGCAACAGGATACTGAGAGAGATTGCCTCGCCCGATGGTCGCAATACGTGTCTTAAAGGACTTGCGAGCCTCTTTTTCGTCCTTAGCCTGACCGGAAACGATGGCATCTCCGATAAGGAAATTGGAAAGATAGCCGTTTAACCCACAGTTGTAATAAGTATACGAATTGCCGACTACAAGAGGCGTTTTCGGTGCCTTAACAAGATTCTTCACCGTCGGAGCTTCATGGGAAATGACATAGTTAACCTTCCCGGTTTCTGCCGCCATGGTTGAAGAAGCAAAGCCTGACAGCATCTGAGAAACAGTCAGGGCCACAACCGTACCTTGTATTTTTTTTATTTTGAACTACCTCCGGAGGGGAATCGGCAAGCCGGAGAAGACCGACTTGCCGATAGGAAAACTACATGTTGAAGAATTGATTCATCAGCAGGATGGTTCCGAAGCAAGCACACATCGGAATCCAATTGCGACGCACCAGACTCATCGGGCTCACACCGGCCACCAAGGCCGCAGCAATCAAGCATCCGGCAACCGGGCTCATAGAACGGAATATCGAGCAAGCCAGATGCATCGGAACCATCATGGCAGGCAGGTTGCCTCCCACTTGGTTTTGAACATCAATACTTAAGCTCGCAAAGGCCGAGAAAGCACCGACACCGGAACCCGTTAGGAAGGTCACGATACCGACCAACCCCGAAAGCACGAAGGTCATACCGCCGACGCCGAATCCGAATCCTTTAGCCGCACCGATGATTTCCGAGACAAGACCGGATACACGCAAGCCGGTTGCAAACACTTCGGCGCAAATCACGAGGGCCACGACACCGCCGAAGAGTGCACCCATCTTCTTGAAGAAGACCAAGCAGTCCTTCATCACCAACTTGGCATCACGAAGTCGGATTAACTCAATAATGGCCACGACAATCCACGTGAGCATCAAAGCGCTCGGCGTGCTCAACTTAATCGAAGCAATGCCGAACTTAGAAAAGACGAAGAGCAACACGATGGGAACGAACGGGAAAACGGCATACCACTTCGGGCATTCGCGGGTGACAGGGGCTTTAGCTTCCTGTACCTCATCGGCAATATCGACCTTCTTGGCATCGTAATACTTAGCCGTAAAGAAGATGGCAACCGCCGTCACGATATAAGCAAGCCAGCAGGCCGGCAACTGCCATTCGACAAAGTACGTCATGGAATCGACATTGGCGACCTTAGCCGCGAGCTGTTGAGTGCCGAAAAGCGGACCGGCTCCAATGGCCGAGCAGCAAGCAATACACGCTGCTGCCGCTCCGCGACTGACGCCGACTCCGACCAAAATCGGATAAAACGCCACCAATAAGAGCATGGTCAGACCTGCCGCCGAGACGACTACAAGATTAATGCCCTGCCCGATTAGATACGCTAAAGCCAAAACAAAGTAAGGCTTACTCAAGGCACGCAAAGGTTCGGCGCACAACTGAACCAAACGGTTAGCCGCTCCGATTTGGCTCATGTATCCGGCGAAACCGCCGCAGGTCATAATGATTAAGCCGACGCCGACGACCTGTTTCTTGGTAATCGCATTAATCAATTCGATTAAGTCGAACCAAACAAAGCCCGTCGTCTTCGTGCCCTTAGGCAAAAATTGCGTCGTACCGCACAAAATGCAGATGCCGATAATGATTAAACCGCTTGCAAGCAAAACGATATGAACCGGATAGCGTTTGATAATCATCCATCCGGCAACAATCGTAATCAATGCCGCCGTAATAATTGGGATTGTCATATCACTTTCTCCTAGTGTTTGGGATTTCTACTCGGAAAACCCGGTTAACCAGCCTTTCCATTTACTTAATATCGGAAACGAATTGAAACCCCAGATCTTTCGCCTCCGAAAAAACTATCGAGAAAAGAACCGATTGACGGTAAACTGTGCGATTTCACGCAACGACTTAGCCAAGGTCTCGTCAATGTCGCAAGCAAAATCAATCTGCGTGACGTCAATCTTGAAAAGAGATGCAATGACAGTACAGGCCAAAAGGTACGATCCGGCCGACGTCGGGTGACGCTTATCGGCGATATAAAGCGGGCACGACGGGTCACGCTGGATGGCCTCGGCAAATGCCAATCCTGCCGGAACCGCGAGAGCCGCATTTTCATTGGCAACTGAGATAATTGAATCGGCAAGTTGAGCTGTCATTTCCGGGCGATCGCGATAGGCCCAGGAAATAACAAAAATCGGTGTTGCGTTGTGGCTTCGGCAAATCTCGGCATCTTTTTTTCCGAATTGCCTGAAGTTTTCTTTCAATTGCGGATGAATCGGTCCTTGCGTGGAGTCGAGCAAAAGGACGCTATCCCACAGTTGTTCGGACGGGTCACGAAACACAACCGTATTGTTGCCGTCGCTACTAAAGCTATACGACCCGATGGCATTGGGACGGAAATAACTTTCCAGATCGTGCCAACTTAGGCTGGCTCCCCCGATGGCAACAAGGTTTGTGCGGCACTTGGGAGCACCGGGGGCTTTTTGAAGAATTCGCCGCATGAAGCGGTGCGATCCGTTATTAAAAAAGAAGAGCGAATTGCCGACCCAAAGAAGAGCCTTCGGAGGATTGATTTCTTTGATTGACGGAACAACCGTGTGCTGCAAACCCGTCACGGGATTAACGGGAAGAACTGCTGTACTCATAGACAAGAAGACAAGACCTCATCGAAAACGGGACATAGCCGAAAAAATACAACCCAAAACCACCCTCACCTGCGCTGAGTTTATACTGCACGAAGTTCGTGTTATTTCAAGGTAGTCAAAGGACTTTGCAAAGAATGCAAGGTACAAAGCGCGAGAATTGCGGGTTTGTCTTTTTTTGGGAATTCGCTTTTAACTCTGCGTGTCGTCAAGAAAACACTGAGTTGCCGGTGCAAAGTTCGTATGAAGACTTGCGGTCCATACACGTCGACAAATCCCGATTAACGCTTCAATCGGCAACCTGAAGACGCTTCGTTGAGAGTCAGACGGATTTTGTGTGAGGCGAGCTTGCAGAAGAGAAAAATCTGACACAGCCTAGTCGGAAAGATTGCCATTCGAACAGAACGGCGATAATTCCGGAACTTCCGGCACTTTCCAATACGGCAAGATCTCCTCTTTCTTTTTAAAAAAATATCTCCGTGATTTCTTCTGTACCCAGCGCATAAAAACACGGTGACTCTTGGAGTTCCACATTTCCTTGCGACAAACCACATAGGTCTGAAGGGGTTTTCGACACCACCCGTTTAAAATCGGAACGAGTTTTCCCTGGGCAATTTCCGTCGCGCAAAAAAAGTACGGCATATCGATGCAGATGCCGAAGCCTTTCAGAACTTTTTCTTTAATTGCCAAAATATTAGACATCACAAACGTGTGCTGGCCGAAAGCCACGTCTTGAGTTTGACCGTCTTTGCAAAGGGAGCGTGTCGGAAATCGTGTCGCCCCGTCAAACACATAGACCGTGTGTTGAAACAAAGTTGCGGGGCTTTCCGGCATTAAATGGTTTTTCAGATACTCGGGAGAGGCTATCGGTACATAAAAATTCGGACTTCTCGGCAAACAAACGAGGTCGTCTTCTTTTTCGATGACCTCCCCGGTCACAAAAATGATGTCCACCTGTCGATTCATTAACTCCGTCATTCCGGAGCCCCCGGAAACTCGGAATTCAACTAGAGGAAACTTTTTCTGGAATCTCAAAAGGGCTTCACCGAGAAATTCAATTTCCAAGCTGTACGGGGCTCCGAGACGGAGAACTCCTTGCATCGTCGTATTCGGTCCTTGCAACTCATCGATGATTTCTGCTTGTCGCCGGATTTGATCGGACATGAGATCTAATGCTCTCTGTCCGAGTTCCGTAAGTTCCAGGGGTCGTGCGTTGCGCACGAGAAGAGAACGACCGACAGCCTTTTCCAACGTCGTCAACATACGAGAAACCGTTGAGACATCAACGCCGAGTTCTGCTGCCGTGCATGAAAAATTTCGGGTTTGGGCCAGATTAATAAACACGCGCCACAGGTTCAAATCATCCAGTTTTCTCATAGCAGGAATCCTTGCCGACGCAAAGGAAAGCCTCAGTCAGCAAGACGCAATCGTTTCGTATCGGCGGAAAAATGCCCGCCCTCCTCTGAAAGACTAATATTACTTAAAAATCTCCTTTTTAGGCGATGGGGCTGCTCATGACAAACCGCAGCCCCGAATTTCGCGACTCAGAAGCCGGGAAACCTTACAGAACTTTTTCTTCTTGTACGTTCCCCAAAGAGTCGCGGCGCTCTTTACCTGCCAGGCTATTTGAGATAAGCGGCAAACTCCGTTTCAAGGTTTTCCAGAGCATTGAGAATGCGTGCCTCGGCAGCTGTCCGGAATTCCCGAGCTTTATCGTTGGTCTGCTTTCGAGTTGCGAGCAGGTTATCGAGACTCGCCTTCTGGGGTCCTCCTTCGGTGGCACGGGCTTGAACGATAGACTTCGGATCTAAGGCGGCTTTAAATTCGGCCTCACTCATCGGGAATGCTTCCTTGTGCCATTCCTTCTCGGTGACCTCGCTGAAAAGTTCGACCATTTTGGCATACGGGAACGTCAAGGGTGTCAGGTTGTTAGCGCGTGCGTACGTGACCATGGCACTTGCCGCATGATGACCGACTCGGAACGGAACGTGATAGCGACGCATCAGTTCATCGGCGACTTCTTGCGTGGCCGTCCAGTCGCTGTTTAGTTCTTCAAGCGCTCTTTCGGGACTGACTTTCAGCGCCTTAAGAATCTTGGATAATCCGGCTAACATGTCTCGCGTTTTGTCCGACACAGCCCGTCGACTTGCTACATTCTTGGCATCTTGCATCCCGGGTGTGAGGTTATGCATCAAAAATGCCGCTTCCACCGCTCCCGAGGCAACGCGACTCGCTAAGGTTCGGGTATTGTTCATCAGCCCGGGGTTACGTTTTTGAGGCATTGCAGATGAGACGTACGTCGTATCGTCTCCTTCGGCAAGAATCATCCAAGGACGCGGTTGTGCATACTGCACCATCACGTCTTGAATAAATGCTGCCGCATGCAAAGCGATGGCTTGCATGATTTGCGTAAATTCCAACGGAAGATCGACGGTTGCCCCTTGGGTCGCATCAAATGCATTCTCAATGATGCCGTCAAAACCAAGCTTTTCTCCCATGAGACGACGATTTAAGGGCCAACCGGTGCCGTTTAAAACCGTGCTTCCCATCGAAGAACGATTGGCGCGTACATACAGTTCTTCGAGTCGATCTCGGTCACGAATCAGACCGTCGGAAACACCGAGCAAATAGTGTCCTAAAGAATTAGGCTGAGCCGCAACACCGTTGGTGTAGTTCGGAACCACAACGTCGCGGTATTTTTCAGCTAGTTGTGTAAAGTCTTCGAGCACGCCGGACAGAGTCTCATGTACAGCAAGAACATCATCGCGGAGCATCGCCAAACGATAGGTCGAATGCATATCCTGGCTTGAGCGCCCGACATGCAATTCCGTGATTTCGGGACCAGCAATGGCCGTCAGCTGCGGTTCCAACTTAATAACGCGATCGGTACGTACACCGTGCTTTGTCACTTCGTCAATGGCATGTGCGTAGGTGCGAGCTTTTTCACTTGACACCAATCCTTGGGCGGTATTAATGACCAACGTGGCTCGATTGATTGCACACAGGTAGAAAAATTCATCGCGGGCCCCCTTATCGGTCAGTCCGGAAAGGTTGCTATCACCGCTTGTTGTGTCACTCATGTTTTATCTCCGAAAGAAAAGGATGGTAAGAGCATGATGCACGGGACGACAGAAAACAAAAACAAAAAAACGCGAAAAGAATTTGCAATTTTGCAAATTGGTTTTTATGCTCACGTCAAAAATCGTGATTTTTTTCAAAGAGGGTCTTGTGGACCAACGGTTTAATTTACTTGCTTGGAAAGCACTTTGCGCTGTCGAGAATACCGGATCGATCACTGACGCGGCGGCGGAGCTTCGGACTGATCCCTCTACGGTCAGTCGCCTGATTGCTCACCTTGAAGCGGCCCTAGGGCAAACACTCGTGCGTCGCACGGAACGCCCGGCTATGATGACACAAATCGGTCGCGAAATTGCCAAAAAGGCCGAACCTGTTTTAAACGCCCATGCCGCTTTTCTTGCCCGAATCGCCAACGACACCGGAACAATGGCCGGGACCATTCGTCTTTATGTCGATCCGAATATCATTGATGACGCATTGATGTCGATTCTGACAGACTTTCAAACGCTTTATCCGATGGTCAATTTCCGAATCACTGCAAGTAGTACGATGGCCGATTGCCTTGTCGGAGCAGTCGATGTCGTCGTTGTTTCTCAAAAGCCTCAAAACAAAGCTCTGTACTGCCTTACGCAAGGGTGTTGCGTCTTTATTCCCGTTGCTTCGGAGTCGTATCTTAAGAAACACCCGAAACCGATGAAACCGGAGGACCTGATCAAACATACCGGTTTTATCTACGACCAATCGAATGCAGAACAATCGCTGTCTCTGCATTGTCAGGCTCTTGTTAGCAAAGTCCGTTACAAGAACAGCGTTGTCACGTCCGATCTTCTCGCTATCAAAAAAGCTGTTTTAAACGGTCAAGGTGTCACCACAACTCTTCCCCTTTCCTATTGCGCAAAAGAAATCGCCTCAGGACAACTTCAAGTCATCTTAGACGGCTGGCATCAACCTCCGATGTCGGTTTATTGCGTCTGTTCGAGTGCCCTTTGGCACACACGCCGCATTCGAGTTTTCATTCAATGGTGGAGCAAACGCCTTATCGCGGAATACGAGAGCACTGAGACCCTAGTGCAATCGATTCTCGGGAATCGTCTCGCCTTGTACACCGAGGCTTAGCATCGGCACCGTCCGAGCGCTTCTTGCTCAAACGCAAGAAAAGGTTTGAAGAAAAACCTCGCTTTGATCTACTCCCCTTGCCTGCGTTGCGGTGCTAAGTGGCTACTATATGTTTAAAAAAGCGGAGCCGCCACAAGATATAGTTCTCCGTTCTCGTATCAACGGAAGATCAAAGCAGGCAATTCAAAACGTCTTTCCCCGTGCAATCCCGATATCGTGACGCCGTTAAAACGCAATCGGACGCAAAAGACCCATGGGAAACTTCGATTTTCAAAAGATGCTGAATTTAGCCCTTTCACATCGCACGGTCGAACTTTTAGGAAGCGGTGACACACTTTCAAGTTTTGTCGCCGAGACCCTAACGCAAGAGAGCTCGTGCGTTTGGATACACGCCTCCGATGCAAGGCGCGACGCATTCCTAAACGCGAACATTTCGATGACAGAGGAGTGCTTTGCCGAGACCTCGGTTGAGTTGCTGGGACTTGCGAAAATAGCCTTTAAGAAAAGCCCCCGTCGCATCATCGTATCGCTTCCGACATCCTATGACGGAACGCGGTTTTCTTTGGTGATGGATTTGGCGGACCTATCCGAGCAATACAAGGGAACGCAACTTTTCCTCTTGCGCGACATTTCGGATGCACGTTTTGCAACGCCGGCTGCCGTGCGCATCAGCCTGAATCAAGAAAAAGCGCTTTTCGGGGTCATTCGTACGACTTCGCTCATAAAGCTTGCGGGGCTTACAGAGCCCCTTACAGACAGGAACTGGCTTTTCACGTGCCCGGCCTATGGCAAAGAAAGAGCCGCACGCGTGCCGACCTATCGCACGACACGTGCGCTGCTTTTTAACTAAATAAGTTTCAGGGTCTCACCGCGAGCGACCTTCGGAGCATCGTTTCCGATCATTTCAAGCAGGGTCTGTTCGCCGATGACAGGAACTCCGAGGTCGTGCGCTTTGGTCAACTTACTGCCAGCATTTTCTCCGGCAACCACAAAATCGGTCTTTTTCGAAACCGAGCCCGAAACAGTACCGCCGGCAGTCTCAATGGCATCTTTGGCCGCATCGCGACTTAATGTCGGAAGTGTTCCGGTTAAAACGAAGGTCTTACCTGAAAGCGGCAGGTTTGCCGTTTTCGTCTCACCCTCGGCCCAAGTCACGCCGCGCGTTTGAAGCGCCTCAATGACGGTCCTGTTATGGGGTTCGGCAAAAAAGGACGCAATCGACTCGGCGACAACCTCACCGATTTCAGGCACTTGCATCAAATCCTCAACCGACGCGCCCATCAGAGCCTTTAAAGACTTAAAGTGAGAAGCAAGGTCTCTTGCCGTTGCCTCACCGACGTGTCGAATGCCAAGCGCAAAGACAAAGCGTGCCAAAGTGGTGTTTTTGCTCTTGGCAATCGAATCGATGAGGTTGTGAGCGCTTTTTTCTCCCATGCGGTCAAGCTGAATTAAATCGCTTACCGTAAGCGCAAATAGATCGGCGCTTGTTTTCACAAGTCCCTTATCGACCAAGGTCGTGACCATCTTTTCCCCGAGTCCGTCGATGCCCATCGCGCGGCGCGTAGCAAAGTGAACAATCGAAAGCTTCACTTGAGCCGGGCACACAAGGCCCCCCGAACAGCGTAAATCCTTTTCTTCTTCGTCGCGAATGACAGCCGAGCCGCACACCGGGCACTTGGAAGGCATGCGAAACGCTGCGGCATCCTTCGGGCGTCTTTCCGGAAGCACGCGCAGCACCTCGGGGATTACGTCCCCGGCACGACGTACGACAACCGTATCACCGATCATGAGACCTAGCTCGTGAATGTGGTCTTCGTTATGAAGCGTCGCGTTACTGACGGTAACCCCTCCGACGAACACGGGTGCTAATCGCGCCACGGGGGTCAAGCGTCCCGTGCGACCGACCTGAACATCGATATCGAGGACGCGGGTTAACACCTCCTCGGGTAGGTACTTGTGGGCACACGCCCAGCGAGGCTCGCGCGCCACAAAGCCCAAGCGCTTTTCAAGCGCATAGTCATCGACCTTGTAGACAACGCCGTCGATTTCAAACGGTAGGCTCTTACGGATTGAGGCTACATAGGTGTGAAAGGCAGCAAGACCTGCGGCATCGAACACCACGCGCCTGACCTTGGCAACCGGAAAGCCGATAGCGGCGTACTTATCTAAAAGCCCGGTTTGGGACGTCGCAAAGTTCGGGTCGGAACACTCACCGATTCCGTATGCGTAAAAATGTAAGGGGCGGGATGCGGCAACGCGGCTATCGAGTTGGCGTAAGGCCCCGGCGGCGGCGTTACGGGGATTGACAAAGGGTTTGCTGCCCGAGGCGATTTGCTGGCGATTGATTTTTTCAAAATCGCTCTTATGCATAATCACTTCGCCGCGCACTTCGATGACATCGGGAAGAACACCGGGCGTAAAGCAAAGCGGAATGTTGCGAATGGTCTTAGCATTGGCTGTCACGTCCTCGCCGACAATGCCGTCCCCGCGCGTTGCGGCCGACACGAGGACGCCTTTTTCGTATCGAAGACTCACCGCCAGGCCGTCGAATTTAAGTTCGCAGTCATAGCGAATCGGGTCCACATCAGGTAAATCTTTACGAATGCGCGCATCGAAAGCTACGGCACCGGCGTCGGAAAAGTCCGTTTCCGTGTGAATCGAAAGCATCGGCACTTTATGCACGACTTTGGCTAAATCCGAGCGTACCTCGCCGCCGACGCGTTGCGTAGGAGACGTGGGAGTTTTGAGCGACGGATATTTATCTTCCAAGGCCTGAAGGGCGCGGAAAACCCGATCGTATTCGGCATCGGGCACTGACGGGGCATCGAAAACGTAGTACTCGGTGTTCCAGCGATGAAGGGCTTGTTGGTATTCCAAGGCCTGTTTGCGCTCTTGCGATGTCGGTTCACTGACGCTGGTTTGACGTTCTACGTTTTTACCCTGTGCCATGATTATTGTTGCCTAAAGAGTCGGTTACACCGACGCGTACCCGGGGCGATACCCTGTGCATCCATTTCTTGAAATAACTTTGTGAATTCCCCGTCGATATAAGATGCAGCAGCCGAAGCAATCGGATTGTCGGCTCCGTCCACGAGTGTAGCGTCAAGGACGGCGCACACGTCGTTTGCCACCTCAAACAAAAACGCCAGAGGACGCAATGCCGGATCGCACATCGGGATATCGAGTTCAAAGGCAATACACGTGGCATTATCGATTTGCGGCACAATCGAAAGAAAGGGCTCGGTTGCGCCCGGGGCGCATTTGACATATCGCACATCGCGGCGCTCAAATCCGTTACGACGCATCGCGGATTGTAGTTTTTCCGAATCGTACGCCCCCTCGGTTTTCACAAAGAGCGTCAGCGAATTATCAAAGCGCGCAATCAGGTGCGAGAGCTTTTGCGCTTTTTCCAAAATCTCATCGATATCGCTTTGCTCGGCCTCGGCATCGATTTCAATGGCAATTTGGTTCGCAAGCTGCAAAAAGCGCGACACCAAGAGCTCGTCAGCCGTCACACCGCGATGCGCCAGTTGCATGCGAATAATTAAGGCTGAACACGTCTCGTTACCGCGAAACGATTCGGACCAGGTTTGCTTGGCGCTATCGAAAAAATCAGCCGTCACGATGTTCGTTAACTGCGACTTATCGATAAAGGCCGGGACCTGAACCAAGCGGTCGGTGGTAAAAAAGCCCTCGCGCGGCGTAAAGCGTACGAAGGTATCGAGCATGGGGTCATACTCGGGGGTTTTGCGCCCGGTATCGACTGCAAGAGGCCGAGTGCTTAAAGCGGGCTCAGGGCGGGTTAACGAGACGACAGGAAGCTCATCGATTGGCGGTTCTTCTTCAATCGGGGCGGCCTCTTTCGGAAGCGGGGCCAATGTGACGCGCACCTTGTTCGGAGCATCTGCCTGCAGCACCGGTTCTTCCGGGATTTCTTTATTGTCGGGAAAATCAACGTCTTTGGCCCCTTTTCCCGTTAATGCATCGCCGACACCTTGACGCATCTGATCGGTGACTTCTTTCACGGAATCTTCTTCACGACGACGGCGAACAAAGAGAAAATAGAAAATAACAACGACCGCAACGGCCGCAGCAAAGAGTAAATACGAAGGCTCAAAAGACATAACTATGTTCTGTGTGAAAATCAAAACGTATGCGAAACATTATCACGGTTGGGCAAGTTGTGCGGCTTGTTCGACGTCAACGGCCACAACGCGCGAGACCCCGGGTTCTTTCATTGTCACACCGACTAATTGCTTTAACTGCTCCATCGAAACACGGTGGTGCGTGATCATCACAAACTGCGTGGCCTCACTCATGTCGGCAATCTTTTTCACAAGGCGATCTTGATTGGCCTCATCGAGCGGAGCGTCCACTTCATCAAGTAGGCAAAACGGCGCAGGATTGAGTTTAAAAATCGCAAACACCAGAGCTGTAGCCGTCAGAGCCTGCTCGCCGCCCGAAAGAATCTTGACGCTTGTATTTTTCTTACCCGGCGGCTGCGCGATGACATCGATTCCGGTATCGAGGATTTCTTCCCCGGTCAGGCGAAGCGATGCACTGCCGCCGCCGAATAGTCCCGTAAACATCTGACCGAAATTGCGATTGACGGTCTCGAAAGTCGTGCGTAAGAGCTCTCGTGTTTCTGCATCGATTTTTCGAATGGTTTCCTCGAGATTGGCAATCGCTTCCTTAAGGTCCGTCACCTGACGCTCGGTTTCTTGCATTGCCGCTTGACTGGCCTCAAGGTTTTCAAGCGCAGCGTGGTTGACAGGGCCCAATTGGGCGATTTCCTGCGCAAGACGCGTCAGTTTGCCTTTCATAGCCGTAAGTTTCACGTGCTCGTCGATTACGCGAGCTCTAAGGCTCTTACGATCGGCTTTGAGTTCCTCTAAGCGTGCCGTAAAAGCTTCGCCTTGCGTCACATAGGTCTGGCGCTTGACCTTTAAATCCGAGATTTCCTGCATCAAGGGGGCCTGTGCGGCCACAAGGTCGCTTAGACGGCTGCGAGCCTCTTCGACGGCATTTTCCGCCGCATCGGACGCCTTTTCCGCTTCCATTAGGGTTGCGCGCGCAGCGTCAAGCTCTTGCGTCACGCGCAGCAAGCCCTCTTGCTCGGCTTGTAAATTCAGGCCCTCAAGTTCGGATTGAAGCGACGCGATTTCTGCCGTCAGGCGCGCCATCTCCCCTTGGGCACTTTCGGCTTCTCGTGCCGCATCGCGTGAGCGCTCTTCGCAGGCATCGGCCTCAAGAAGCGCCATTTTTTCTTCGGCGTTTTTATCGGTTAAGGCCCGGTCGGCCTCGCCGGCGCGCTGCTCGGCTTCTTCCAAAAGAATCTGGGCATCGGTAACCGCCTGCTCTTTTAGCCCGAGTTTGCGGTCAAGCTCTTCGAACTCCTCTTCTGCCGCATCCCGCTTTGCCGTGAGGTCCTCAATCCGAGCCGCAAGCTCTTTACGCTCGGCAGCGGCCTTTTGCGTGCGGGCTTTGTAGGCCTCGATTTGCTCGGTTAGTCGCGTCAATTGCACCTCAAGTTCGTGGTGCGTTTCGCGTGAGGCGGCTAGCTTTTCGGCATTTTCGCGAATGCGCCCGTTAAGGGTCGTAAGTGTCCCTTTCGTCAAAGCCTCTTGGCTTGTAAGCGTAGAAAGAACGCCTTTGATTTCGGTTTCTTTTTCCGTCAGTGTCCGAATTTGAGCCGCACGACTTAGGGCCCCCGAGGCCTCGTTTTCTTCCGCCCAAAACGAAACCGAAAATGCATCGACCGTGTGTCCGTCCGGCGTGACAAAACTCTCGCCGCCGGCAAGCTTACTTCTGGACTCAAAAGCTTCCGTCAGGTTTTCGGCAACACAGACGCCCGAAAGCCAAACGCTTAACGCATCCCGCGTCACGGCATCCGTGGTTCTTACGAAGTTAAGAAGCGGCGTCAATGCGCTTTCTTTCTTTTGAGGTACATCTTTAACAGGTTCGTAAAAAAGAAGGCGCGCCGGAGGGGCACTTGCTTCTAACCCGGCTACAAAAGTCACGTCTTTCATCTGCAGGGCCCCGGCTTTGGCCGCAAGGACAGCTTCCAAAGCTCTGGCCCACTTAGGATCCACATCGATTTGCTCAAATAGGCGTTTGGCTCCGTCAAAGCCCATCTTGGTAAGCCACTTAGCCAGAGCGCCTTCCTGGCCGATTTTCTCTTGGATACCGACAAGCGTTTGCAGGCGCGCACTGACGCGGGCTAAGGCAGCCGTTTGTTCGGAGATTTGCTGCGAGATTTCGGAAAGTGTCTTTTCGCCGACTTCTTTTTCGTGCGCAAGGCTCTCTTCTTTACTTAAAAGACTTTTGACAGACTCCTGAGCCTTACTTAAAAGGGCGGGTAACGCCTCAAAGCGCGCGGTATCGGGTACGCTCGCTCGTTCAAGTTCATCCGTTAAGGCATCAAAGCGCACCTGTGCGTCGGTCATTTCACGCTCGAGGGACTCAAGTTTGACGTTGACGACGGCAATGCCGTTACGCGCCTGATCGGCACAAGCGCGTGCCGTCTCATAGCTTTGTCGGGCGTCCTCATAGGCTTGCTCGGCTGCATCGGCTTGATCGGCAAGTCCCTGAGCTTGCTCACGGGCAGCGGCGGCTTTTTCGCGAAGCTCTCGGGCCTCTTCGATAAACGACGCTTCACGCTCGCGAGCAAAATTGAGCGCCTGAGTCCGACTTTCCAGGAGCATTTGATCGGTAGCAATCTGGCGATTTGCAGAGTCCTTGCGCTCGACGATGTGACGGATGTTACCCTCGACGTTACTGACGGCCTTTTCCGCCTCAAAGCGGGCCTGACGGGCGACGTTCGTCGTTTCCCGCGCTGCATGCGAGGCCTCCTTTAAGGCCTCGATTTTGAGGGTAATTTTTTGTGTGTCGCCCTGAGCGGCAACCAGTTCGGCTTCCTTTCTCGCCACACGCGCATTGATGGCATCGACCTGCTCATGCGCATCGATTTCTTGCATCAGTAGGCTTAATAACTCAGCATCGGTGCGCTCCTTTTCAAGCGCCTCCCAGCGACGCGCCGTTTCGGCTTCAAGCGTCAGGCGTTCGATTTCAACGCGTTTGGTTTCCTGTAGGTACGCGACTTTTTCTAGGTTCGAGCGCGTTGAGGCAAGCGCCGACTCGGTTTCCTTGCGACGCTCTTTGTATTTACTCACACCGGCCGCTTCTTCAAGGTAAACCCTCAGTTCCTCGGGCTTAGCCTTAATAAAGTTGCTGATCATGCCCTGGCTGATGATTGCATACGAGCGAGGGCCGAGCCCGGTGCCCATAAAGACGTCCTGAACGTCGCGCCGCCGAACCTGTTGGTTGTTAATAAGGTACGCATTCGAGCCGTCACGGGTGACAACGCGTTTGATCGAAAGCTCCGAGTACGCACCCCAGGGCCCGGTGATCGAGCCGTCCGAGTTATCCAGGACCATCTCGACACTCGCGCGAGAAGACGCCGGGCGATTGGCCGAGCCCGAGAAGATAAGTTCGCTCATCGAGGTCGACCCGCGCAATTCGGAAATGCGCCCCTCCCCGAGGACCCATCGAATGGCATCGATGACATTCGATTTCCCGCACCCGTTCGGACCGACAATGCCGGCTAAGTTTCCGGGAAACTCAATTAACGTCGTGTCCGCAAAACTTTTAAATCCGCTGATTTTGAGTTGACGCAGTCGCATGCCGATTTCGCTCAAAGGGTAACGTAAGGAACTCCCGCGCAGGGAGTTTAAGTAAAGACTCTTATAATACTATTTTTTTCGGCATTCCCTGACGTTTTACCCCCGTTTCGAGGCTAGGGCCTGACGGGCGACTTTTCCGGAAATAACGCGTTATGACCCAAAATCTTCGAACCATCCGTGACTTTACGCGCTTTGCCATGACAAGGCTCAGTCAAACAAACGCCTCGCTCGGACACGGCTCCGAAGATCTTTGGCAGGAAGCCACATTTCTCGTTTTAAGAAGCTTGGACCTGCCCTTCGACCGCCTTGAATCGTTCTGGGATGCGGCGTTAACTCGAAAAGAAGCAACCCGTGTGCTCGACTTGATTGAAAAGCGCACCGAGCAAAAGATTCCGGCCGCTTACCTTTTAAACGAAGCGTGGCTGACCGGGCACAAGTTTTATGTCAACGAAAACGTCCTCATTCCCCGTAGCTTTATCGCTGAGCTCTTGAATGACGAACTTACTCCCTGGGTGCAAGACGCCGAATCGGTTGTCAGCGTTTTGGATTTATGTACCGGAAGCGGATGCCTCGCAATCCTGGCAAACGAAGCCTTCCCGAATGCCCGTATCGTCGGTGCCGATATTTCCGAGGCTGCCCTCACTGTAGCCAAGAAGAACGTCGAAGACTACGGTCTTACGGACTCCGTAGAGCTCATTCGCTCCGATGTGTTTTCCAATTTAAAGCATCGCTGCTTTGATGTCATTTTATGTAACCCGCCCTATGTGACCGATCAAGCCATGGTAAATCTTCCCGCCGAGTACCGCAAAGAACCGGCGCTTGCCCTTGAAGCGGGATCCGACGGCATGGACTTTATGCGCCGCTTTATGCCTGATCTTCGAGGCCACTTGACGGAAAACGGCATGGCGTTTGTGGAAATCGGAGACGGACGCGATGCCTTCGAGGCAATTTGGCCGAATTTGGTGGTTACGTGGCTCGAGACGAGTGCGGGCGAAAACATGGTCTTTTGCGTAAACGCAGCCGATTTAAAAAACGCGGGGCTATAAAGACGCGAGCGGACGAACCTCATGCTGCGACTGACTCATCTTGCGATTGCCTTCGGAACCCGAGTTTTGTATTCGGACGTAAATCTGACGGCCGGCGGGCACGAACGCATCGGCCTAGTGGGGGAAAACGGAGCAGGTAAAACCACCCTCTTTCGCGCCGTTTTGGGCGAAATTTCTCCGGAAGACGGATTGATTGAAGCGCCCGAGCGCGACAAAATCGCCTATGTTTCGCAAATCGTCGAAGCAACTGAGGAAAAAGCCCTTCCCTATGTCATGAGCGGGCACATTCCTCTGGTGCGTGCCAAACAGGCTCTTACAAAGGCCCAGGCAGGAAACGACGCAATGGCCCTTGCGACAGCGCACGCACAACTTGCCGATATCAACGAAGGAGCCGTTAAGGCCCAAGCCTCCTGTGTGATGACAGGTCTCGGGTTTTCTCTGCAAGACGCTTCACGCCCCGTGCGTGAGTTTTCCGGGGGTTGGCGCAATCGCCTGGCACTTGCGCGTGCGCTCATGCAACCTGCCGAACTCCTGCTTCTTGACGAACCGACGAATCACTTAGATATCGATAGCCTCATTTGGCTTGAGGCGTGGCTAAAAAAAGTGCAAGCGACCATCCTCATCATCAGCCACGATCGCGAATTTTTAGACCGCGCAACCAATGTGACCTGGGCCATCGAAAACGAAACGATTCTCCGCTACGCCGGATCGTATTCGGACTACGAGCACCAACGCATCGAAAAAGAGCGGCTCATGGATGCCAATGCCAAAGCTTATGAGAGAAAGGCAGCACACCTAACGGCCTTTATTGAGCGCTTTCGCTATAAAGCAACAAAAGCGCGACAAGCACAAAGCCGCATCAAGATGCTCGAAAAGCTCGAAGCGGTCGAGCCCGTGCGTGCCAAGCGCGCCTGGCGCTTTGAGTTTTTAGAGCCTCGGCACTGTCCCGAACACCTCGTGGATTTGGAAAAAGCAATGCTCGGATACGACGACACGCCGATTCTTTCGGGCGTGACGCTTTCGATCCGCGCCGGAGAGCGTATCGGCGTGTTGGGCGTGAACGGTGCCGGAAAAACCACACTCATTAAAACCATTGACGGGTGTTTGCCGCTTCTTGCCGGCCAAAGACGCCTCGGACAGGGGACCGTCATCGGGTACTTTGCACAGCACCAACTCGAGCAGCTCGATGAGACGCTCACCCCCTTAGAGACCCTCAAGCACAAGAGCCCCGAGACGCGTGAGCAGGAACTACGCGACTACCTCGGGCGCTTTCACTTCTCGGGCGAGCGCGTTGATGAACGGATTGCTCCGATGTCGGGCGGCGAAAAAGCCCGCTTGGCCTTGGCGCTCCTTGCGTGGGATAAACCCAACCTTCTTGTTCTCGATGAGCCGACGAACCACTTAGATATGGCAACGCGCGAAGCGCTGACGATGGCGTTATCGACCTTTGAGGGGGCACTTCTTCTAGTAAGCCACGACAGGCATCTCCTTCGCACCTGCGCCGAGCGCCTCATTCTCGTGCACGAAGGCGCTGTCACCGAATACGAAGGGGACCTTGATGACTACGCTGAGTTAGTTCTCGAGCATCGGCGTCTTACGGAGAAAAAGGACGCTTCCGAAAAGACCTCGGACACCCCGGTTATCAATCGCCGCGAAGAGCGGCGCGCCCAAGCGCAGGAGCGCGCTCGAATTGCCGAGCTTAAAAAACCGCTCCTAACGAAACTCAAAAAAGTCGAGACTGCCCTCGCCGAGGCCTCGGCCTCCCTTAAAGCCCTCGATACTCAGATTGCCGACACCGCGTGGTATGAAACCGCCTCACCCGATGCCGTGGCCGACGCCTTAAAAGAGCGCGGCACGCTCGCCTCGCGCGTCGAAACGCTCGAAGGCACGTGGCTTGAACTTTCCGAAGCGCTGGAGAAAATCGCTTAGACGGCCTTTCCTCGGCGCGTGGCCGCCCAGCACACGAGAGATCCTGCGACCACAAGGCCCACGCCCTTAAAAAACGAGAACGTTAAGGGTTGATTCAGATACATCGAGGCAAATAGGCAGGAAAGAACGGGGGTAAAGTAGCTGGCAATCGCAAGGATAGTCATACGCCCGGAAATAATACCGATATTCCAGACCGCATAGCCGCTCGCCATCACGCACCCGGCTATCAGGCACGCCTTAACGGCATCAAACGAGAAGACAAAGCGCTCTCCGAAGCCCATCGAATAAAGCGTTCCGTACACGAGGGTGTTGCCGAGAAAAATCAACACGACGGGGTTTTTCTTAATCCCGATGCCGCGTGTAATTGAACAGTAGGCGGCCCAGGCAACGGCGCCTGTAAACGCGAGAATATAGGGCGCCGGGTTTTTGCCGACGTTGGCGGCAATTTCTGCAGGATGAAGGCCCCCGTCTCCGGAAAGCACCATCGCCATGCCGGTAAAGGCAACGATAAGGCCGATTACCACCCATCGGCGGCTTGTCTGCCCGTTAAATAAAATGGCAAAGAGGACCGTCAGACACGGCCATGCATAATTGACCATCCCGACTTCGATCGTCTCGCGCGATGTTCGGCATAGCCCCATCGAAATCGGAAAACACAACTCACACAAAAGAGCCGCCGTAAGGCCGAAAGCTAAGTACTTTTTCGGGTAGTCGGAAAACTTCGGAAATCCGAAGACACACATCAAGAGTGCGGTGGCAATCAGATTCATAAGGCACACACCCCCTGCAATCCCGGCTTCGACCGTCACGGTCCGCACGAGACCCACACTCATACCCCAAAGGACCGGGGCCATGAGGCCCACAGCCGTTGCTTTCGTTGTTGTTAACACCATAAAACTTTCAACGAACCGATGCCGTTAGCACCGAAAAAGAAAACGTCCCCCGAATTGAGTTTTTCCGTGACGGGGGCTGCCACGGCAAGGCAATCGCCCGGAATGATTCCCGAGTCGCTTTGACGTGCACACTCGATGGCCTTGTGTAAATCCGTCAAAATGATGTCGGCCCTGCCCTTGATTAGCTCTTCGTTCTTCACATAGGCCCACACGAGCGTATCGACGGGGTCGATTGTTTTATCCGACACCCGAGCCTCGCTCACATAAAGCCGCTCTTCATGCCACGGGGAAGAACTTCGAAGAAGAATGCCGGCCGTGTAGGCCGAAGGTTTCGTTCCCCGCCCGTCAAAAAGCGCTGCAAGGAGCACATAAACCGACTCCTCTGAAGCTCGCGTCACAGGAAGCGTTTCTTTTTCCATAAGGGTCGTCATCGTCAGGGGCGATGCGACAAAAGCTTCGCTTGCCGTCTTCACGCGAAGACGGCAAACCGGAAAAAAGTCGTACTTGGTGTGCGCAAGACGAATCGAGGGAAGAACCCCGGGCGCAAACAAAAACATAGACTGAAATCAGCCCTTAAAGACCAAAAGAGCGCGAAGTCTACGCCTTTACATCCTCCTGATGGGGCGCTTCGTCTCGCACGGGCAACACGGGGTTGGGCTTATCGGTGTAAAAAAGCCAGGCCTGATAGACGTAGCCGCTAAGAGCATAAAGGCAAAAGAGAATAAAGACTGCAAACGCCGGGCTTTCGGAAACAACGATAAAAATCACGCTTAAGACAAGAGCAAACCAGAAGGGTTTGGTTTTAAGGCATGCCGCGGATTTTCCCGAGAAAAACGGAGCATTACAGACCATCGTAAGACCCGCATACAGCGTAATCACAAAGGCGTATGGGACAGGGTTTTCGAGGATAAAGGTCGGCATTCTCCCCTGAGCCGTAAGCCACACGAACCCTGCAACAAGGGCAGCAGCTGCCGGGCTCGGAAGGCCCTGGAAAAAGCGCTTATCAACGACGCCCACATTGCAGTTAAAGCGGGCTAAGCGGACTCCGGCACATAGGCAAAAGACAAAGGCCCCCATGCAACCGATTCCACCCATATCGTGCAAAAGAAACTGGTAAACCGTCACAGCAGGTGCCACACCGAAGGCCGTCATATCGGCAATCGAGTCAAACTGCACCCCGAATTCGCTTTGCGTGTGCGTGAGTCGCGCCACGCGTCCGTCCATGCCGTCAAAGACCATCGAAAGGACAATTAAAACCGCTGCCGTATCGAAAACGCCGTTCATCGCCCGAATAATCGCCAAAAAGGCACACACAAGGGACGCCGTGGTAAAAAGATTCGGGAGCACATAAATGCCGTGTGTGCGCACGATATGAATCTTTTTGCGGCTTGCTTCGACCATACGAGTGCGAGCCGGGCGACGACGTGTACGTTGAACCATAGTCAAACTCCGAATGCGTTGTGTTTATACCGCCGGTTTCTTAAGACGTGCAATGACGCTTGCAACTCCGGTGACCTTATCGCCGATTACGACCGAAACCTCCGAGGTAAGGGGTAGATACACATCCACCCGGCTACCGAAGCGGATAAAGCCGTAGCGCGAACCGCGCGCTAAAACATCGCCCACGTGTGTGTAGCACAGGATGCGCCGGGCCACTAAACCGGCAATCTGCACAAAGCAGACCGTGTCACCCGCGTGAGTTTTAACGACAACGGCATTGCGCTCGTTGTCGGTGCTCGCTTTATCCAAGGCGGCATTGAAAAACTTTCCCTTAAAGTACTCGACCTTTGTGACGGTGCCCGCAACCGGAGCTTTCTGGCTATGCACGTTAAAGACGTTCATGAAAATCGAAATCATGCGCATTTTTTTGCCGGTATACGGGCACATCGCCTCTTCGATCTTGACGACGCGGCCGTCGACGGGACTGACGACGGCATTGGCGTCCTCTGTCATCTCACGCGCAGGATCGCGAAAGAAATTGAGTACAAATAAAAAGAGAAGCCAAAAGAAAAACGCAATGATGCCGTCGACAAAGCAATCGACCACAAAGGCCAAGAGAAAGAATGCGGCCATAAAGGGCCAGCCTTCGCGAGCAAAGAACGGATGCGGGTAAATGCGTTTCACGGGGTGCCTCTTGAAGTAGTCGTCCACCAATCGGAAAGTCGATTATACCGAGCCTTGAACGGACAAAAAGTCGGGAACCACGGCGCTATCGTGTACGTCGCCTTCCGGAGCTTCGGCAATTTCAAGAATCTTGACGTCAAAGCGCAGAGTCCAGCCGGCAAGCGGGTGGTTGGCATCCAAAAGCGCTTTCCCGTCGGCAATGTCCGTAACGCGGTACGGGCGCTCGGAGGGCTTTGCCCCCTTGACGGATTCAAACTGAAGTCCCACGCGCACGTCCGCGGGGTCGGCTAACTCAGCCGCATCGCGCAAAATCACGAGCTGATCGTCAAATTCGCCGAAGGCTTCCTCGGGCTCAAGCGTAAAGGAAAGGAGAGATCCGACGCTTTTTCCTTCAAGTTTGGCTTCAAAGGCCGGAAAAATATCCCCATGTCCGTGTAGATACCAAACCCCTTGAAGGGGCGTCTCATCAAGGACGTGCCCTTGCAAATCGGACATGCGCACGGCCATGCGCACGAGTGAGTTTTTTTTAACGGTTTTCATACGTATTAAAAAAGAAATCAGGCCGATGCGTTTGCCCGGCCCGATTACGATGTGCGACCTTTTACCGAAGCTGCTCGGACAAAACCGCAAGAATCTTCGGGGCAGCGCCCGTGGTGTCGGCCTTGCCGTCAGGCCCCGTGACGGTCACACGGGTCTTGCCGTCACTTTCGGCTAACCGAATGCGATACTCGGGCACCTCGACGGGTTGATCCTTGTTGAACATATTGGCAAAGAACCCGCGTTCGGCCTTCTTTTTGGCTTCGTAGTCACTATCTAGGTAACTGATAAGATAAATTCCGCGGCTTCTGTCACGGTCAACGAGATTAAATCCGGCGCGATCCATCGCCAACCCCGCCCGTCTCCATGCGCGGTCAAAAGGCTCATTAATGACAAGCTCCACGGCCTTACCGTCGGCGTCGTTAATCAGGTCCGTGACTGCTTGCGTTTGCTTGACGACTTCTTCACGAGCCGCCTCGCGAGCTGCCTCAGGTTTAATTTCCGGATTAAATTCGGTTTCTAGTTTCAGTGCGAGCCGCGAGAGCATCTCGGCCTCAAGCTGCGGGTCCGAGGGCCCGGGCTGCCAAATCGTGTTATCGGCATCCTTTCCGGCCAGCACTTCGACCATTTGCTTGTGGGTGATGTAAATGTCGGTCGTGCCGTCCTCGTTACGCTCCATACGGGCGCGGAACTGATCGCGTAGGCCCGTGTCGTAGACAAAATCAAGAATCTTGCCGAGCGTGGCACGAATGATGTCCTTGGGAAGGTTCGCTTTATTTTCCGCCCACTCGGTTTGCATCACGCCCGTCTGAGCGTTTTGCGTTTTAATCTCAAGGCCCACGGACGGCCAAAAGTCCTGTAAAACAGGCCAAACGCGATCTGCGGGGGCTGTTACGTGCACATACCGGGTCTGACCGTCGCGGATGACTTTAGCCGAAACGGTTTCCGGAAGGACGCTCCCCTTGGCCGTGCCGAGTTTTTTGGCAACGGCTTCGTTGTAATCGCTTTGTGCATTGGCACTGACCGTTCTCGGACGACCGGGAATCGTAAAGCGGTCCGTTGTGTCAATCGAATTTAAATCCGGAGGGATTTCCAGGGGTGAGCGCGAGGAACTCGATTCGTACTCGGCGCGTTCGCCCGGCATGTGAATGCCGATTTTCTCTAACTGAGAGCATCCGACAAGCGAAAAAGCTACGCCGGCAAGAAGGGTAATGCGATAGATTCGATTGGCCATAAACGTGTACTTTTGCCCGAATAAAAGAAAGTCGGAAAACGCATAAGGGCGTTATCCTAAATATGTCTCGCGCAGTCTAGCAAAAAGCACGATGCCTAAACGATGCAATTTTTAAAAGACGCAGCATCCGTAACACCTACTTACGCATTTTTTAGGAAAAGGAAACGCGAAACCGCGCCCGACCCGGAGCTCGCCCTAATGGCGTCACAAGATCCCTTACAGTGAGCTTTTATCGCTCTTACCGAGAATGTCGAGAATCTGAAAGACAACGCTACGCATGTTGCGCCGATCGACAATCATATCGAGTGCCCCGAGTTCAAGAAGTTTTTCAGCCCGCTGAAAGCCGTCGGGAAGTTTTTCCCGCACGGTCTGCTCGATCACACGGGGTCCGGCAAACCCGATCAGGGCCCCGGGCTCAGCGATAACCACATCGCCCATAAAGGCGAACGAAGCCGACACGCCCCCCATCGTCGGGTCAGTCAGGACACTGATATAGGGAATCTTTGCTCGGTGAAGGTCGGCAACGGCCGCATTGGTTTTTGCCATCTGCATGAGGCTGATAAGCCCTTCTTGCATGCGCGCGCCGCCGCTTGCACAAAAGACGATAAAGGGGATTTTTTCTTCAAGCGCGCGTTTGACACCCCGCACGAAGCGCTCACCGACGACGCTTCCCATGGAACCCCCCATAAATCCGAAGTCAAAAGAGGCCGCAACAATCGGTTCGTTCACAAGGGTACCGCGCATGACAATCAAGGCATCGGTTTCTTTGGTCTTGGCTTGATACACGGCGATACGCTCGGGATAAGGCTTACTGTCGACAAACCCCAAGGGATCACACGGCGCGACCGAGCCGCCGATTTCTTCATGCGGACCTTTGCGGTCTAGAAAGCACTGTAAGCGCTCCTTGGCCGAAAGGCGCATGTGTTCGCCGCATTTGGGACAGACCATGAGCGATTCGACAAGGTCTTCGTTGTACAAAACCTGATCGCAATGCGGGCACTTGGTCCACACACCGCTCGGGATGGGACTACGGCGCTTGGTGCCGTTATCGGAAGAAGAAAATTTCGGAAGGATGCGTGTAATCCAGCTCATGGAACGTTTGTGTGAAAGGAAATCAACGAGTGCGTAAATCTCGTGCGTATTTTAATGTTCGAGTGCGAGGGATTACAATCGCCGAAAAAAACCGCATTGTGATTGACCGGAGACCGACATGAGCGCCAGGCACTTTCTTGTTGTTGACGACCATACATTGATTGTACAAGGATTACGTTTTCTTCTGAAAACAAAATTTCCGGACTCCGTCGTGCACACGGGAACGACAGCCGACCAGGCGCGAAGCCTTGTTGCGCTTTACGGCTCGGCCACCGATCTTCTGATTCTCGATCTTTCACTTCCTGATGTCGAAAAGCCCACGGAGCTACTCGAAGAACTCGTGCGGCAAAATCCGACCTTAAAAATTCTTGTGCTATCGGGTATTACCGACCCCGAGCAAGTCTCGCAGGTGTTACGGCTCGGCGCAGCCGGCTTTGTCCCCAAGAGTCTTGAGACCGATACGCTTACGAAGGCCGTCGACTTGGTGCTCAAAGGAGGCGTGTATGTGCCGATGAAACTGCTCTCGGAGGCGCAGAAAAAGAAATTTATCGACAACGCCACACTCAAAGACAATGCCCCGGACGTGCGCCTTACAGATCGCCAAAAGGACGTTTTACTGTGCCTTGCGCGCGGGCTTCCGATCAAAAGCATTTGCCGGGAACTTAATTTATCGGAAGGAACCGTCAAAACACACGTCACGGCAATTTATCGGGCCTTTCATGCCAATAACCGCACGCAAGCTCTCATTGCCGCCCAGAAAGCCGGATACGAAATCCTTCTTTAGCGCGATTGCCTATCCATAGCGCTTTGCAAGGTCGCGGCAAGAAGCTCGGCCGTCACGGGCTTTTGCAGTAAAAGCGGCATGGGAAAGGTCGTTTCAAAAGCCTTTTTATCGAGTTTTTCGTAGGCTGCGCGAATCTCTTCTTCGGCCACGGCCGTCAAAAGAATGCTCGGCACGGCTTTATTGACGGTCGTCGCTACAAGAAAGATGGTCTCAAGACCGTTCGGAAATCCGTCCCCGAGGTTAAAGTCGCTCACAACGGCCGTCAAGGTTCCGGCCTGGGCTTCCCGAATCACGCGCTCGACAAAGACCGAATCGGGCTCGGCCGAAGAAATCACCGTGGCGCCGAGGCTTTTAAGCACCGCTTCCAAGGCCGTGCGCACAATTTCGTTATCTTCTAAAAGCGCAACGGTCCCGGAAACAGGTCGTAAGGATTCACCGGCGACCTTGTGCGGCGTCCTTCCCTGCCCTTGCGCCACGGGGTCGGCAAGGAACGTGAGGATAAATGCCGAGCCTTTTCCGACCGTACTTTCCACGCGTAGCGGAATCGAAAGGCGAGAAGCTAAGCCCTTGACAATGGATAGACCGAGCCCGTAGCCCTGGGTCTTACCCTTAGCTTTTTTGCCGCGAAAAAAAGCTTCGAAAATCCGACCTTTTTCCGCCGGATCGATGCCCGGTCCGTCATCGGTCACGGCAATTTGTATGCGTCCTTGACCGATGTCGCATGCCACGAGCGAGACGGTCGTTTTCGTATAGCGCACGGCATTGGTTAAAAGATTTCTTAAGATTCTTTCAAGGAGCGTGCGGTCGCAGTCGAGGGCCACGGAAAGCGGAACAACCCGAAACGCAAGGCCCTTGTTTTCACACAGCACGGAAAACTCGGCCGCAAGGTCTTCGAAAAGTTCCGTCAGATGAATGCGCTCGACGGTAACGGCAATTTGCCCGGACTCAATGCGGCTGACTTCCAAAACCTGACCGACGAGCGTTGAAATTGCCGTGGCGCAGGTTTCGATCTGCTCGAGCGCCTCTTTATCCGGGCCGATAAGTCGCCCCTTAAGCAGTTGCAAATAAATGCCGAGCGCCTGCAAGGGTTGGCGCAAATCGTGATTGGCGCCGGCAAAAAATTGCGTGCGCATTTCGGTAGCCTCGGCTGTGGCGCGTCGCGCGCTGTCGGCGAGGGCTTTTTCGGCCTTCAGACGCGTCACGAGGCGCTCGTTTTGCACGTTGCGAATGACCGAAAGCACGACAATTTCATTTAAGCGCCGCCCTGAATAAAGGACAAAGGACGTGATGACAATGAGCGTTAAACACGTAAAGACTTGTCCGATGCCGTAAGCGGCGGCAATCCCGAAAAACATCGGCGTTAACGCCAATAAGGTAAAGGATGTCAAACTCGGAAGCCAGCAGGAAAACACGGGCCAGGAAGCAAACACAATCGCGACAATGACCGTGACGATGACGACTTCGTCAATCGGGTTTTTCGGGGCTAGAAACGCCGAGCCCGCAAAGCCCCACACGAGGCCCGAAACCACAGCCACAAGCATCCACGCGCGAAGCCACCTTCGCACGTGCTTTTCTCGATTGCAGTCACTGCGAAAGCGCCGCCGAAAGTGCACGGCCCCCCAAAGCGCGAGAAGAGCTGCCACGGCCCACCCGATCACCAGTTCATGCGAAAGAGTTCCGTAAAAATAAAAAACGACCACCGAAATGCCGAGCGCTTGGCTCACAAGGCTTACGGTCTGAAGACGAAGGGACTGGCCGATTTGCGCTACGAGCACGCGCGAGGCATACCGCACCGGACTCCAGCCGAAGAGGCGTTTAATCGATGGGACAAGACGCATAACTTACTCCTTTAAGGGGCCGTTTTCGGCAAAATCTTCGTGACGTCGGCATGAAGAGTCCAGGTGCCGCCACGAAGGGCAACGTCGCCGACCACACCCGTCGGAATCGTCACGCACGTAGGAACGTGGCCGAGCGGAAATCCGGTTAACACCGGGACCTTGAGAATTCGGCGCATGGAGTCGATGACATCCCTTAGCCCGAAGTGCCCCGCCCCCACACCGGCCCCTCGTTCCGAACCTGTGAAATCACCGAGAATGACGGCGCTTTGCGAGGCAAGGACGCCGGCATACATAAGTTGCAATAAAGCCCGTTCAATGCGGTACGCCGGTTCTGCCACATCTTCCAAAAATAAGATTCCGCCTTGTACGTTCGGGAAATACGGCGTTCCGAGTAGGCTCACGAGCACCGAAAGGTTTCCGCCCCAAAGCAGGCCCTTTGCGGCAAACGCTTCGGGGTTTTGATAGGCGCCTGACGTTGCCTTAACGGTCAAGTGAAAATCTTTACTTTGAAACGCCTGACAAAAGGCCGTGTCTCTTGCATTGCATTGCATATCAAATGCATTTGCGCACGGCGCGAGCCACCCGCCCTTTCCGAGCTTGGCAAGGAGCGCAAGAAGGAGTGCCGTACCGTCGGAAAAACCGGCGAAAGGCACCGTCGAATCGGAAAGCGCATCCCAATTCAAAAGCGGCAAGAGGCGCGAAGCCCCGTACCCGCCTCGGAGCGCAAGAGCCAAGTCCGTCGTCCCGTCTGTCAGGACCGCTTCCAGTGCCCGGGCGCGCTCCGCATCGCTTCCGGCAAAGCGGTGATCGAGGGAGCGAAGGTTCTCGGCTTCTTGCACGGACCAGCCGAGATTTGTAAGCGCATTTTTAATAACTTCTAAGCGCTTCTCGTCAATGGCATCAAGGGTGTCTTTGACCACCAAGGCGCGCGAGGGAGCGATGAGTGTTAAGACGGGATTCGATTGCATCAGTAATCTTCCTTTTTCTCACGAACACGAGAAAAAAACTCACCTAAGAGTGCCTCACACTCTCCTTTTAAAACGCCGCTCGTCGTGCGCGCTTTCCAGTTAAGCAAGGCAGCGTCCTGGAGCAATAAGCGCGAGCCCATGGCACCCGCTTGCCTATCGGATGCTCCCCACACCACGCGCGACACGCGTGCCAACAAAAGCGCACCGGCACACATGGGACACGGTTCAAGCGTCACATAAAGCGTCGTCTCGGGCGGCAAGCGCTCGGAGTTAAAGGTGTCAAGAGAGGTCTTTAAAACACGCATCTCGGCATGCGCCGTGGCGTCGTGCGTTGCGATGACGCGGTTGTGATCACGGGCAATAAGGGTTTTGCCGCAAGTTAGGACAGCGCCAACGGGAACCTCGCCCTCTTCGTACGCCACTTGCGCTTCCTTTAACGCCTCACGCATCATCGCTTCATCAAAGGCGTCGTCTGCGGGCTCTATCGGTTTTGCATTGATGCGGCGATTTTTTTCTTGCAGCATCGCTCGAATTTGCTGCTTTTGCCGCTGCATTCGGTTTGCTTCGTTTTCTAAAAAAGCGAGAACTTCGGAAAGCGTGAGCGTTAACCCCAGACGCGCTGTCACGTGATACGAGCCCTTGTTTTGCGTGACATAGCCCTCGTGCTCAAGGGCTTCAAGGAGCTCGGGGGCCTCGGCCTTAACCCAAGAACCTTCCCCACGTAGAAAAGTCGTTAAAAAAGCGCAAAGCGCGTCGGGGGAGAAAGAGTGCGCCTGAGCTCCGTCCGATGCAAAGAAAAGCGCAACGCGTAAGAAGGCGTCGTACTCCTCGGGACAATCTTGTTTAAGTCGAACAAGACCGATACCGCGCTTGCACCGTGCCCGGGCATAGGTTGCGAGCACGTCACTCTTTTCGGTATCCCCGGATTCGGTCATGGAGAAACACTAAATGACGCTTTGAAAGATGTTGACGGCATCTTCATGCGTTAATTTCTTAAAGCCGCCCAAGTGACCTTTCCCGAATGAAAGGTCCGCGAGATGCTCAAAATCGGGTTTCTCACTTGTCACCTCATGAATGGCAGTCGGCAGACCCATTTGCTGGATAAAGGCAAAGAGCTTTGCAATCCCGAGTTTGATCGTGGCCTCATCGGTCGCCATGGGAGTTACGCCCATCACACGCTCGGCAAAACGCACGAAGCGCTCGGGATCCTCACTCCAAACGTAGCGCATCCACGCAGGCGTGAGGATTGCCAATCCGGCTCCGTGGGTAATCGTATCGACCCAGCCCGACAAGGCGTGTTCCATGCCGTGGCAAGCCCAATCCTCTTCGTGTCCGAGCCCGAAAAATCCGCAGTGCGCAAAGGTACCGGCCAAGGCCACTTCCGCCCAAGCAGCATAAGACTTGGGATTGTCTTTAATCTTGAGTGCGTTTTCCATAATCACGCGCAGGGCCCCTTCGGCTTCCGTGCTCGTAAATTCCACATCGGGGGTCTTCGTGAAGTACCGCTCCATGATGTGGCTCATCATGTCGAAAATGCCCGCTGCCGCTTGATTAGCAGGAAGCGTAAAGAAAAGCTCGGGGTTAATCGCTGCCAATTTCGGACGCAAGCAGTCATTGCCCATCCCGAGCTTCTTGTCGCCGTTTGTGATGACGGCGCGTTTACTTTGCTCGGACCCGGCCGCCGGGATCGTGAGAACAGCCGCCAAGGGAAGGACCTTATTAACTTGGGCTTTCCCGGAGAAAAAGTCCCAGGGGTCCCCTTCATAGGAAAACGCAGCAGCAACGGTCTTGCCGGTATCGATGACGCTTCCGCCCCCGACGGCAAGGACGCTGTCGATGCCCTCGCTTCGGGCCAACTCAAGCGCCTCGCGCACAAATTCGATAGTGGGATTGGGCTGCACACCCCCTTTTTCCACAAGGGCCAGACCCGCATCCTCAGAGGCCTCCTTCACGGCATCGATCAGTCCGGACTTCACGGCCGACCCCCGTCCGTACACCAGAAGTGCTTTTTTCGCTCCGTATCCGTCGACAAAGGCTTTCGGGGCTTTAGTGTGTGCCCCGCGTCCGAACATCAGTTCCGTCGGATTGCGATACGTAAAAAATTCCATACAACACTCCCTTTAAAAGAAAAATCTGCCCCTCGTATTTTAGCGGCGAAGCAAAAGCTCTACGGGCGCTCCGGTCATCAGACGTGACCACCGATGGATCAGATCGACGGACGCGGCCGAAAGTGCAAAAGAGGCCGCATCGCCCCCGCTCTTAACATGGCTATCCAGGGCGCTTTCCAGGTCACGCCTGTAAATCAAGGCGACGGCAAAAATCGTTTCCGTATCGTCACTCGGAACAAAACCGACGACCCGGCGCATTTCATCGGCCAAAAGACGTCGCGCGTAGGAGGCAAGACCCGCCGGGTTCCAATCTTCCGAGGATCCGTAGTGGCGGTTTTTTCCGGAAAACGTCGCACCGATCCAGTCGGCTAAATGCTCCTGCGCCGCAGCAAGTTCCTCGGGACTTAACGTCCCCTCTTCAAGCGCACGGAGGCGCCCGGCGGTTTTTCGTGCCGCTTCGAAAAAAATGTCCGAGACCACTTCAATCGAAGAGAGGTCGGGTTTTCCTTTTTCCCGCGTGGAAAAATCACACCCGCAACGCGAATTGGAGCACGGGCACGGCACAACACACTCCTTTAAGTGTTTTCGAACTTGGTGCCCGGCGGCATAAAGCGCAAGGTCCACTTCAGACACAAGTCGTGGTAATCGCGTGCATCGTCCTCTGTCATCTCAAGGTCATGCTCGGCTAACTGACCGATAAAATCCTGAACTTCCTTGACAAAGGTATTAACGGCATAGACAACAACCGATTCATCGTCACTGAAAAGCTCACGATCTTTATCGGAAAGCGCCATGAGCGGGATTGCGAGTGTGCACCGTAGGCTTCTTCCGAGAGCCGGCCCGTTCCAACCTTCAATCGGGATGTATTCGGAATCTTTCCCGAGGAAAATTCCCACCAAACTGTCCATAAGATTGAGAAAACGAGTGGTAACCTCTTGCGCAGAGAGGCGATTCTGCATCGCCTGCTCGGCGGTATCGATCATCAGTTCCACGGAATGAAAGAAAATCGTATAAACCACGCGCACATCGTTTAAATCAAAGCGCGCGTGAGATGTCCGATTTTTTTTGCCGGATTGTGCCATTACGTATCTCTTTAAAGCTTCGGAAGATTTTTTAAGTCGCCCTGGCCGCTTTTGACCATACTCATGGCCGAGGTAATGAGCGTTGCAAGGTCGCTTAGATTGGCCGGAACCACAAGGGTATTGCCTTCCTTGGCCATTTTGGCAAATGCATCGACGTATTTTTGAGCGATGTCAAAATTAACCGCACTCATGCCGCCGGGAGAACTTACGGCATCGGCCACACGGCGAAGGGCCTCGGCCGTGGCTGTGGCAACGGCCAGGGTGGCCGCCGCCTGACCTTCGGCTTGGTTGATCTGTGCCTGCTTTTCCCCTTCGGATTTGGCAATGGCCGCTTCCCGGGCACCGGTCGCAAGGTTAATCTGCTCGATTTTGCGGCCTTCGGAGGCGGCAACGACGGCTCTTTTTTCACGCTCGGCGGTAATCTGGCGCTGCATGGCCTGCAAAATCACAGCAGGCGGTGTTAAGTCTTTGATCTCATAACGCAAAACCTTCACACCCCAATTAAGAGCCGCTTCGTCAATCGCCGAGACCACATCGCGGTTAATGACATCACGCTCTTCGAACGTTTTATCCAATTCCATGCGCCCGACGACACTACGCAACGTTGTCTGCGCGAGCTGCGTAATCGCAATGATGTAGTTACTCGTGCCGTAGCTCGCGCGTTGCGGGTCGGTCACTTGGAAGTAAAGGACGCCGTCTACCGTAAGCTGGGTATTATCCTTGGTAATGCAGACTTGACTCGGGGTATCAAGGGGCACTTCCTTAAGACTGTGCTTGTAGGCTACACGGTCGACAAAGGGAATGATGAAATTGAGTCCCGGGTTTAACACCGCATGAAATTTTCCGAGGCGCTCGACGACCCAAGCCGTTTGCTGCGGAACCACGGCCACACCCTGCCAGGCAAAAACACAGGCTGCAATCAAAAGAATCAGTGCAACAACCATCAAGCCGCTCATTTACGTGTCCTCCCGAACGTTTGACTCACGTCGTTTTAAAACCAATACGGAACCGGTAACGCCGACAATCGTGAAGATACCCGGTGTTCTTTCGCTCTGATGCTCCGTACGCACCTTCCACTGCGCTCCGCGATAGGAAACACAGGCCGTGCCGTCTTCATTCCAATGCGCGACCGTCACGGTCTGTCCGATATCCAAATTGTCGTTCGCCAGTCCTCGCGCATCCTTTTTGTGGTGGGCGCGATAGCGAGCAAGAATGACACCGCCCACGAGAACGACGGCCGCTGCAATCAGACACTGGATTTCAAGGGCAAAGCCGGCAAACGCTGCCAAGGCTCCGACTAAGGCCGCAACGCCCAGCAAGAGGAGATAAAAGGTTCCGACAAGGAGTTCGGATAGTCCCAAAACCACCGCGGCAATAAGCCACAGTGTCGGCACACTGACTGTCATGTACGTCTCCCTCTTTACTTAAAAAACTTCTTAGGTCTGAGCCTGAGCCGGGGCTCGCGCTGCTGTCTCGTCCTCATTGTCGTCGTCATCGCCCTCTTCGGCCGCATAGTGCGCCAAAATCTTACGATACAGCGAATCGCTCACCGAGTCGGTATCGAAGACAAACTCCCCGACCTTTTGATCTTCGGCCAAGTGTTCGGCAAGGGCACTTTGCTCGGCGCGTATGACTATTTTAAGCGAAGGATTAAGTTGCTTGGCCGTCTCGGCAATTTTAAGGGCCGTCACAGGATCGACGCCCGAAATCACCAAAAGTGTGGCCGTGATGATATGCGCCTGCACGAGAACCATCGGGTCGGAGGGATCGCCCGTGATGACGGCAAGTTTCTTATCGCGCATCGCTTGTGCCTGCTCGGCATTTTCCACAATGCTCACGAAGGGAACGTGGTTTCGGAAAAGTGTTGCCGAGAGGATGTCATTGACAGCACACGTGCCGACCAAAATCGTTTGCCCCGACAGGAAGCGCCGATCGGTTTCTTGCGGGAGCTCCGAGTACCGGTCGGTGATCATCGCGGCGGCACGCGCCCAGGCAAAGTACCGTAAGAGGTATTTGCGGACAAAGGGAATGGCCTTAAAGACAAAGGGGTTTAAGGCAATCGAGAAAATCGACGCGGCAACAATCATACTCATTAGGTGCGTATCGACCATCTTAAGGGCGATGCCTTGAGCCGCGAGGATGTAAGAAAATTCACCGATTTGCGCCAAGGCTGCCGCAACCGTAAGCGATGTGTGTAGCGGGTACTTTAAGGCGTGCACGAGGATAAAGGCCGTAATGCCTTTACCGAAAATAATAATCGCAAGCATGCAAAGAATAGCCACGGGGTCGGTCAAAAGAACGTGCCAATCGAGCATCATCCCGACGCCCACGAAAAATAGGACCGAGAAAGCATCTTGCAAGGGCATGGAGTCTTTAGCCGCCCGGTGCGCGTATTTACTTTCTTGCAAAACCATCCCGGCAAAGAAGGCTCCGAGGGCGAAACTGACGTCAAAGACAACGGATGCCCCGAAGGCAATGCCGATGGCGCACGCGAGAATCGAGAGCGTAAAAAGCTCACGCGAACCGGTCTTTGCGACTTGAATGAGCGCCCAGGGAATCAGCTTTTGTCCGACAACGAGCATGAGAACCACAAAGGCCACAACGCGCAGAAGCGTAAAGCCCACAATCCAAAGGGTCTCCGAGGCACTTAAGGCAACTCCCCCGTGGCCTCCTGCGAGAATCTGCGCCACAGGCGGCAGGAGAACCAAAATCAACACCGTCGCGATGTCTTCAACGACAAGCCAGCCGACGGAGATTTGTCCGTCGTAGGTCTTAAGGTGTCCGTGTAGTTCCAAGGCTTTAAGAAGCACCACTGTCGAAGCGCACGACAAGCACAGTCCGAAGACAAGCGCCTGGGCAAAAGTCCAGTTCCAGACTTCGATGGCAAAAAGCGCCCCCAAAACCGTTGCAATGGTCATCTGCAAGACGGCGCCCGGGACGGCAATGTTTTTAACGCGAAGTAGGTCGGAAAGCGAAAAGTGCAAACCGACACCGAACATCAACAGCATGACGCCGATTTCAGAGAGTTGGCTCGCAAGTTCCATATCGGCCACGGGTCCGGGCGTATGAGCACCGCACATGATGCCGGCTAAAAGATAACCGACAAGAGCCGGCACCTTAAAACGTTCGGCTAAAAACCCGAAAATAAGCGCCAGGCCGAAAGCAATGGCGAGCGTTGAAATAAGCGGAAGACTGTGTTGCATGAACCTGTCCGGAAAAGGTGGGTTAAACACAAATAAAACGCGGCGCGCAGTTTATTGTGTCCGGGCGAAATTTACAGAGGATTTTAATAATTTTTACCGACAGCGGCGTAAGGCCCCGTCGTTCAGGGCGTGGATATAAGCCGCGCAAGACAGGCGCAGACTTCATATAATGCCTTCATGTGGATACGCAAAGGTTTCTCATTCAAACTCACTCCCGACGGAGCCCA
>UQUS01000011.1 GCA_900544335.1 uncultured Sutterella sp.
AGCCCTTCAAAATCAAGCTTTGCCGCGATTCCTCTCGCGACTAAAGTCGCAAGTTTCCTCGCGGCATTTCTATGAAGGAAGCATTTTTACTGTTTCCGATTGCCAATGCCTACGGAAAGCTCACCGAGCGACTTAAGGCCGTGAAATACTACTTTTCGGACACCGGGCTTCTGGCTACATACCCGGAGCGCTACGACACCGCACTTTTGGAAAACGCCGTGGCGCTCGAACTCCTGCGCCGTTACGGACAAGCCAATGTGTTTTATTACGCTGACGCTCATGCCAAGGTGGACTTTTATGCCCCGAGTGAAAATCTGGCCGTTCAGGTGTGTTGGCAGTTAAGAAAAAGCGAAAAGACCTATCAGCGCGAAACATCGTCCTTGGAGCACTTCCTCTCGTTTCGGCCGAATACGCAGTGCCTCATTTTGACCATGGGCGACCGGGAAACTCTGCAAATCAACGGCATCCGAATCCCGGTCATTCCGGCCTGGCAATGGATGTTAGCGGGAGCATCGCACCCGTCAGCATCTGCTTAAAAACCGGAAAACTCGTCGTCATCGAAACGGGAATTCTCATCGCAGCTTTCCCGCCAACCGGCTCTGGCAAACGCCTCGCGCAAAACTTCGGTTTTATAGCGCTCATAGGCAAGCGGATTGGAAAGAAAGCGTCTCCAGGCTTTGGCGCCGGCAAGGCCGTTTAATAGGCCGAGCATGTGCCGCGCCGTCCCGCGCAACACGCGCGGATCTTTCGGGTACTGTACCTTTAGATAGGCGGTCATTTCTTCAATGACGGTCTCGCGGGTCACCGGCTCATTTTTGCGCCCGAAAAGCCTGGCATCGACATCGGAAAGAATCCACGGATTGGTGTAAGCCTCGCGTCCGAGCATGACGCCGTCAACACCCTCAAGTAACTCCTCGGCCAATCCCAAATCATGAATGCCCCCGTTAATGACAATCTGTGCCTCGGGAAAGTCTTTCTTAAGAGTTGCGGCGTACTCGCGTCGTAATGGGGGAACCTCGCGGTTTTCTTTCGGACTTAAGCCCTTAAGCCACGCCGAGCGTGTGTGGACAATAAAGGTTCGGCATCCGGCATCAAAGAGAGTTCCGACAAAATCGCGCACGAAATCGTAATCGTCCCGACCGTCCACGCCGACACGATGCTTGATTGTGACATCAATATCGGTCGCCTCTTTCATGGCCTTAAAGCACTCGGCGACAAGTGTCGGATCGAGCATCAGACAGGCGCCGAAACTCCCTTTTTGGACGCGCTCGGAAGGACACCCGCAATTCAGGTTAATTTCATCGTACCCGGCCTGGTCAATCCATGCGGCAACTTGGGCTAATTGCGCCGGGTCACTGCCTCCGATCTGACAGGCAACGGGGTGTTCGGCTGCATTAAAACTTAAAAAGCGATTCCGGTCGCCGAAGATAAGGGCCGGCGCCGTCACCATTTCCGTATAAAGGCGCGCACACTTCGTCAGGGTCCGATGAAAATACCGACAGTGCTTGTCCGTCCAGTCGAGCATCGGCGCCACGCAAAAGCGCCATTTACTGTAGGGCAACTTACTCACGATTGACTGTGTTCCTTGTCATCGACATAAAACCAGCGTCCCTCGCGCTTTTCAAACCGAGAGACGGCATGCAGTCGAAAAGCGCCGGTCGAGCCCGCACGACCGCGGGCAATGTACTCAACTGTGGCATGCGTCGCATCGATTGGCGTTTCGTTTTTGACCGTAAGACCGATCCATTTGACCGCAGGGTCAATCAAAGTCTCAGCCGGGCACGTTTCCTTGGCCCACGTCAAGCGAAGCCAATCTTCACGATTAAGAGCAAAGGCGCTGTAGCGACTTCGCATCAGGGCGACGGCGCTCGGAGGAATCATTCCCTCATTAATAAAACGCCCGCAACAGGCCGCCAGAGTCCTTCCGGACCCGCACGGGCACAGTGCGGGCAGTTTCTTTGCCATGAAAATCAGGCCTCTTGTTCGCCGTTTTCCTCACGTTCGACACGTGCCGCACGGCGACGCTCGAATTCCTTGAGCCAACGCTTGCGCAAACGAATCGACTTGGGCGTAATTTCCACGAGCTCATCGTCGTTAATGAACTCAACGGCGCTCTCGAGTGTCAATGTCACGGGCGGCACCAAGCGAATAGCCTCATCGGTACCGGAAGCGCGAATGTTCGTCAACTGCTTACAGCGAATCGGGTTAACGACAATGTCGTTTTCGCGGGAGTGTTCGCCGATAATCATGCCCTCGTACAAGGGGTCACCCGGGCTGACAAAGAGGCGTCCGCGTTCCTGAATCTTCCACAAAGCATAGGCCACGGCCGCGCCGTTATCTTGACTGATAATGGCTCCGGACCGACGCTCGCCGACATCGCCCTGCTTAATCGGTCCGTACGAATCGAACACGTGGCTCATGATGCCCGTTCCGCGGCACATCGTCAGGAACATCGACTGAAAGCCGATGAGGCCCCGAGCCGGAATGCGGTACTCCAGGCGCACGCGTCCGCGACTATCCGATTGCATGTCAAGAAGGTCTCCCTTACGGCGACCGAGTTCTTCCATAACGGCGCCCTGGTGCACTTCTTCCACGTCAACCGAGAGTTGCTCATAGGGTTCCTGTTTGACGCCGTTTACTTCCTTAAGGAGCACGCGCGGACGACCGACAGCGAGTTCATAGCCTTCGCGACGCATGTTCTCAATGAGAATCGTCAAATGCAACTCACCGCGTCCGCACACTTCCCACATCGTCTCATCGCCGGTTTCGCGCATGCGCATGGCAACGTTACTCTTAAGTTCCCGCTCCAAGCGTTCGCGAATCTGACGGCTCGTGACATATTTACCTTCCTTGCCGGCCAAAGGCGACGTGTTGACCATAAAGGTCATCGTAAGTGTCGGCTCATCGACCTTGAGCATCGGAAGCGCTTCGGGATGCTCGATATCGGTAATCGTCGTGCCGATATTCAAATCATCAATGCCGTTGATAAGAACAATGTCGCCCGCTTGTGCATCATTAACAACTTTGCGATCCAAACCCTCAAATTGCAGGATCTGTCCGACTTTGACCTGTCGGGGCGTGCTCCCCGGGCCGTCCATTAACGCCACGGGTTCACCGGCCTTAATGCGTCCGCGGTGCACGCGGCCGATACCGATTTTGCCGACATAACTGTTGTAATCCAAGGAACAAATCTGCAGCTGAAGCGGTGCATCGGCATTGTCTTCACGCACAGGGACGTATTTAATGACGGTGTCGAAAATGGCCTTCATGTTGCCGATCTTCTCAAGTTCCTTCACATCCGGTGTGTAACCGGCATAGCCGGCTAAGGCCGATGCGTAAATGACCGGGAAGTCGAGCTGATCTTCGGTCGCTCCGAGCTTGTCAAACAAATCGAACGTCTGGTTGACGACCCACTCGGGGCGAGCACCGACGCGATCGATCTTATTGATGACGACAATGGGCTTTAAGCCGGCAGCTAAGGCCTTACGCGTAACAAAACGCGTCTGCGGCATCGGGCCTTCGACCGCATCGACTAGGAGCAACACACCGTCGACCATCGACAGGACGCGTTCGACTTCGCCGCCGAAATCGGCATGCCCCGGTGTATCGATGATGTTAATGTGAATTCCCTCGTACTCGACGGCACAGTTTTTAGCGAGAATCGTAATCCCGCGTTCCTTTTCGATATCTCCGCTATCCATCACGCGCTCATCGACCTGCTGATTTTCTCGGAAGGTTCCGGCGCATTGGAGCAACTTATCGACCATCGTTGTCTTACCGTGGTCTACGTGGGCAATGATTGCAATATTGCGAATCGCTCGTGTCATAGTGTCTTCTTTCCCGAATTGTTCTCGGTATTTCCCAAAAATGTAATCAAGCGGACAGGATGAACCACTCCGTGTTCATCAACCCTGACCACCCCTAATAAACGGTTCCCCGGGCCGTAGGCTCTCGCCTGACCGCGCAGGTCCTGTCGAATTGCGAGCCTCTGGCCGTTTTCCAGGCGCCTTGCCAGCAATTCCGTTAAATTCAATGCGGGCAGACTCTGCAACAGAAAATCTGCCCCCTTTAATAGTTGCCGCTTTTGCTCGATGCTCTTAGTTTTGTCGTCGAGCTCGGAAAAAGGCACGGCATCGTCAATACTTAAATCCCCGACCCGTGTGCGCCGCAATGCCGTTAAGTGAGCACACGTCCCAAGTCGCGTCGCCAAGTCATCGGCAAGAACGCGAATGTACGTGCCCTTGCTGACATCCGCCTCAAAGGTCAGCTCCCCATTCTCATACGAAATCAGAGCCAAGCGTTTGACGCAAACCTGACGCGCCTCGCGCGTCACTTCGATGCCTCGCCGCGCAAGTTCATACAAATTTTTCCCGTCGCGCTTGATGGCCGAGTACATCGGAGGTCGTTGCGAAATGACTCCCGTAAACTCAGGAATAAGCGCCTCAATTTCACCCATGGTCGGACGCACATCACTTGTTTGCGTCACAACCCCGGTTTTATCGAGCGTATCGGTTCGCTCACCGAACTTCATCCGCGCAATATAACTTTTATCGGCCTTTAACAAATCGGCCGAAAACTTCGTTGCGTTCCCGAAGGCAAGCGGCAACAGGCCGGTTGCCATCGGATCGAGCGTTCCGGTATGTCCGGCTTTTTGTGCATTTAAAAGACGGCGTGAAAGCTGCAAAGCCCAGTTCGAACTCATCGATTCAGGCTTATCCAAGAGCAACACGCCGTCGACGGTCTCTCCTTTACTTCCCATGATCTACAGAATCGGCGCCGGCCTTTTGTTCGCCGGCACGCGTCACGTCCATCGCTTCCTTGATGACGCGGTCCATGGCAAAGCCGTGCGCAACCGAAGCATCGTGCACGAAATGCAAGGTCGGAACCGTGTGAATCGTCATCTTGCGGAAAATGAGATTTCTCAGACGTCCGGCAGCGGCATTGAGCCCGGCTTCACTGACTTCGGGGTCCGTCCCGAGGACCGTAAAGAACACACGGGCATGTGCATAGTCCGGTGTGATTTCACATCCGGTAATCGTCACAAGACCGATGCGGGGATCACGCAACTCGCGCGGAATGATTTCCGCCAAGTCTCGGGCAATCTGATCGGCAATGCGGATACTGCGTCCGGGTTTGGTCTCTTTCATAGGCGTCTCCGTTAAAGAGTACGAGCGACTTCCGTCACCTCGAAGATCTCCAGTTGATCGCCGACTTGAATATCATCGTGTCCCTTCAGAGACAGACCGCATTCGTTGCCGGCTTGTACTTCACGAACATCATCCTTGAAGTGCTTCAAACTGGCAAGTTCTCCGGTCCAGATTACCACATTGTTGCGAAGCTGTCGTGCACTGGCGTTGCGACGCACGACGCCTTCGAGAACGCGGCACCCGGCAATAAGGCCGACCTTCGGAACATGAATCGTCTGCCGAATTTCAAGGAGTCCGATACCGGTTTCCTTTCTCTCGGGAGCGAGCATGCCGCTCATGGCCGCCTTCACGTCGTCAATAGCATCGTAAATGATGTTGTAGTAACGAATTTCAATGCCGTCGGTTTCGGCCGTCTTCTTGGCCATGGCATCGGCACGCACGTTAAATCCGATGATAATGGCGTGGCTTGCAGCCGCCAGGTTCACATCCGTTTCCGAAATACCGCCGACGGCGCTATAGACAACCTGAACACGCACTTCATCGGTCGAAAGCTTCTGCAAGGCGGCGGAAATAGCCTCTTGCGAGCCCTGAACGTCGGCTTTAATAATCACGGAAAGCGTCTTGACGTCACCGTTTTGGTTAAAGGCACTGTCAAGGCGTGCGCTTTGCTGCTTAGCCAATCGCACATCGCGGTTTCGACTCTGGCGGAAAAGCGCCACTTCGCGAGCCTTCTTCTCATCGGGCACGGTCAAGAGAACGTCGCCAGCTTGCGGAACATCCGACAAGCCGAGAATTTCCACCGGAATGGAGGGGCCGGCCTGCTGAACGGCTTTGCTCATTTCGTTATTCATCGCGCGCACGCGCCCGTAGACCTGACCGACAAGGACAATGTCGCCTTTCTTCAGTAGGCCCGACTGAACCAAAACGGACGCAACCGGACCGCGGCCCTTATCCAAACGGCTTTCAATCACAAGACCCTTCGCAGGACCTTCGGCCGGCGCTTTCAGTTCGAGCATTTCCGCCTGCAGCAGGACGTTCTCGAGCAATTCATCCACGCCCAGCCCGGTCTTGGCGGAAACAGGAATAAACGGCACGTCACCGCCGAACTCTTCGGGCATCACGCCGTTTTGCACGAGCTCATTACGCACGCGTTCGGGATTGGCTTCCGGTTTATCCATCTTATTGATGGCCACAACCAAGGGAACCTTCGCCGCCTTAGCGTGAGCAATGGCTTCTTTGGTTTGCGGCATGACACCGTCATCGGCCGCAACGACCAAAATGACGATATCGGTGGCCTGCGCACCGCGAGCACGCATGGCCGTAAAGGCCTCGTGCCCCGGGGTATCGAGAAATGTCACAATGCCGCGCGGCGTTTTCACGTGATACGCACCGATGTGCTGTGTGATGCCGCCGGCCTCACCGGCTGCAACCTTAGCGCGACGGATGTAGTCCAAAAGGGATGTCTTACCGTGGTCGACGTGCCCCATGATGGTCACAACCGGAGGACGCGGTTTTTCCGGATACGTTGTTGTCGTCTCCGACAGTTCCCCTAAAAGCGCTTCCGGATCATCGGCCTTAGCCTGAACAGCCTTGTGGCCCATTTCCTCAACGACAATCATGGCCGTATCCTGATCGAGCATCTGGTTGATTGTCACCATCTGCCCCATCTTCATCAGAGTCTTAATGACTTCGGTAGCCTTGACGGCCATCTTGCGTGCCAAGTCGGCCACCGAGATCGTTTCGGGGACACTGACCTCGCGCACAATGGGCTCTGCCGGCGCCTGCCCGGCAGGCGTCGCATTCGAGCGGTCACGCTTAGGCTTTTTAGAGCGAGAGCGCCAGCTTGTATCCTCATCGCTGCCCCCGTCAATTGCGCCGCGCGTTTTAAGCGCACGATGCGTACGGGAATCTTCTCCCCAGGCGTTTTCACCGGAGCGCTCGGAGCGACCGTGATTTTTAAAACCGCCCTTTTTGGGAGCTTCGGACTTCGGCGCATCGGCACTCTTGCGACGATCGGGTTTCTTTTCTTCCTTGACAACGGGTTTGGCAACCGGCGTCGGTTTGGCTTTTAAGACAACCTTGGGGCGAGCGAGCATCTGACGAATCGCTTCGGCTTCTTGTTGCGCCTTAAGGCGAGCCGCATCGCGCTCGGCATCTTCCTTGACCTTTTGCGCAGAAGGCGCTGTCGGTTTAATCGCTTTGGGGACCGAGCCCTTTGTTTCTTTGACGGGCTTAACAGGGGCTTTACTCGCCTCTTTCACAAGCGGCTTATCTGCGATGCCGACCTTGCCTTGCGGCGCTTGAGCTGAAGCTGCGGTTTCCGGTTTCTTCACGGGTGCCACAGGTTCGACCTTTTGGCTCTGAGCGGGCTTGACAACCTCGGAAGCCGCCTTCGGTGCCTCGGGGGCCGCAGGCGCCACAGGTGCTGCCTTCACTTTGGGCTCGGCTTTAACTTCCTGCGGTTTTTCTTGAGGCGCCTTGACCGGAGTCACGGGCTTGACCGCTACAGGTGCCGGCGCGGGGGGCGGGGTCACGGTCTTGACCGAACTCTTTTCTTGCGCCGCCTTCTTTTGATCGAGCGCAGCCTGAACCTGAGCCTTGGCTTTGGCCTCAAGTTCGGCGCGAGCCGCTTGAGCGGCCTGTGTGTTTTTCACGAAAATACGACGGCGCCGTACTTCCACCTCGATGGTGTGCGCTCCTCCCTGACCGTCATTCTGACGAATGGTGGTCGTTTCGCGACGCATAATCGTAATCTTGCGCGGCTTGGCGTTTTGCGTCCGCTCCGTATGGAGTTTTTCCAAAAGCTTGGCCTTATCGGCGTCACTCACGGCCGACGTTTCGCTCTGAACGGGAATACCGGCCGAACGCAGTTGCTCGACAAGGACCTTAGCCGGGATATGCAATTCCCGGGCGAAATCGGTCACAGTGCTATTTGCCATAAATTGTCCTTCTCCTTCGTGGGTCTGTGGCTTCCTGTCTGCTTAATCGGCTTACTTGCCGTCAGTCCAAGAAGCACGGGCCGCCATAATCAGGGCGTTTGCACGTTCCTCCGGAATTCCCGTCATTTCGACGAGTTCGTCACTGGCTAAATCCCCTAAATCATCCCCTGTCTTGACACCTTTACTGACTAACGTGGCCGCCAAGTCGTGATCCATCCCGGGCACGGCCAAAAGCGTTGCATCGGCCTGACGCAAATTCTCTTCGCGCTTTAAGGCACGAGAAAGCAATGCGCTTCTGGCACGATCGCGTAGTTCCGCAACGGTTTCTTTATCAAATAGGCCCAAATCAATGATTTCCTGCTCGGGCACGTACGCCAATTCTTCCAAGCTGTAAATGCCGCTATCGATCAGAGCAACGGCCGCCTCTTCGTCCATGTCAAGAGCCGTCATGAACTCTTCCTTGGCCTCGGCAATTTCCTGGGCGTGTTTCTTGTCGGCTTCTTCGGCCGTCATGATGTTGATCTGCCAGCCCGTCAATTCCGTTGCCAGGCGCACGTTCTGTCCGTGCGTTCCGATGGCAATCGCGAGGTTATCTTCATCGACCATGACATCCATGGAGTTGGATTCTTCATCGGCCACGACCTTGCTGACCTTCGCAGGCTTTAACGCCTCGACGATGTACTGCACGGGGTTGTCGTCATAGCGCACGACGTCGATTCGCTCACCGGCCAGTTCATTAGTAACGGCAGTCACGCGCGACCCGCGAATCCCGATGCAGGTACCCACAGGCTCCACACGCTTATCGTGGCTCATCACGGAAACCTTGGCGCGCACACCCGGATCGCGCGCCGCGGACTTAATTTCCACAACGCCTTCTTCGATTTCGGGCACTTCGAGTTCGAAAAGCTTAATTAAAAATTCCGGGCACGAACGGGACAAAATCACGGTCTTACCCTTGGGCGTTTCGTCAATGCGAAGCACATAAGCACGCACGCGCTCCGTGGAGCGAAGATTTTCACGCGGAATCATTTCCGAGCGCGGCAAGCGAGCCTCTAAGCGCCCGACTTCCACAATGGCGCCTTCCTTGTCAACGCGCTTAATCTGACCGCTGACAATCTTTTCGCCGCGTTCCAAAAATTCCTTGAGGACCTGTTCACGTTCGGCATCGCGCAAGCGTTGCAAAATCACCTGCTTGGCATCCTGGGCAAAACGACGACCCGACGTGTTGATGTTTTCTACGGGCTTTTCGATGTAATCGCCGACCTTAAGTGTCGGGTACTCATCGGTAATGTCCGAGAACATTTCCTCTCGATCGGGCTGCTGCAGACCGGCGGCATCATCGACGATGAGCCAGCGGCGCTTGGCCGTCCAGTCGCCCGTTTCCGTGTTCACGCTGACAACGACATCGGCGTCTTCTCCGGGAAACCGGGCTTTCTTCACCGCACTGGCAAGAGCCATTTCCAGAACAGCGAAAACGGCACTCTTATCGACCTCTTTTTCCCGGGCCAGAACATCGACCATCTCGAGCATATCTCGGCTCATCGTTTATTTCCTTTAAAGTCAAGTTGGGCAATCAAATTGGCACGGTCCACATCCGCGAAGGGAAACCGCACCGAAACCGGTACTGCAACGGGGACCTTCCCCTTGAGTTTTTTCGCACGCGCCGCTTCCGACGGTGTTCGCGCAAACGGAACTTCCTCAATGGAAAATTCAATCGTCTCGTCTGCTTCGTTAACCGAAAGAATCTTTCCGTCAAACTTGCGTCGTCCGGCCGCAGGCAATCCCGGCGCATAAAGCGGCTCAAACAGTTCGACGTGCGCCACTTGTCCGACAAAACGCTTGTAATCGGCAAAGCGCTTTAACGGGCGGTCGACACCGGGACTGGCAATTTCCAGACGGTCAAAGTCAATGTCTTCGACCGTAAAAAGACGCGTCAGTTGGTCGCTGACACGTTCGCAATCGTCGACCCCGACTCCGCCCTCGTGTTCCGAATCAATCGTTACACGAAGCAGGCCCCGGGCCAGGCGTTCGAACTCGACGAATTCGTAGCCGAGACCTAACACGGTCTCCTCAACGATTCGGGCAATTTCTGCGCTACTTTTTTGCATGCTGAAAAAACGTAAAAACCAAAAAAAAGATGGGCTTCAAGCCCATCCCTAATCCTCCCCGATTCGGGAGCTGTCTGCCGATTAGGGCAGACATTAGCGATGTGAAAAGCGAAGCTTTCTAACCGGAAACTCCCCTTCTCATTAGGGCGCAATTATAAGGCCCTATCCGCTGTAAGACAAGGAAAATTTCCGAAAAGTTTCGCTTTTTCCCTAAAAGCGTTTCTTTCCGGAACGCCCCCGTCCGTTTGACCGGTGAGTAGGCCTGGGAATCGAATCGGTGAGGCGCTTGGCAAAGAGCTTGGAGGACTCTCCGAGACTACCGTTTGCCAGGTAATGAACCGTGCTTGTCATCGGGTCGATTCTCTGGGGTTTGCGCGGTTTTCCGTTCGCAGGTTTCCCGTGTTTTTTTCCGTGCGGTCCTCGTGTGTGAGAGGCCGGTTTAAACGAGGTTTCCTTCGCATCCATGTGTAAATCGGCCATCCAGGCGCTCACCCAATCGGCTTTTAGTTCCAAGGTTTTCCCGCGCTCCAGTGTTTTGGGGAGTTGCACGGCACCGTACCGCACACGAATCAATCGGCTTACCGTGAGACCCACAGCCGCAAACATACGCCTTACTTCGCGGTTTCGTCCCTCGTTAATCGTCACGAGATACCAGCGATTGGCGCCTTCCCCGCCCTTATCGACAACACTTGTGAAACTAGCCGGTCCGTCCTCAAGCTCAATTCCGGTCGTCAGAGCCTTACGCGCCTCATCTGTCATCTGTCCGACGGCGCGAACGGCGTACTGCCGCTCAATGCTGTAACGCGGATGCATCAGGCGGTTGGCTAGGTCGCCGCTCGTCGTAAATAAAAGGAGCCCTTCGGTATTAAAGTCCAGACGCCCGACGGCAATCCAGCGTCCGTGACTGATTTTCGGCAGGTGCTCGAAAACGGTCGGGCGCCCCTGGGGATCGTCTTGGCTGACAATTTGAGCGGTCGGCTTGTTGTAGACCAAAACACGGGGGACTCGTTTGGTCCCGGTGGCGGCGACCTCGCGCTTGATGATGCGCCCGTTCATGCGAACGACATCGGTCGGAAGGACGCGCTGCCCTAAGTGTGCGGGCTCCCCGTTCACGGAAATCCGCCCCTCTAGAATCAATTGCTCCATGTCGCGGCGCGAGCCCATGCCGGCATCGGCGAGTACCTTATGAAGTTTCTCGCTTTGAGCGACAAGTGCCTTCTTGACAGCGACCTTGCCGCGTTTTTGAACAACGGGATCGAAAACCCGGTCGGAAGAAAAACTTTCCTCCAGCCCGCCAAGCGCATCGCTCGGCTCTGTTTCGGGCACCTCTTGAACGTCACTCACCGGAGTTTCGGCTTTTTCCGGTTCGGGAGTGTCCGAGGCTTGAGCGACCTCGGGAGTCGGAATCTCTTCTTGGGAATCCGACTCAAGCGATTCGGATGTTTTCGTTTTCAAAGAGGCTTTTTTACCCGATGTCCGTGTCCGGCGCACGACTTTTTTGCGTGCCTGGCGCTTTTTCTTTTCAGGCACCGCTTCACAAACATCAGCTTTTTGCACCTGTTCTTGTGTTTCTTCGTCCATTATTTTCGGCTATCCGTACGAGATGTCGACGTAAGATCCGGCTCTTCGGTGCTCTCAGGCACCTCTGGCGTAACCTTGTCCTTAAATTCATTGGCAAATAGTTCGAACTCTTCGCCTTTGGGTTCGCTACCGGCAAGGGGCGGGAGATCAGCCAAACTTCTTAATCCCAAATCGTCTAAAAATGAACCGGTCGTGGCAAAAAGTGCGGGACGCCCCGGGCTTTCCCGGTGTCCGATGACTTCGATCCAGCCGCGCTCCTCGAGTTGTCGGATGACATTGGGATTGACCGTCACGCCGCGAATTTCTTCGATATCGCCGCGCGTGGCCGGCTGCCGATACGCAATGATGGCAAGCGTTTCGAGAACGGCACGCGAATAGCGCGCCGGTTTTTCTTCCGTGAGTTTACTTAATGCCGCAGCCATTTCCGGTGCGCTCTGAAAGCGCCAGCCGCTTTGTGTCAGCTCCAGGCGCAGTCCGCGGTCCATCCAAAAGAACGCCAAGCGCCCGAGTTCGTGTGTAATCGCATCGCTATCTAAGCGTCCGTCAAAAAGACGCGAAAGATCTTCCACCGTTAACGCTACGGGGCTTGTCAGGAGCGCTGTCTCAATCAAAATCGACGGTTCAATGGTCTGTGCCACAACGGCCTACCTAAAAATTACGCACTTTAAGCGGAAAACATTCCGACCGAATCGAAAATCGAGCGAAACACGGCAACAATCCGACCGAAAAACTCTTCTTGAAACGTTACTGTCGGTTGCATGCACGCGCGATACGTTTTCCGGTCAAGGAAACAAAAACCGACTCAGGTCCTTGATTGATGCGGAAAACGACTACAGGGAGAAAAACCGCGTGTCAGCCCTCTTAAGTGTTGGCGGAAGGGGTGGGATTCGAACCCACGATACGGTATAACCGTATACCGGATTTCGAGTCCGGCGCATTCGACCTCTCTGCCACCCTTCCAAAACACGGCATTGTCGTCGCGAGCGGGCCGCAGTTTAGCAAACTTCCGAGAAACAAAGAAACCAATCGGCGGTCCTATTTTGCGTAATCGAGATTTTTTCATTGAACATCCACCTCGCGTGCACCCGTGTTTTTCTAAGGGATTTCACGGTATCTTCTCTGTTTTGTTTGCCTATTTTTTACTAGAGGTGATAACCTTGCGATTGTCAGATTTTCTCCTCGGAGATTCCACATGCCCATCTCAAAAAAAACCGATGAGTCGCGCATCAAAGAAGCCAGCGACAGACTATTTAAGGCTGCCGTCGCTTTTCGTACTGAACTAACGGCGGAAGCGCGTCAAATCACAGGACCTGTGGCCAAGGAAATGTACGAAGCTTCCACTTCGCTACTGTCGGAAATTCTCGACTTCTTTTCTCGTAAAACCAACGTAGCCGTAGCTACACAACCAAAGGAAACAGTAATGACGAATGCTCCTGAGACGACGGCCGTTGCGGCCGAGACACCCGCTGAGAAACCGGCTGAGAAAAAAGCCGCTCCTGCGAAGAAAACCGCGGTAAAGAAAGTCGCGACCAAGAAGGCCCCGGCTAAGACCGTTGCGAAGAAAGCTCCTGCGAAGAAGCCCGTCGCCAAGAAGGCTCCGGCAAAAGCTGCAGCCAAGAAAGAGCCCGCCAAGAAGGTTGCCGCTAAGAAGGCTCCCGCTAAGAAGGTCGCCGCCAAGAAAGCAGTCGCCAAGAAACCTGTTGCCAAGAAACCTGTTGCCAAGAAACCTGTTGCCAAGAAGCCCGTAGCGAAGAAAGCTCCGGCCAAGATGGCCCCGGCTAAGAGCGTTGCCAAGAAGGCTCCTGCCAAGACCGTTGCCAAGAAGGCGCCTGCTAAGAAGGTTGCCGTCGCAAAGAAGGCTCCTGCGAAGAAGGCCGTCGCTCCCAAGAAGGCCCCCGCGAAGAAAGCTGCCGTCAAGAAGGCACCCGTGAAAAAGGCAGCCGCCAAGAAGGCTCCCGCGAAGAAAGCGGCGAAAAAGTAATTCCGAATAAGCGCCTTTGAGCGCTAAGAAAGAACTCCCGAACATCGAACGGCCGAAAGCCTGAGAAATTCGGGAGTTTTCTTTCCCGAGTTTTATAGTTTTTTGACCTAGCCCTCTGAAACAAAGAGGGTTTTTCTTGCTCGAAACGTAGTGCATACGTAATGCATATTTGCTATAATGTCGTCACAGGGCAAAACCATCCTCAAGGGGGAAGTCAATGTTCGTACGGCGATTTAAAAGAAGCAACGGTCAGGTCAGCGTCGTTTTGGTCGAGAACTACCGAGACGGCGGCCGTGTCAAGCAGCGTACGATTGAATACCTCGGGACGGAAGCAAAATTGAACGCCACGGACCCGGAAGCCGTCAACAAACTCATTGCCAAGTACAAAGGGCAAAAATCAGAGACGGAAACTCTCATAAAACTTACATTGAATCCGGCCGACAAAATCGCGCCCCACAACACGATTCGCAATTACGGCTATCTGTATCTGGAGAAGATGTATCAGGAACTCGGTCTGGACGATGAGTGTCGGAAAATTCAAGAGCAATCGGCGATTCAATACAGCTTGGATGATTGCTTAAAGCTACTGTGCTTCATGCGAGCCCTTTATCCGCAGTCCAAGAAAGCAAGTCTGAAAAATGGGCTGGAGTATTTCCTAAAGGATTTTTCCATTAAGCTCGAAGACTTATATAAGTCGTTGACGGTTCTGAACAAACACAAAAGCACCTTCGTGGCACGGATGCATCGAGAATTGAAGGCTCGGTACGCGCGTCAGACCGACATTCTCTATTACGACGTAACGAATTACTTCTTTGAAATCGACCAGCCCGATGAGTTCCGCATCAAAGGATGCTCAAAGGAACACCGCCCGTTACCGATTGTGCAAATGGGGCTATTCATGGATTCACAAGGGCTTCCGGTTGATTTTTATTTGTATGAAGGAAACAAGCCGGATTGCACGACGTTAAAGCCCTCGTTTGAGCAGGTTAAGAAAAACTACAAAGCCGACAAAGTGATTGTGACGGCCGACAAGGGACTCAACAGTGAGTCCAATTTGGGGTATCTCCTCAGTCACGGCAACGGGTATATCGTCAGTCAAAGGATACGCGGAGCGAAGAAAGACCTGCGCGATGAGGTTTTAAAGGACGACGGCTGGCTCGGTGCAGAGGGCGCCTCCTTTGAGATGAAGGAATTTACGCGCACGATAACGGTGACGTATCCGGACAAAAGCAAACACGAACACAAGCAGAAGGTCCTGTGTTTATGGTCTGAGAAATATCAGTCCAAAGAAAAGCAAGAACGCGACAATCTGCTGGACAAAATTGCGACCCTGGCAGCCGATCCGAAGGCGTTTAAACGCAGTTGTCATAAGGGGATGAATAAGTACATCGAAGAAGTTCTCGTCGATGCGCAAACGGGAGAGGTCAAACAGGACTGTCAGACGCATACACGGCTAAACCGAGAGAAGATTGCAGCCGACGAAGCCCTCGACGGGTACTACCTAATCGTAACGTCGGAAACGAGTCTAAGTGCCTCAGAGATCCTTAATCGATACCGCGGCCTCTGGCGCATTGAACAGACATTCCGGATTACGAAATCCGACCTGCAATCGCGCCCGGTCTTTGTCCGCACAAAGGAACATATCCACGCGCACTTCCTGACCTGTTTTATGACGCTGACGATGCTCCGAATGCTTGAGGTACGTTTGGGACGAAAGTATTCTTGCCGAAGGATTATCGACGGGCTGAACTCTGCCGTGGCGACCGAAATGAAAAAAGGCATCTACACGGTCAATCGCCGCGATGAAGTGATGGATGCACTCGATGGGCACTACCAAATCGAATCCTCGCGCCGCTACCTAAAGACCGAGGACCTTCGCCACTATCAGAAACAGATTCTGAAGGCTGTGTACACTACAAACTAAAAGACAAAAAACTCTTTGAATACAGTCGGTTACTCGATTTAACTATAAAACTCGGGAAAAATGATTCCGTCTTTTGCGCCCTTAATTCCGGAAACTACAGAACGTATTTCGTGATAGCACTCTCAAACAGAGCAACATAGAGTGCGGCGCCGGGTCTCTGACTGAGATTCTGAAACGGACGCTTCAAAAGCCTCGAGGTATTTCCGATTGCGAACTTCTTGAGAACGCCGCTAACCACCTTAAAGAGCAACGGTGTGGTCTGACAGGCAAAAGCAACGAGAACCTGTCGGCACCCTCTTTTGAGACCGCACGCACCTTGACGCTCCGGAAAGAAACCCAAAGATTCGATTAGGAACCTGCTTTCGGCAAAGAAGTCTTCTCACGCCTCGAAGAACTCTTAGGGCTTGCTGTTGCTTGACGTTCTGCCGCAGACTTCATGGCGACTTTTGCAGCCGAGGCTTTTCGGCTAGCCGTCGCTTTCGCCTTGCCCGAGGATTTAGCCGGCTTTTTCGGAGCCGGTGTTCCCGTGGTTTTCTCAGCTTTTTTCGCTTGAGCAACCCGAACAGCGCTTTGTTTTGCCGGCTTGGTCTTGGGTGTTGCCTTCGCAGGCTTTTTCACAGGGGCCGCTTTCGGCCTCAGACTCTTTTTCGTCGTAGAGCTCTTTTTCGAAGCGGTCGTCTTTTTGCCGGTCTTTTTTTTCTGAGTACCGGTCGCTGCAGCATTCGGAGTAGCTTTGCCCTTACCCTCGGACTTTTTAACCTTCTCGGGCGCAGGGGCGCTTTGCGCCTTGAGGCTTGCAATCACTTCGGCCTGTTCTTTAACAAGGTCTTGCAGTTTTTTCACATCCTCGGGATTAAATCCGATGCTCTTAACTTCCCGTCCGCTGTATGTCACATGATTCGGTAGCCCGACGGACACCCCGTCTCCTAACGACTTTAGGACAACGGCACTCGGTCCGATTTGCGCATTTTCGCCGACCGTCACACCGCCCAAAATTTGTGCTCCGGCGCCGATGACGACATTGTTCTTAATCGTCAACTTGGCGTTTTCTTTGCCGATGTCGGTCCCGCCGATGGTCGCGCCCTGATAGATTGTGCAATCGTCGCCGATTTGCACGGTATTGCCGATGACGACACCCATGCCGTGATCGATAAAGACGCGCCGCCCGATTTTGGCAGCCGGGTGGATGTCCACACCGGTAAAAAAGCGCCCTAAGGAACTGACGACTCGCGCCGTGGTCGTCCAGCCCTGGATGTAACACCAGTGCGCCGCCCTGTGAAACTGCAGAGCATGAAAACCCGGATAGCACAACGCCACCTCAAGGCGGCTTTCGGCCGAGGAATCCTTCTCGTAAATCGTCTGCAAATCTTCTTTGATTAAGTCAAACATGGGGTGTGCCTCTTACGGGATTACGTGTGCCTTAATTGTATTGACGCAACGGACCCTTTTGGGGCTTTTGCCCGAAATTTTTGGCACCTCTTACGAGGCCTTTTTGGCCGCATTTCGAAGGGCATCCTTGCGCCCGATTCGCTCGCGTTTGGGGCAAATCACGGCGGCACAAATGCCCCGGAGCATATCCACGTCGCTTTGCGTTAAATGCGCGCGTGTAAAAAAGCGTCTTGAAATTTCCATCAGGTTTTTTGGCTCTTTCGGGTCAAGTGCCCCGCAGGCCATCATGGCTTTTTCCCAGTGAGCAAAAAAGCCCTCGAGAGCGGCAACACCGGCCGGCTCCTCGTGGTCGAATCGATCTTGCCACGCGTAAAGCTCTCCGGTGTGGTTTTCAATCTTTAAAAGAGCGAGCTCCATTTCGTAAGCCGTAATCTGTACGGCCTGGGCTAGATTCAAACTCGGGCTCGCGGGGTTGGCGGCAATGGCAGAACACGCCTGACACAGTGCCATTTCTTCGTTTGTCAGACCCGAGCGCTCGCACCCGAAAACAAAAGCAATCTTGGTTTTTGCTCCGGGCGAGTCCTTTAAAAGCGAAGCCGCCCGTAAAACGCTCGTGCGCAAATCTTCCATCGGAGGACCGAATTCGCGGTTATAACCGGAAAGCGCAAAGGCAAAAAGAACATCGTCAAGCGCCTCCGAAAGCGTGGCAAACGATGTGGACTTTTCCAGGACATCGACCGAACTTGTTGCCAAGGCCACGGCATCGGGGTGTGCTCGGTACTCGGAATACTTCGGACAAACCACGCGCAGGTCCGTAAAACCCATGGTTTTAATCGCTCGCGCGGCCGAGCCGATGTTGCCCGGGTGACTCGGTTCTGCGAGAACAAAACACACGCGACACGACAAGTCCGATACGTCCTTCAAGATCGATTTCCTTTAAAATATTCGGCAACCGCATTCTAACTGCGCCGACCCGAAGTTTTTTCGAGCCGGCTCGTTTTATCACTGAGTACTTATTTCGTATGTCTTCGGCACAACTGGAAATCGCAACACGCGCCGCGCTTTACGCCGGAAAAATCATCAACCGCGAGTCCTTGCGACTCGACCAAATCGAAATTCGGGAAAAAGCTCAATTCGACTATGTTACGCAAGCCGATATCGATTGCGAGAACTCGATTTGCGAAACCTTGCACCGATACTTTCCGCACGACACGATTCTGACGGAAGAAAGCGGAACGAAATTTTCGGGAACCGATGAAAATCTGTGGATTGTCGATCCTTTGGACGGAACAACCAACTTTTTGCACGGGTTTCCGCAATATGCCGTTTCCATTGCCCTGACGCAGCGCGGTCGCGTTGTTGTCGGTGTGGTCTACGACCCGGTGCGCAACGAACTCTTTACGGCCGAACGCGGCAAGGGTGCGTTTTTAAATAACAAACGCATTCGTGTCTCCGGCTGTCGCGACATGGGGCGCGCGCTCATCGGAACGGGATTCCCCTTCCGTCGAAACGACAACTACACGGACTTTCTCCCGAAATTCGAACGGGTGGCACGTGCGGCGGCGGGCCTCAGGCGTGCCGGCTCAACAGCCCTGGATTTGGCGTACGTTGCCTGCGGGCGCTTAGACGGCTACTGGGAAGCTAATGTCCACAGCTGGGATATTGCAGCCGGGACACTCCTTGTTTTGGAAGCAGGAGGCCTTGTGACCGATCTATTCGGCGAGGAAAAGTTCCTGGAATTAGGTAACGTGTGCACGGGAACACCGAAGATTTTTGCCGAGCTCCTGATGAAAGTGACGGAGGCGAAAACTCCGTCCACTCCGGAAAACTAACGCCCCATGGCCGAAATTCCAACCGACAATGCGTCCCCCGGTGCTGCCGACCCGTACGCCGGGCACACGCCCTTGATGCGTCAGTACTTTGCGCTTCGCGATCAGCACCCCGGGGTTTTGCTTTTGTTTCGCCTCGGTGACTTTTACGAAACATTCTTTGACGATGCCGTTCGAATTTCGCGCCTGTTGGGTTTAACGTTAACGCGGCGAGGCAACCACAACGGAAAGCCCATTCCGATGGCCGGCATCCCCGCAAGCACCTTAGAGCAGTATCTGGCTCGCCTAGTGCGGCACGGGGAGTCGGTAGCCATTTCCGAGCAGACCGAAAGCACCGGCGCCGACAAGTCGTCAATGATGGAGCGGCGCATCGTACGCATCGTCACGCCCGGGACTCTCACCGACAATGCGCTTTTAAGTGAAAAAGCCGATTCGGTGCTTTTGGCTATTGCGCTCCCGAAACTTAAAACCAGTGAAATCGGTCTTATTTGGATCACTCTGACAAACGGTCGCTTTTGCGCCACCCACGCGTATTCGAGTGATGTAGCCGATACGCTCACCCGCATCAATCCCTCGGAAATCCTCGTGAGTGAAAAAGGGCGCGCCGTCCTTAAGGACTTGGGGCTCCCCGGAACCGTCACGGAACTTCCGGACTGGCACTTTGATGCCGAACGCGGACGAGAACGCTTAAAAAAGATGTTTTCCCTTGCCTCGCTCGAATGTTTCGGCGTTGAGCGCGACACGACGATTCTTGCCGCAGCCAATGCGCTTTTGGACTACGTCTCCGAAACACAGTGTGAAACCACGCCCTTTATCGAGCCATTGAGTTTGGAGTCGCAAAGCGCCTTTATCGGACTGACGGCTGAAACGCGACGCAATCTGGAAATCGACACCTCGCTGCATGAAGGGGACGGTCCGACCCTTTTTTCTACATTAGATACCTGTAAAACCGGCATGGGAAGCCGCCTGCTCCGGAGTTACCTGACGCACCCGGTGCGCGATGCCGTTTTAGCAAAGGAGCGCCATCAAGCCGTCGCCGTTTTGCTCAACAAAGACACCACGGCTTTGTCGCTTGAAGAACTTCTTAAAACACTTCCCGATATTGAACGCATTGCCGGACGGATTGCGCTTAAAAGCATCCGTCCGAAGGAAGCCGCTGCCCTTCGCGATGCACTGCCGACGATCGAAAGCATCGCACAGCTTCTCACAGCTCTTTCCGAAAGCGCTCTGATCTCGGAATTGACGGGGGCTCTTAGCCTCAATGCGGACTTACAAAAGACACTCAAAGACGCACTCCTAGAAGACCCGGCACCCCTTCTTCGCGAAGGCGATGTCATTCGCAGCGAAGCCGATGCGGAACTTGCTGCCTTGCGCGCGATGCGGGATAACGCCGGCAGTTTTCTCATTGATTTGGAAGCCCGCGAAAAAGAGCGCACAGGCATCTCCACCCTTCGCGTGCAATACAACCGCGTCTCGGGCTACTACATCGAAGTTTCGCGCGGACAAGCCGAAAACGTTCCCGATGACTACCGACGGCGTCAGACCTTAAAAAACACCGAGCGTTTCATTACGCCGGAATTAAAAGAATATGAAGACAAAGCACTAAGCGCCAAAGAGCGCGCGCGGGCTTTGGAAAAAGAGCTCTGGGATCATCTTGTTGAGGCGCTTGCCGTCTATGTCGAGCCCCTTTTAGCGGCAGCCAAAACTTTGGCAACAATCGATTTGCTGGCCGCCTTTGCCCGGCACGCCTTGGAGTGCAACTGGATTCAGCCCGAGTTGACACACGCCGAGGGTCTGGAGATTCTCGGTGCGCGGCACCCGGTTATCGAAAAGACGCTCGAGCACTATGTTCCCAATGACTGCGTCCTGTGCCCCGGACGGCGCCTGATGGTTATCACCGGGCCGAACATGGGCGGAAAGTCCACCTACATGCGCTCGGTGGCCTTGATTGTGCTTTTAGCGTACGCCGGCTCGTTTGTTCCGGCTAAAGCCGCCCGCATCGGACCGATTGACAAAATCCTCACACGCATCGGCGCCTCCGATGACCTGACGCACGGGCGCTCGACTTTCATGGTGGAAATGACCGAAGCCGCGGCAATCTTGCACGAGGCGACGGAGCATTCGCTTGTCCTCATGGACGAAATCGGGCGCGGCACTTCCACGGCCGACGGTTTGAGTCTGGCGGCAGCCATTGCCACGGAACTGGCGCAAAAAACCCAAAGCTGGACACTTTTTGCGACCCACTACTTCGAACTTACGGAACTTGTACATACGCTCTCGCAAGCCGTTAACGTCCATGTGTGTGCCGAACAAAGCGGCGGATCGGTTGTTTTCCTCCATGACATCAAGGAGGGTCCTGCCAGTCGCTCCTACGGCATTGCCGTCGCAAAACTTGCCGGCATCCGTCCTTCGGTGATTCGGCGCGCGCAAACGTATTTAAAGCGTATCGAAGACAGGGCCGTTCAAATCGACGGGCAGCCGGATTTATTTGCCGGTGCACAAGACGATGTTGAGCCGACACCCAAAGAGGGCCCTTCAACCGGGAAAGAGGCCGCCTTTATTGAGGCTCTTACCCAGATTCAGGTTGATTCGCTCTCCCCGCGCGAGGCACTCAATCTTGTCTACGAACTTCAAAGCGAAGCGGCAAAACTAAAAACCGGCGAGAAGACCGACTAGCCTCCCTTTCACTCCGATTGCGGCGACCGATTTTTTGCTCTCATTTAAAGAAACGGCGTCATGTAGACGGGAAGGTAAAGAATCCCCCCTTCCCGCTTGTAGTCCTTTGTGCTGAGGATGACTTTGCCGGCAATCCTATCTGAGTATTTTTCGCAAAAATTATCCAAGGACGCATGGCGCAGGTTACTCCCCGACTTGACCTCAATCGGACAAACCTTATTGTGACGAGCAATCAGAAAAACGATTGCGTAGTTCTTACTGCCCGACCGATTCGGGAACGTGTGATAAAAAAGTTTGTGACCGCTCGCCGTCAGCATTTGCGCCACGATATTTTCGTACAAGTAACCGAGACTTTCGGCTGTCTTATCGTTCAGTATTTTTTGATACAGGGTGTTTTCCGTGAACGTCTTGTTTTCAAACATTAACGTGGTAAAAAGCCCCGTGTCGGAAAGAAATAACATGAACTACCGCGCACTTACGCGCACGGTTTCATAGGAGCGTACTCCCATTTCTAACAGTTGACGGACATCCGCACGTGCATGCAGATTCCGTACAACTGTGGGCGTGTTCACTAAGACGCCCCCATCGAGTTCGAGTAACTTCTTGAGCCACTCATCCCCGAGTTCTTTTCGACCGATATTGGCAGCGCCGTTGACGTCGGCATTGATCAGAAATCCTTCTTTCGTTCGATAGAGCCCGCGCTTGATTCGCTTCCCGGAAAAAACAGTCTTCGCTTTTGTTTCCTTTGGATCAAAGTTCGGAATTGCATCCATGTCCATTGCACTGGCTTGAGATGTGTAGCTTTCCTCCCGAACCGTAACCTCAATGCCATATTCCTCGGCTTTGTACCGGATCATGTCCACAAACCTACCGTGCGGTAGCATCACGAAGTTCTGGTTGTTGCGCTTGCCGATATGGACACCCTTCTTCCAGTCCTTGTTGACGCCGATGACGATGTGCCCCAAGTCGTGAGCCAGACAAAAATGAATGACCAAGTGACTGGCTTTGTGCATCAGGTCATGCATCTGCCGATAGCGCTTGGCTCCTTTGATGCGAATGTGTTCGCAGTGTCCTTTGCTTCGAAGTTCAGATACTTGCTTGTTGTAGTTCTGATTGAGGCTCTTTAACACTTTGCCCTTGATCAAAAACGGCTTGATGCCGGGTTTGGTCGAAACGAAAGTTGCAAAATTATCGATGCCCAAATCACAAAACAAGGCCTCATTGGAATTCAAAGAGACGCTTTCTGATGTTTGTTTTTCCTCCTTTTTGACCCGATAGGTCAATTCCACAATGAAGGTGTTTCCCATCGGGATGATTCTCAAATCACCGGCCATCGCTTCCGGCGCTTTGGCATTGAACTCCTGATTCTCACAGCAAGGAACATTTATCGGAGTGAAGCCGACGGCCTCGCCTCCGGTAATCATCAGTTGGTGATTGCGTATCCTGTAGCCGTTGCGCCCGACATAAAAGACTCGATATTTCCTTTTGTAGCCGGGAAGTTGCGGTTTACCGCGGAACTTTTCGGGATGCTTGAAGTATTCGGATGTTGCCTTGGCAAATCCTTTGAACTGTTTGGCAATGACTTGGCCTTGTCGTTGCGCTGAAGCTGCCGACGGCATGGCGCGATAGTCGTTGAAATATTGACGCTTAAGTTCGGCATCGAGTTCTTGTCGTGTGAAAACCGGTTCCTTGTCAAAATAGCGATGACGCAGTAAGTAGACTGCACAATTGCCGAGTTTGCGCGACAACGAACAGAGCCTGTGGCAGGCTTGCCAGTTCGCGTTACTCTTTCGTATCATGTATCGCTCTACTTTTTGATGCATATGCAACTTGTAACCGGAGCACACAGTGTTTTCAACCTCAAGGCTCACATAGTCTTCGTCGTAGCTTATCGACGAAAAGCCATTTCAACAAGGATTTTGAAGCAACTTATCGTCATTTTTTCAGAAGTTTGTTTGCGCAATCGCGCCCAACTTTCAGAATGTTCCGGAGAACGGGACCACGTTCATCTCTTAATTTCATACTCTCCGACAGTATGTCTATCGGATTTGATATGCAAACTCAAGGCAATTTCCTCTCTGAAAATTCGTCACAAGTTTCATCAAGAGATAAAACATATGCTATGGGGTAAACGCTTTTGGACAAAGAGCTATTGCGTCATTTCTGTAGGCGACGGTGCTACGACTGCGATTATTGAACAATACATCAAAAATCAACGGCCGATTTGATATTCGACCGATCGCTATCCATCCCCGCGCTTTCGCACGGGGAATTCCGCGATGTATGTTAAACAGCATACCGCGCCCTCTCCTTTCAAAAAAGACGAAACTATTTTTTAGAATCTTTCAAAATTGCCGAATCTCTCTTCTCTGCCCCCATTCCGTCCGTTAGCGACAGTCTGACCCGGTACGCGTCTCACAGAAAGCTACACACCCTTAAGAGGCACACGGAGACTTCCGAAGTCCTTGAGAAAACTAATTGGCTCGGATTGAGATGTTGCTCTCGAGGGTAGTCCCGAACAAAGGGACAAAGTGCAAAAAGCAGGGGAAGAGCGTATGACGCAACCGAAATGCCGGGTGTCACGCGACGGCGAGTCGTATTGAATCTGTGTCCGAAATCACAGGCTCGGAAAAAGGCGAAAACCTTACAGAACCGTTCTTTCGTCGCTCGCTTCGATATGGGGCCAGGCTGCCGTCAGGTACACCATCATCGAGTAAAGCGTCAAGGCGCACGCAATGTAAATGAGCACGGTGCCGATCAGGGCAATATCAATGCCTAAGACCGGGTCAAAATACAACAAAAACGCAATGGCCGTCATCTGGGCAATCGTCTTGATTTTCCCATAAGCATTGACTTTGACGAACTTGGCTGCTCGAATCTTGGCCATCCATTCGCGAAGCGCTGTCACGGCAATTTCCCGACCGATAATAATCAGGGCCACGAGCATGTCGATTCGGTCAAAGTACATCAAAACAACGATGGCAGAACTGACGATGAGTTTATCGGCTACGGCGTCTAAGAAAGCGCCCTTGGCCGTCATCATGTTCCAGCGTCGGGCAAGGAATCCGTCTAAGGCATCGGTTATCGCAGCTATGGAAAACATCACGCAAGCCAGTAGGTTCTTGGTATGCGCCGACATCATGGCATCGGGGAAATAAAAGACCCCGACGATTAAGGGAATAAATGCAATGCGTGCCCAGGTCAAAGCCATGGGCACGTTAAACGGCTTATGAACCGGCGATGCCATTATCAACTCCGTGAAGCTGTGCATAAATGCGAATAGCTAGTTTACGCGAGATTCCGTCGATTTTGGCGATGTCCTCAACGGAAGCATTCGTCAGTCCTCGAAAGCCACCGAACTGCGCTAAGAGCTTTTGGCGTCGCTTCGGTCCGACCCCCTCAAGATCTTCGGCTCGGCTCGTCAAGCGAGCGCGACTGCGCTTGGCACGCATGCCGGTAATAGCAAAGCGATGGGCCTCGTCGCGAATCATGGCAATGAGCATTAAAGCCGGACTTTCGGCCCCGAGCGTCAGGGGATTGCGACCGTCGGCAAAAATAAGGGTTTCCAACCCCACTTTGCGCCCCTCGCCCTTGGCCACACCGACAATCACATCCATCGGAAGCCCGAGTTCGATAAACACATCGCGCGCCATATGCACCTGCCCGCGTCCGCCGTCGACAAGAACCAGCGTCGGAAGTTTGGCTTCCCCGCGCGCCACGGGTGTGTAGCGGCGCATCAACACTTCGCGCATGGCCGCGTAGTCGTCTCCGGCCGTCACATCGGTGATGTTAAAGCGCCGATAGCGACTCGAATCCATGGCTCGCCCGTGGAATACGACACAGGACGCCTGCGTGGCCTCTCCGGCCGTATGCGAGATATCAAAGCATTCGATGCGGATATCGTCAACCTCTTCCGGCGTAAGCGACAGGCTCAACACCCGAATCAAGTCATCAATGCGGCGCTTTTCACCGCCGATTTCCGTCAGGCGCGCTTCTAAGGCAATCTTGGCTCCGCGCTCTGCCATCTCTAGCCACTTGCGGCGAATCTGCTGCGGCTCTCGCACAAGTTGCGTCTTACCGGCTAAGTCATCCCCGAGGGCCCGAACCAGCGCCTCCGCATCAAGAGCATCGGAAGAAACGACCACACTCGGTAGCACTTGCTCTTCGTAGTGTTGTGAGACGAAGGCCTCGAAAACATCGGCTTTCGTTAAATCCGAGGCATCGGCAATTTTCGGGAAAAACGCATGGTCTCCTAGGTGCCGCCCGTTTCGGACCATCGCTAAATTCACGCACACAACGGACGAAGAAAGCGCTACGGCAATGATGTCCGTATCTTTCACAACCCCCGTAGGTTCGACAACCTGATCACGCACGGCATCGGTTAGGGCCGCAATTCGATCGCGTAAAACCGCGGCCTTTTCATAGTCAAATCGCTCGCTTGCCGCATACATTTGAGTTTTAAGACCCTGAACCAAAGCACCCGATTCGCCGGAAAGAAAGCGGCACGCATCGGTCACGTCCGCCTCGTAATCGTTCTGGGCAATAGCACCGACACAGGGAGCCGAACAGCGCCCCATCTGTCCCATCAGGCACGCACGCGAACGGTTTTTAAAGACGGCCTCCTCGCAGGTTCTGATTCGGAAAACGCGCTGCAGCATCACAATGGCTTCGCGGGCGGCCGAGGCATTCGGATACGGACCGAAAAAGCGACTCTTTTTATCGAGCGCCCCGCGATAGTAGGAAACGCGAGGAAAGGGACCCGCGGAAAATTTCACATACGGGTAGCTCTTATCGTCCCGAAACAAGATGTTGTACTTCGGATTTAAGGTCTTGATGAGGTTGTTTTCGAGAATAAGCGCCTCGGCTTCGCTTCGCACGACCGTTGTTTCGATAGCGGCGATGTGACTGACCATAATGGCAATGCGCGGCGACAGGTCGTTTTTGTGAAAGTAGGAACTGACGCGACGATTTAAATCGCGGGCCTTACCGACATACAGGCACTGCCCTTTCTCATCGAAATACCGATAGACCCCGGGAAGATTCGGCAAAAGCGAGAGCGTTGTCTTATAGTCCTTAACACTGATTTTTTGCATTGCGTTCCTATTTTGCAAAAGGCGCGTTTTTTGTTATGCCCTGTTGTGACATCTTTTGTCGGGTCATTGATAACTTCGGAGACGCCGGCGTTGCCTGGCGCGTAGCGCAAAGTCTACAGCGCGAAAGCCCCTTTTGCGTGCGCCTTGTTATCGACAACGTCGCCAGGCTCACACAACTTGTGCCGGCGTGCTCCCCGGATTCATCCGACCAATGCGTTGAGGGTATCCGCATCGTCCGGTGGGATGAGACCTTTGAGAAAACAGCCGATCCGGCCGATGCCGTCATCGAAGCGTTTTCATGTTTTCTTCCGGCCGCATACGAAGAAAAAATCGCCAAGCGTGTCTCTCAAGGGCGTCCGGTCTCTGTCGTTGCCCTGGACTATCTGACAGCCGAAGACTACGCCGGCGACTTTCACGGACTTGCAAGCCCGCATCCGCGTTACGGCTACCCCAAGCACTTTTTCTTTCCGGGCTTTACGCCAAAAACAGGGGGGCTGATTGTCGAGGACGATTACGAGGTGCGCCGCAAGGCCTTTACGCCGGAGAAAAAGGCGTCTTTCTTGCACGCGCTTCATATCCCCGAAAGTGATGCTCTGCGCCTTTTTCTTTTTACGTATCCGACCGTCGATACCGCCAGTCTCGCCCGGTCCCTTATCCGGTCTGGGATCCGACTCCAAGTTCTTCTTGCACCCGGTCAAGCCCAGGAGACGTTTTTTCAGGTGTCCCGGACCTTAAATGCCGAGACCCTCACGTGTGTTAAGTTGCCGATGCTTCCGCAAAAGAACTTCGATTATCTTTTGTGGTCTTCGGACGTTCTGATTGTCCGCGGAGAAGACAGTGCCTCACGCGCCATCCTGTCGGGAAAACCCTTTTTCTGGACGATTTACCCGCAAAAGGAACACTTACACATCCAAAAGATGGCGGCCTTTGAAAAGACCCTGACGGACGCATTTGCCCCCGAAGCACTTTTGCGCCGCAACGCCGTCGAACGGACCTTAAACGACGGGAGCGCCGTGACCGAAAACGCTCTTTTCGCCTACTTTCAAACTATTGAAGCGCAGCAAAAAGGAGCCGAAACATACGCTCAAAGGTGTCTTGCCCTACCGCGAGTCCCCCGAAAAATCGCAAAAATGCTCCTTGACGGGCTAAAATAACGCGTTTTGTTTTGGACGGGTCTGGAAAGGCTTCGATTTCCGGCGCCTATCGCTTTTGAAAAGGAAAGTATTTCTCATGAAAACAGCGCAAGAACTGCGTGCCGGCAACGTCTTTATGGTCGGCAAAAATCCGATGGTTGTTCTCAAGGCCGTTTACGCCAAAGGCGGACGCGGTGCTTCGACCGTCAAAATGAAGATGAAGAACCTTTTAACGAACGCCGTCTCGGAAATCGTTTACCGTGCCGACGACAAGTTCGATGACATCGTTTTGGAGCGCAAAGAGTTAACGTACTCGTACTACGCCAACCCGACGTATGTTTGGACCGATGATGAGTTCAACATGTACGACGTGGAAGAAGACACGATGGAAGAGGCCAAGAAGTATCTGACCGATACGGATGAACTTAAAGCCGAAGCGGTCTTTTACGAAGGCCGCGTCATCGGCATCGAACTACCGACGATGATTGTGCGTGAGGTGGCGTACACGGAACCTGCCGTCAAGGGCGATACGTCGGGCAAGGTCATGAAGCCTGCGAAGCTTGCGAGCGGTTTCGTGCTCGACGTTCCGGCCTTTGTGAACGTCGGTGACAAGATTGAAATCGACACACGCACAAGCGAGTACCGTAGCCGCGTGAAGTGATTGCGTGAGATAACTTGATACTCCGAGGAAAGCGGACGGCAGTCGTCCGCTTTTTCTTTACCCGCCTGCCTCTTTTGTGGTTTTTCTCCGATAGCGCGTATTCTTTCGAAAACCGCGTCCGCTTACGTCGGGGAGAAAGCCGTGAAACCCTTTTATTCACCTTCGAACTTTTCCGCGCGCCAAAAACGCGAACACGCCGAGCGTTTCTTACAGTCCTACGGCAACGACCACAATGTCCGTTTTGTGTTCGAGGGACCGGCACGCACAGACGGAAAAACCGTTTGGCTCGGCGACTATGACCCGGACGATGAAACCTTTCTGATGCGGTCTTTAGCCCACGGCATGCATGAAATGCTGCACGTGACCGACACGGACATGGGGGCTTTTCGCAAAGCCTGTGTCAATCCGCTCGCAGGATTGATTGTCAATGTATTGGAAGACGTTCGAGTCGACACGCTCGGCATGACCCGCTACCCGGGCTACCGCGTCTGGCGCGATGTGCTCACGGAATACCTCGAAGAAGCCGGGCTCCTTAAGGCCGCCGTTGACGCAGGCGACTTGACTCTCGGTGAACTCATTGCCGTTTGGCTACAGGCAGAACTTATGGCCGAGCTTCATGTCGCCTGGGCCGAGCGACACCACAAGCGCCTTCGCGATGCGCTTTTAGCGCGCATGAATCGCCAAACGGTCCTCTCTCTTTTAAAAATCGGACAGGCGGTTCACACGGCAAAAAACACGGACGATGTCAGCAAGATTGCCCGCAAAATCCTTTCTCTCTTAAAAGGGCTCGATGAAGACAATAAGGAAAGGTCCGAGCCTGACCTATTTTCCGAACCGGGGAGTGAAAGCGATGCGTTAAACCTTAAAGAACTTGCGCGTGCTGCGCGTCAAGTACGCCCTGTCGCACCGGAGAAAGAGGCGAAAACAGAAAGTAACGCCCCGAGCCGAAGCGAGACCACGGGCGGCGAGAGCTTTCCCGACTGGCCCGACGAGACCCAAGATCCGCAACTCATTGAAGACGCAAAACTATATAGCGAACGCTTTGTCGCTGAGACGGCGGCCGTCAAGCGCCTGGCGCGCGCGTTTTCACGCATTCTCCGGAGTCCGTCCCAAGAAGCCATTCCCGACCGCAAAGGCTCGAGATTAACAGATGACTTTATCGGCCGAATTGCCGTCAACGACAATCGTCTTTTCATGAAAGACGTGCCGCGCAAAAAGCCCGATGCCGATGTCGTCATTCTCCTTGACCGCTCAGGATCCATGGGCGTCACGCGCATGACAAAAGCCAAGGCGGCGGTCTTTTCGCTCATGCAAGCGCTTTGCGATGTTCCCGGAATCGAAACGACCGTTGCCGTGTTCCCCGGACCCAAAAAAACACCGATTGCTCTTGTGAAAAGAAGGGAAGACTCCGAAGCGGTTTTTCGCAAACGCTTTCCCGGAATCGGGGCTTTCGGTGCAACGCCCTTAACGCAAGCCGTGCGTTTCGGCATCAAGATCCTTAAGGCTTCCCGTCACGCCAATCGCCTTCTTTTCGTGATAACGGACGGGGCAAGTCGTGCCGATGCCTTAGAGAACCTTCGGGACGACATACTCTCTAGCGGCATCGAATCGGCGTTTTTAAATATCGATACGGACAATCCCCCGCTTTCGGACAATACGGTGTATGTGACCGAGTCCGAAGAAATCGCCGGAGCACTCCTAAAGCTATTAAAGGGTACGCGCTTTGCCAAAACGCACGGCAGGTAGCCTGGACAAAAAGCCTTCGCAAACGCCCGAAGTCAAGCGCCCTGCGAAGGCCTGAAAAGAACAAAAACCGTTAGGGCTCGCCGAACTTTTCGCGCACGCGCGCCAAGAGTTTTTCCGGCCCGAAATCATCGTAAAACTCAAAGGGCTGATGAATCCAGGGGCTGTCCTCGTACTTGACGACATAGTAGTCGGGAACAATGAGCGAGCACGCCTTGACCCAAATGGCGGCCGTACGCACTTCGGTAATGCGCGGATAGCGGTCTTTTAAGTGCTCGATGACTTTTAAAACCGTCTGACCCGAATCGCACAGATCGTCGACTAAAAGGAGTTTTCCCTTTAGGTCACTCATGCCCGTAATGTACGTGGCAATGTCCAGGTCTCCCTGAATCGTACCGGCTGCCGCACGGTACGAACTGGTCGTTAAAACGGCAAGCGGCATGGAGTTATAGACTCGGCTGAAAATGTCTCCGGGGCGCATGCCGCCGCGAGCCAAGCAAAGCAAAGAATCGAACTTCCAGCCGCTTTGTACCACGCGGGCGACCAGTCGCTCGCAAAGATCGTTGTATTCAGGCCAGTCGATGTATACGTGCCTCATGGGTGTTTTTCCCTTTTTGCAGTACTCATAAAGTAAAACTGAGGGAAAGGTTGTTTCCCCCAGTTTGTTTTGAGTTCCTTAGTTAAACGGATCGTGCATGAGAATCGTCTGATTGCGATCGGGACCCGTCGAGACAAGCGCAATCGGGCAACCGGCCACTTCGCTTAAGCGCGTCAAATACGTCCGAGCCGCCTCGGGAAGTTCTTCCCAATGCGTCAGACCGAAGGTGCTTTCCTTCCAGCCCGGGAAATCCTCATAGACCGCTTCGCAACGAGCCGCCGCTTCGGCTCCGTAGGGCATGAGATCCACGGGTTTCCCGTCAACCTTGTAGCCCACACCTAAGCGAATTGTCTCCATGCCGTCCAAAACGTCAAGCTTCATGACCGCCAGACCCGTCAGCCCGTTAATCTGAACGGCACGACGCAAAGCCGCTCCGTCAAACCAGCCGCAACGACGCGGACGACCCGTCACGGCACCGTACTCGTTACCCTTAGCACGAAGTGTCTCGCCGACCTCGTCGAAAAGTTCCGTGGGGAAGGGACCTGCACCGACGCGCGTGCAATAGGCCTTGGTAATGCCGAGCACGTAATCCAAGCGGTACGGTCCGACACCGGCTCCGGCGCATGCGGAACCGGCCACCGTATTGGAACTTGTGACAAACGGGAACGTACCGTGGTCGATATCGAGCATCGAGCCCTGAGCGCCTTCAAAAAGAAAGCGCTTGCCCTCGTCCATCTGACGGTTTAAAACCGCCGAGACGTCACAGACCATGGGCTTTAAGCGCGGAGCATACGACAAAGCGCCGTCAATCACAGCCTGGGGATCGACAGCAGCTGCCCCGAGGTACTTCGTTAAAACAAAGTTGTGTAAATCGAGAACGGCACGCACGCGTTCGGCAAAATGTGCCTCGTCAAAAAGGTCATCGACGCGCACCGAGCGACGGGCTACCTTATCTTCGTACGCCGGTCCGATTCCGCGACCCGTGGTGCCGATTTTCTTGGCTCCTAAGGCCGCTTCGCGCGCCTTATCCAGGGCAACGTGATACGGCAAAAGCATGGCAGCATTGCCGGAAACACGAATACGGGATTCGGCCTCAACACCCTTACTCTTGAGTTCTGCAATTTCGGAAAAAAGCGCCTCGGGCGAAAGCACGACGCCGTTACCGATGTAGCACGTCTTATCGGCATGCATGATGCCCGAGGGAATGAGGCGTAAGACGACCTTTTTCCCGTTAATCACCAGTGTGTGTCCGGCGTTATTTCCGCCGTTAAAGCGCACGACGCCGTCGGCCTTTTCGCCGAGCCAATCGACGATTTTTCCTTTTCCTTCGTCACCCCACTGGGCTCCGACAATGACGACATTTTTCGCCATAGGTTTCTCCAAAAGTCTAAAAACAAAAAAACCGAAACTGTTACACGGTGCCGCGTTTCATAACGCCCAATCGATCACCCAAATGAAAGCTAAACCGAGCGCCACGACGGCAAAGGCGGCGGCTCGAATCGTTGTCAGGGGAAAGCGCGACATGGCACGCAAGGCATTTAACCAAGCCTGCGGAGCAATAAGCGGCATCATCCCCTCGAAAACGGCCATAAATCCCAAGGCCAGGAGAATGGTTTTCATCGGAACTGACTTCGATTTATTTAACGGCGTCCGGCTCCTTTAAATACCGGAAGAATTCGCTTGACGCATCGATGACCATCACGTCACCGTTCTTACCAAAGCTTGAGCGATAGGCTTCCAAATTCCGGTAAAAGCGCGCAAACTCCGGATTCTTTCCGAAGGCCTGCGCATAAATTTCGTTGGCACGGGCATCGCCGTCACCCTTAAGTTCCTGAGCCTGGCGGTACGCCTGCGCGAGAATCACTTCGCGCTGACGATCGGCATCGGCGCGAATCTTTTCGGCCTCGGCTGCGCCTTTACTGCGCTCTTCGGACGCCACGCGCTTGCGTTCGGCTTCCATACGGCGGTACACGGACTCGCTGATTTCCGGCGTAAAGTCCACGCGCTTAAGTCGCACGTCTACCACGTCGATACCGACTTCTTTCATACGCGCCTGCAGGGCATTGCGGATGTCCCGCATGGACTGCTCGCGCAGCTTGGACGTGATTTCGTTGACGGTCCGGCGGTTCACGGTTTGGTTCAAGACGTCGCGCAAGAGCGAAGCCATACGGTCTTCGGCCGCCCGCTCCGATCCCTGGAACGAAACCCAGTAGTTACGAGGGTCTTCAATGCGCCACTTGACGAAACTATCAATGAGAAGGTTCTTTTTCTCACTCGTTTGCACAAGGTCCGGGCTCGGCGTATCCATCGTGAGAATGCGCTTATCTAAGTAAACGACGTTTTGAAGCGGTGCGGGTAGCTTGACGTAAAGCCCCGGAATGGTCTTAACATCCTTTAATTCGCCCAAGGCAAACACCAGGGCATATTCGCGTTCACCGACGGTATACAGGCACAGCCGCGCCAGTGCGATGAGCACAAGGGCGGCAATGGCAACGGTCGAAATCAATTTCTTCATGTCTTTGTCTCCTTGTCGCTTTAGCGGTCACGCAGCCGCATTAAGGTGCGCGGGTCAAGATCGGTTGACGGTTCGCTCGAAGAGGTGTTCGTACGCGACGCATCGGGGGCAGGCTGGGAACTGACTCCCGGCGTTACCGTCGTCTGCTCACGACTTTTTTCCAAGAGCTTATCGAACGGCAGATAAAGCAAGCTATTGGAACTCTTGGTATCGACAAAGACCTTCGTGGCATTGGAGTACACATCGCGCATGGCATCGACGTACATACGGTCACGCGTGACGCGCGGCGCTTTCTTGTACTCATTTAAAATCTTTTCAAAGCGTTCGGCATCGCCCGTTGCCGTTTCCGTCACACGAGCCTTGTAGCCTTCGGCTTCCTGCTTTAAGCGCGAAGCCAAACCGCGTGCCTTGGGAACAACGGCATTGGCGTACGCCTCGCCTTCGTTAATCTGACGCTCACGGTCCTGACCGGCCTTGACCGCATCGTTAAAGGCGGCCTGAACCTGTTCGGGCGGCTGAGCATTTTGAATGGCCACGCTCATGATTTCGATGCCGGTCTTGTAGCGATCGAGCATTTCCTGCATGGCTTGCTTGACGTTCTCGACAATTTCAAGCTTATTTTCAAAGAGGACCGAGTCCATCTTCTTGCGTCCGACCACCTCGCGCATCGCGCTTTCGGCGACCTGGAAAACCGACAAATCCGGGTTACGCGTCTTAAAGAGGAAGTCTTTAGCTGCATGCGGCTTAATGCGGTACTGCACGTTAAACATCACGTCGACGATGTTTTCATCATCGGTGAGCATCAGCGCTTCTCTTAGGCGGCTCGCCGACCCGTGAATACCGACTTCGACCTTACGCACGCTGGAAATATCGACAATCTCGGCATCCTGAATCGGGTACGGAATGTGCCAGTTGAAACCGGCCGTGGCATCGCGTGTGTATTTGCCGAATGTGGTCACAACACCGATTTGACCTTCGGGAACGATGTAAAAACCAGTACCGGCCCAGAGAACAACCACAGCCGCAAACACAAGACCTAAGAACTTAAAGTTTGTCTTCGGAGCCTTGAACGCAAAGTTCGGCACGCGACGCGGCGAAGGGGGCTTATTCCCGCCGTCATCGCCGCCGCCTCCGTTGCCGCCGTCCGAATCGGACGGAGCCTTGCGCGCACGGGGGTCGCCCCCGAGCACACCGCCTAAAAGCTTGTTGAAATCGTCCCAAAGTTGATCTAAATCGTTCTCGGGAGGACGGTTGCGATTGCCTCGCGAATCCTCGTCCTGCGTCGCGTGATTGTCGCGATCGTCTTCATTGTTCGGGTCCGGAGAACGGCCCCAGCGGGGGTCATTGAGCGTCATAAAACGGCATCCTTCGTTTGTAGTAAAACACAAGCGATTGTGAATCGGCAAAAACGCCGAAGCCGCACGCACGATGATGTGTCACCGGCATGCGGAAAACCCCTGCAGTTTAGCACCTTGCAAGGCGCCTTTTAAGAGCGGTCTGTGGGCGTTTTCTTTGCCCCTAAGGATAAGTCCTAAGTCCGCGGCGCTCTCGCCTTCGGGCTTCCCGGAAAAAGGCGCAGGAGCGCCACGGACTAAGACGCTCAAACCTTCAGATTCCTTTGAAGGCTCTTGCCGGCAAAACGGCGCACGATAAATGACAAAATAGCACCGTACACGGGGACAAACACCAGAAGGTTCACGGCAATCTTGAGCGTTAAATCCGCCACGGCGATTTCCGGCCAATGGGTCGCCATCCACACATCGCTCGTGCGGTAAAACGCCACGGAGTAAAAAAGGAAGGTATCGACGACGTTGCCGAAAAAGCCTGAGGCCGCCGGAGCAACCCACCACACGCGCGACAGGTACCGCCGAAACACGCGAATATCGAGGTTTTGACTGACAAAGTAGGCAACAAGGGACGCAAGGGCAATACGAAAGACAAAAAGGTTCGGCGTCAATAGGCTTGCAAATCCCTGAAAGGCGCCCTGCTCGAAAAGCACGCCCACAAGGTAACTTAAAAAGAACCCGGGAATCGTGGCCCTGCGAACAATGGCGCGCGCTTTAGGCGACCCGTAAAGCCGAACCGTCAAATCGCTTGTTACATAAATAAAGGGATAAGTGAACATCCCCCAGGTCGTCTCAATTCCCCAAAGCGTGAGCGGCAACTGCACCGCAAAGTTACTTAAAACAATCCAAAATAAGTGCAAAAAACACAAGCGAGAGACAGGAGCTCCCGCTTCTGTAAGCACCGAAGTACAACCGAGTGTCACGTGATTAAACTCCGTTTTCTTTCCGACCGAACTTTTCGCGCATCATCGGTTTAATGCCGCCGTGGCGAAGAATTTCCATCATGTACTCGGAGGGCGCTTCAACGACAAAAACCTTTCCCGTCGTCAGGTTCGTCACCGTCCCAGCCTTCAAATCGAGCTTGAGTTCGTCGCCGCGCTTGACGTTCTCGGAAAAGCCCTTCGCGCACACAATGGCCGGGATTCCTAAGTTAATCGCATTGCGATAGAAAATTCGTCCGAACGATTCGGCAAGAACGGCGCCGACGCCGGCCGCTTTCAGTGTCACGGCCGCATGCTCCCGACTTGAGCCGCAACCGAAATTTGTCGAAGCGACGATTATGTCCCCGGGACGACATTCACGCACAAAATTCGGGTCAACGCCTTCCATGGCGTGCTCGCCGACCTTATCGGCATCGGTAATCGTCAGAAGCGGTGCAGGATAAATCTGATCGGTATCGACGTTCTTCCCGTAGACAAACGCTTTTCCTTCTAAGAGTGTTTTCATCGCACCCTCCCTTTTAAAAAACCGCTCTCGGATCGGCAATCGCTCCGGCAAGAGTACTTGCGGCCACCGTAGCCGGCGAAGCTAAGTAAATCTCCGCCGTCTTGTCGCCCATACGCCCCGGGAAGTTCCGGTTCGTCGAAGAGATGCACCGCTCACCGCGTGCAATAAGGCCCTCGTGAATTCCAAGACAGGCCGCGCAACCCGGTGTCACGAGTGTGGCGCCGGCTTCAATGAGCGTGCGAATGTAGCCGACATCGATGGCGGCTAAAAGCACTTCGCGCGACGCCGGGCACACGACAAAGCGCGTGTGGTCGGCAATTTTCTTGCCGGCAACAACGTGTGCCGCCGCTTGCAAGTCTTCCAGACGCCCGCCCGTGCAAGCCCCGATGTAGGCTTGATCGATGCGCTTTCCGACGTGTTCTTCGATGTCGGCAGCATTGTCGACGCTGAAGGGAACTGCAAGTTGCGGTCCGATTTGCGAGACATCGAACGTCAGCTCTTCGGAAAAGACAAAGTCGGCGTCCGAATGCACGACACCGGCTTGCGGATTTTTAACGCCGCGAACCTTTAAGTAGTCAAAGGTCTTTTCATCGGGCTGGATATACGCGCACTTGGCGCCCATTTCCGTTGTCATGTTACATAGGCACAACCGCTCGGAAACCGGCATGGCCGAAACGGCCGGCCCGGTAAATTCCACGCCCTTGTAAACGGCGTAATCGGCCTTAAGGGTGCCGATGATTTTTAAGATGACGTCTTTGGCAAAGACTCCGGGTTGCAGCGTGCCGTTAAGCGTAATTCGAAGAATTTGCGGCACGCGGAACCAGAGTTTTCCCGTCAAAAGAATGGTCGCCAAATCCGTTGCACCCACGCCGGTTGCAAAGGCACCGAGCGCCCCGTGGGTTGTCGTATGCGAGTCGGTGATGACGATGACAAGACCGGGCTCGGACAAGCCCGAATCGATTAGGACCTGGTGGCACACCCCGCGATTGACATCCATGAGGTGACCGATCTTTTGCTCGCGACAGAATTCACGGAACTCTTTTTGGACCGTTGCCTGACTTAGGGTCGAAGGCGGTGCATAGTGGTCCATGAACATGCAAACGTTTTCCGGACGGGCGACTTTGACCCCGCCCATTTCCAAGAACGAGCGTTTGGTTTGCAGATACAAGTCGTTAATGCCGGCCCGATCGACCGTGCAATTGACGATTTGTCCGGTACGAACAGACGACTGACCCGAAGCGCGAGCCAGAATCTTCTCTATGGCGTGCATATATCCACCTGCGAAATGAGTTGAAATGCGGCAAGTAGTTTAAAGAAAATCGGCTTCGACGGCAGGGACGAATGCCTTGGAAAATTCCTCTTTTTTTGCCGCAGCATACTCGGAAAGTGCCTGACGCAGTAAGTCAAGCCCCCGGCCGCTTTTGGCGCTTAAGAAAACCGATTTCACGGCGCCCGTAACATCATCTCGCACCAACGAGGGCTCGTGGTCCGTTTTGTCAATTTTGTTAAAGACGGTAATCACCGGGACGGAGCCTGCGCCGATTTCCTCGAGCACATGCGCAACCGACTCCATTTGTTCTTCGCGCATCGGGCTTGAGATATCGACCACATGGAGTAACACGTCGGCCTGAACCGTTTCTTCGAGCGTGGATTTAAAGGCATCGATTAACTGGTGCGGAAGGCCGCGAATAAATCCGACCGTATCGCTTAAGACCACTTCGCTTTCGTCTCCGACCCACGCACGCCGTGCTGTCGTATCGAGCGTTGCAAAAAGCTGGTCGGCGGCATAGACCTCCGAGCGCGTCAAGGTGTTAAAGAGCGTGGATTTGCCGGCGTTGGTATATCCGACAAGGCTCACGGTCAGCGTCAACCCCGAGTAGCGACTGCTACGCCTCGTTTGCCGTTGACGGGAAAGCTTTTTTAACTGAGCCCGAAGCTGCTTGACACGCGAGGCAATCAAACGCCTATCAAGTTCGATTTGCTTTTCCCCGGGCCCGCCTGTCTTACTCAAACCCCCGCGTTGACGCTCCAGGTGTGTCCAACCACGCACCAAGCGAGTCGACAGGTGTTCGAGCTTAGCGAGTTCGACTTGCAATCGTCCTTCTCCGGAACGCGCACGCCGCTCGAAAATCGAAAGAATGAGTTCGGTCCGCTCCATCACGCCTGTTTCAAGGGCTTTAACGAGGTTGCGTTCCTGAGCCGCTGTCAACGTGGCATCGAAAATGACGACGTCGGCCCCGTAGGAACGCGCCAAGTCGGCAATTTCCCGAACCTTACCTGAACCCAAGAGTGTGGCAGGGTCCGGTTTATCGCGCCGAGCGCGGACAATGCCGGCCACCTCAAGCGCATCGGACTGAGCAAGTTCGGTTAATTCCTCGCTTGTATCGAAATCCGGAGCCTTACCGATGGAGACCGTCACCAAAACGGCGCGCGGCCTGACCTTTTCGGCTTGGCTCTCGTAGCGAAATCGCGTCAAATTACTTTTCCGGTGTTGTGTCTAAGTCCACGGCTCGCGACGGAACAATCGTGCTGATAGCATGCTTGTAGACCATTTGCGTGAGCGTGTTTCGCAGCATCACGACATACTGATCGAACGCAATGACTTGCCCCTGAAGTTTGATACCGTTGACCAAATAAACCGAAACGGGAACGTGTTCCTTACGTAGTGTATTAAGGAACGGATCTTGAAGGCTCTGGGCCTTTTGTGTTGTCGTTGTCGTACTCATGTTCTTTTCTCCCGCACCCGAAGGCGCGCTGTTATTTTTTCCTGAGTTTCATCCCCGGACGTTTTTAAAAACCCGAGATTGCAATACTAGACTAGGAAGCGGGGAATTGAAAAGCCACTCTTCCGAGGGGCTACTAGTCGGGATTGAACAACGGAACGGAATCGAGGCTATCTTTGCTGATACACCATACGAGAGATATAACCCGAACGAGTTTCGCCGGAAGTTTTCGCTAAAAAATCCAGACGACGGAGTACGCGACTAGGCAAGGTGATATTGACGCGTTGTGCTTTTTCTGACAAAAGACTATCTGGAACTTCTACAACGCCGATAACCCAGCCCTTGAATTCCTTTCGTTTAGTAATATCTTCGATTTTTGAAGGTAAGGGAATATCATGGCCCTCATCGAGTTCTGTTTCAATCCAGCCAGCGATTGCTTCTTTGACGTTTTCGTAAGCAAGGTCAAGAGTATCGCCTGCGGAAAAGCAACCGGGTAGGTCAGGAACAACGACGCCGTAGGCGTGATTTTTATCTCCGGGTTCAACAGCAATTGGATATTTCATTTAAGTCTCCGAATATTGGGCAAAGGCTCGTAAGCCTCTGCCCAACCTCAACGTCACTTGAATTTAATGCCTGTCTGACGTTCGATAGATTTTAGCGTTCCTATCGGAATATCCTTGACAGGATGTGGGACACACGTCGGTCTCTGCACTCCTTTCTTTCGATAGTACCGATGGTCGCCTTTCGTGCGAACGCAAGTCCAGCCGTTAGCCTCAAGCGTGTTGATAATTGAGGAACTATCCATGGCTTGCTCCGTTTCTTATCAACGAGGAAATTATACACACTAATGCGCATATATGCAAAATACAGATACGACATCTTGATTCGTGTACTCTAAAACCTGCTTGAATTGCCACTAGGATTAACTATTGCACCTCTTTCTTTGGACAAGTCTACGTAGAAGAATAGAAACGATGACAAGACACAGAACACCGCGAAAAGCCTTTGTTTATGCGGGTTTCAGAGAATGAGACGCAAAAAAATAAGGCAACTTTCGTTACCCTATATTTGAAAAATGGTCGGGGCGGCGGGATTCGAACTCGCGACCCCTTGCACCCCATGCAAGTGCGCTACCAGGCTGCGCTACGCCCCGACTCAGAGCGCGCATTCTATCGTGCACACCCTATTTTTTCAAGAGTTCACGCTCAATTGTTGTACCCTATTTGTCCCCGAAAACCTCGATGCGCAAGGCCTCGAGATCCTTGACGACTTGGTCAATGAGCTGCGTCAGACGTCTGTTTTTTTCCTGCTCGCATCCGAGGCTTGTCGTCAAATCCGACATCCGTGCGGCGCATTCGCTACGGACGGCGGAAAACTCGGCGTTCTGATCGGTCAGGCGATTCTCAAAACGATTCTTTTGTGCGCTGATGGCTTCCTCAAGGTGTTTTAAGCCCCCTTCCATCAGGTCGGAAAAACTTCCCTGCTCCGGTGCGGCGCTTACCTGAGGCGGGACGGCAAAAATCGGAGCGGTCGGCATCGAAGGCTCTTTGTCGGGGCTCTCGGCCTTAACGGCAATGACCGGAGCACTCGGAGCTTCTTGCTCGGCAACACGGGGCACACTTTTTTCTTGCTCGGCAATTTCGCGCACGGCCTCCTGCACGGTCATGCACCGCGCATACAAACACTTTTTCACCCGAACAATGAGTTCTAAATCCTCCTCGGAAAATGCCGTCTTTAAGTGGCCGCTTTCATCCTTTAAGCGACGAAAGAAATCCGACCAATACACGAGAACGTGTTCGGGCACCTCGCACCGAGCACAGACCTCGGAGAGCGTATAGACACCCTGCATGGCGTGACTGTCTTGAAAGTGCATAGTCCGATGTCCTGTGCCTAGGAGGCGTCTTTCTTTTTCGTGCACTCGGCCACGGCATCGCGTAAGTGCGGCGAAGGAATAAACGTGATGACGCGGCGGGCGCAAATTTCATGGGCCTGTCCGGTCTTGGGATTGCGTCCCGGACGGGCCGACTTGTCGCGCGTGGAGAACGTGCCGAAATTGGCGACTTTGACGTCCTGCCCTCTTAAAAGCGCCTGTTCGATTTCCCCGAAAATGACCTCAATGACTGTGGTAGCTTCCGCACGCGAGATTTCCATCCGATCGGAAAGGATGTCGATGAAGTGAACTTTCGACAAGGTCGCCGCGTTCACCTTCCCGTCGGGAAACACGCGCAGAAAGAAGCTCTTCAAATATTCGTTATCCATAGAATTGCCGCTTACCGTGTTCTTCCAAAACCATTTACCGCGTCTGGCATGATATCCGCTTTTCCCCTTTGAAAACAAGGAAAAGAAAAAAGATCCGCATCAGGGGTCGGTAGCGGCCGAAAATGCGGATCTAACGGTGCGTCTTTCCTTTAAGCTCTTAAGGTAATTCCTAAAGCACCGAGAGCCAGTAAGAGCTTCTTTTGCGTGTGCTCGGCCGCTTCTTCCGTTAAAGCCTCATCTCCGCGAGAAACCATCGTCAGATGAAATGCCATGCTCTTGACATCGGTCTCGTCTTTGGGTCTGTAAAGGTCAAATAACTTAAAGTCTTCGATGGCAGAGCCGGCTTTTTCCTTCTTTAGAGCCTCAACGGCATCGAAAATCTGCTGAGCCGTCACCGCATTGGGGACAACGAGCGAGAAATCGCGTTCGATGGGCTGGAACTTCGTGACAGCCTTGGGACTCGGAACGGGTGTCACGAGGATATCGGCAACGTCCACTTCAAAGACCACCGGGGCCTTCGCCAGGGCATACTCCTGGCAAAGACGCGGATGCAATTCGCCGATAAAGCCGACGGACTTTCCGTTCACGACCACGCGAGCGGAGCGCCCCGGATGCAGCGCCGTATGGCGCTCGGGCACGAACGTCGCTTTCAGCGGGAAAAGAAGTCGCTCCAAATCCCCCTTGACATCGAAAAAGTCCACGTCACGAGCAGTTTCGCCCCAGGCATTGTCGTTGGCATCGCCGTAGGCAAGCGCTGCGATATGTAAGGGCTGACGCACGCCCTTGACGGACCAGGGGCCGTCCTCAACGCTCGAATCGGGGTAAAAGACGCGTCCGAGTTCGAAAATGCGCACGTTTTGCGCTTTACGGTTCAAGTTGTAGCGCAAAATATCCACAAGACCTGCGACAAGTTGCGTGCGCATCACCGATAGGTGACTTGCAATCGGATTTAAAAGCCGAATCGGCGCATCGTTTCCGGCAAAGTCTTTTTCCCACTTTTCCTCAATGAATGAGAAGTTCACGAGTTCCTGATACCCGCGATCGACAAGTTCGTACCGCAAGTCGTGGTTCGTGCGAACTCCTTCCTTGTGCGAGAGCATCGTTGCGCGAGCCACCGGTTCGCGGTCCGGAAGTTTTTCGTAACCGTAAAGGCGTGCCACTTCCTCGATTAAGTCTTCTTCAATCTCGATATCGAAGCGATACGTCGGAGACTTGATGAGGAAATCGGCCCCGTCACGCGTAAATTCAAATCCTAGGCGCGTAAAGGCTTCGGCCATAAAGTCATCGGAAATATCGATACCGACGACTTTGCGGCACCTGTCGGGACGCATGCGCACAACGGAGCGCTTAGGTAGGTTGACGATTTGATCGTCCACGGGACCGACTTTCGTCTCCGGCGTTCCGCAAATCTCAAGGACTAAGCGTGTGGCATATTCCATGTGCTCGATGTGACTTCCGAAATCCACACCGCGCTCGAAGCGATGCGCCGCATCGGTCGAAAAGTTCAAACGACGGCAACGGCCCTGGATTTTTTCCGGGAACCAGAAGGCTGCCTCGATAAATAAGTCGGTCGTCGTATCGCTGATGGCGCTGGACTCACCTCCCATGATGCCGGCCAAACCCAATGCGCCTTTTTCATCGGCCACAACGCCGTAGTAGTCATCAAGTTCGGGCTTTTGACCGTTAAGGAGCTCCAAAGTCTCTCCCTTTTCCGCCCAGCGCACCGTCATGTCTCCGGTGATCTTCGCCAAATCGTAAAAATGCGACGGCCGCCCGAGTTCGAGCATGATGTAGTTGGAAATATCGACTAAGGCGGAAATCGACCGTTGTCCGGACCGCTCCAGGCGCTCTTTCATCCAAGCGGGCGTGGGTGCCGTGGGATTTAATCCGCGAATGACGCGACCCGTGAAGCGCCCGCATAGTTCCGGGGCCTTGATATGCACGGGCTTGACACACGAACACGTGGGAGGAACCGCCGTCATATCGGGCATCGTAAGCGTCGCACCGGTCACGGCACGCAAATCCCGACCGACACCGATTACCGAAAGCGCATCGCCCCGATTGGGCGTTAACTTAATTTCAATGCGCTTTTCGTCCAAGCGTTCGGCTTTGCGAATATCTTCGCCGATCGGAGCATCGTCATTTAAAACCCAAAGACCCGAATGGTCCTCGGAAATTCCGAGTTCGCGCGCCGAACAGAGCATGCCGAAGCTTTCCACACCGCGCATCTTGGCCTTTTTAATGGTAAAGCCGCCGGGTAAAACCGCGCCGATTTTAGCGCACGGCACCTTAATGCCGGCCTTGGCGTTGGGCGCCCCGCAGACAATCTGTAGCGGCGACGCTTGCCCGACATCGACCGTGCACACATGCAGGTGGTCGGAATTTTCATGGTTGACACACGTTAAGATTTTTCCGACGACAACCCCGGTAAAGGGCGGCGCAATCGTCGTCATTTGCTCGACTTCGAGACCGGCCATGGTCAGGGTCTCGGTTAACTCTTCGCTCGTCAAATCCGGATTGATGTAGTGGCGCAGCCACTCTTCAGAAAATAACATCACTGAACCCCTAACCTAAACTTAACTGAATTGAGAAAGGAAACGCAGATCGCCTTCAAAGAAAAGGCGCAAATCGTCCACACCGTAACGGAGCATGGTCAGGCGCTCAAGACCCGAGCCGAACGCAAAACCGATGTAGCGTTCCGAATCCAAGCCGTAGTTACGCACCACATTGGGGTGAACTTCCCCGGCGCCGGAAATCTCAAGCCAACGCCCTTTTTTCGGACCCGTTGTAAAGGCCATATCCACCTCCACCGACGGTTCCGTAAACGGGAAATAACTCGGGCGGAAACGCACGATTAAATCCTCGGTTTCAAAAAAGCGCCGCAAGAATTCGGAGTACACCCCTTTTAAATCCGTAAAGGAGATGTTTTCATCCATCCAAAGACCTTCGACCTGATGGAACATCGGCGAGTGCGTGGCATCCGAGTCCACACGATACGTGCGTCCCGGTGCGATGACCTTAATGGGCGGCGTGTGGGTACGGGCATAGCGTACCTGCATGGGAGAAGTGTGAGGACGAAGCGGCAGGGCCAATCCCGTCGAATCCTTGCGGTCGACATAAAACGTATCTTGCATGGAACGCGCCGGGTGATTCGGTGGATTATTAAGTGCCGTAAAGCTAAACCAATCGCTTTCGATTTCAGGGCCGTCAGCCACGTCAAACCCGATGGAGCGGAATATTTCCTCAATCCGAATCCACGTACGAATCACCGGGTGCAACGCGCCCTTAGGAATCTCGCGCCCCGGAAGCGTCACATCGACGGCTTCGGCCGCCAAGCGCTTTTCCATCTTCGCATTGGCGAGCTCTTCACGGCGCGCATTTAACGCCGCTTCAACGGCCGTCTTGGCCGCATTAATTTGCTGTCCGCGTTCACGACGCTCCTGAGGCGGCAGTTTCCCGAGTTCTTTCATCAGAGCAGTGATGGCACCGCTCTTTCCGATATAACGCGCCTTGGCGTCTTCGAGGGCGGCACTCTGGTCGGCCGCCGCAAAATCGGCCTTAGCCGATTCAATCAGTTCACGGAGTTCTTGCATTTTCAATCCACGCGGACTCAAATAAATTTCAGTTCGGAAAAAACCGTACAAAAAAGGGTTCGGGCAAGACGCTGTTCGCGTACTTGTGCCAAACCCTTTTCATTGGAAGGCGCCGCCCTAATTGAAGCGCGCCTTCGGGATAAGACTGAGCTTTAGCCGAGCGCAGCCTTGGCCTGGGCGACAAGAGCGGCGAACCCGTTCTTGTCAAACACGGCCATATCCGCCAAGACCTTGCGGTCAAGCGCCACATCGGCCTTCTTCAAGCCGTTCATGAAACGGCTGTAGGTCAGACCGTTAACACGCGTTGCGGCGTTAATACGCGCAATCCATAAGCGACGGAATACGTGCTTCTTGTCACGGCGATCGCGGTAGGCGTACTGACCGGCACGCATGACCGCCTGCTTGGCGACACGGAACACATTATTACGACGCAGACGATAGCCCTTGGCAAGAGCAATAATCTTCTTATGACGGGCACGAGCCGTCACACCACGTTTAACTCGAGGCATTGTTCTCCCTCCCTTTCTTTACGCGTAAGGCAACATACGATGGATCGACTTGCTGTCGGACTCGTGGATGGTGAGCATTCCACGCAGATGACGCTTGTTCTTGGTCGTACGATGGGTGAGAATGTGACGCTTTGTGGCGTGCGCACGTTTGATGGAACCGCCCGAGCGAACCTTAAAGCGCTTGCTCGCGGCTTTTTTTGTTTTCATCTTCGGCATTTTGCCGTTCCTTCTTAAATCATCGGAACTCCAGGCGGCCTACGTTTAACGTGGGCTCTTTTTTAGCCCGCCCCGACTTGTTCTTGGCAACAAGGGACACAAAACAACGCCCCTTGGCGCCCGAAAGTCGGGATTATATCCCGATTAACACGAAATTTCCCAAAAAATTCAGGGCAAACTTATTTTGCCGTCCGCCTTGACCGTTTTACGGATGGTGATGCGCGTGTTTACTCGGAATGCTCGAGAGAATTCCGGCCCCGAAGATAAGCGCCATGCCAATGAGCGCATCGACCGTGAGAGAATCGCCGAAAAGGAACACGCTTAAAAACTCGGCCATCGGAATGGTCGAAAAATGAAAGCAGGCGGTGATAAGGAGATTCCCCTTGGCATAAGCCTGCGTCATCGTCAGCTGCGCCAACGTCGAGCAGATGCCGACCCCGAGAAGCATGACCCATAAAAGTGTCCCGTGCGAGTGAAATCCACCCTCGACGACAAAGACCCCCGCAAGGCCCCAGAGCGTGCTCACGAGCATAAAGTAAAAGACGATGCGGGCCGAGGGTTCCCCGAGGCTACCGAGCTTTTGCACGGTCATAAAGATAAAAGGCGCCAAAACTCCGGTCACAAGGGCCGTTAAAGCCCACGTGAGCGTATCGGAACTTACGGTCGGATGCATCATGACGCAGATACCGATAAAGCCCAAAAGAACAGAGAAAACGAGCAACCAAGGCACGCGCTTTCCGATTTTCAGATACAGCCCGATTGTGGCAAGTGCGATGAAAATCGGTCCCGAGTAACTTAACGTCACAGCCGTTCCGAGCGGCAGATGCGCCGTTGCCGCAAACCAGCAGGTAAAGGCCACGGCACCGCAAATCGAGCGAAACACGTGCTTTCCCGGATAGTGCGTTTTAAAGGGGATTTTCTCCATGCGCATGACGACGGAAATGAAAATCAGCGTTAAAAACGCGCGGAAGAAAACAATCTCAAAGGTTCCGGCCTCAAGAGAGCACTGCTTAACGAGGGCAGACATGCAGGCAAAGAAAAATGCCGCAACCAACATCCATAGAGACTGAAGCATATGGGGCAACCAAAAACAAATCGACCGCCCGCCTCTAGGTCGGTTCGCTAAGGTGCAAACTACCTTCAAGCCAGGGGCAGTGCTTGGCAATGCAATCGTGATAGAGGGTCTCGACTTGCCGACGCGAAACCTGTGCCATTTTATCGATGATTCCTTTGTATGTCTCTTCGTTTCGACCGAGCACGTACACATCACGCCGGGCAACAGGCTCTGGCATCGGAAGAATCCTTAAATTGCGGTATCGGGAACTTTTAAACGGGATAAAAATCGGCGTGACGATGCCCCAGCCGAGCCCATACTCCACAAATTCAAAGAACGGATCGACGTCGTCACTGACGATACTTTCGACAAATTCGATGCCCTGCTTTTGAAAATACAGACGTTCGAACTCGCCGTTGGAAGAGCGCGTGGAAAAGCCGATTTTCGGTAGTCCGCAAAACCGCAAATTCTCCCAAGTCGGATGCTCGGGAATCGACGCGGATGCAGGAACGACAAGAACATTGGGTTCCGAAAAAAGGAATCGTCGATAGACGTCTTTGCAATCGAAAAACGGTTGCGAACTTAAAAAAGCATCGAGTTCATTGCGTTCGAACTCGGACAAGAGTTTTCCGCTTGTGCCGTGTCGCAACTCAATCCGAGAAGCACAATCAGAAAGCTCCTTAATCAACGGGGCATCTAAGTCGTGTTCCAAACTTGTGATACATCCGAGGCGCAGAAGGACTTTTTTGTGCCCGCGTTGCATGACGGCCAGAAGACGGGCATCGACAACATCGATTTGCTTACGGATAAGGTCTTGCAAAAGCTGTCCCTCGGACGTCAGCTTCAACGGCCGAACGTTGCGATCGATTAGCGAAATACCCAACTTCTTTTCCAGCGACAGGACGCGCCGTGAGATATTGGACTGGCTCACTCCGAGCGCCTTTCCGGCCTCCGAAAAACTACGCGTCTTGCACACCATATCGAAGGCAAGAATCTGGGGCTGGAAAAAATCGCAATGAACGTGTTTGAGCTTTTCCTGCATTCTCCCCTCCCGTTATGGGAAAGCGCCTGCCCTCGAAAAAACGAAGCAGGCGCGCAGTGTGCGAAAAAAGTTGTTGCAGGTCTAAAAAACAATACCGGCAAAAACAAAACCGAATATTACAGAAACAACGGTTACGACAAGTCCGGGCAACATAGTCGAATGGTTCAGAATCCACGATCCGACATTCATCGTTCCTGTCGAATCAATGGCAACACTGGCAAGAATATTCGGATGAATCGGCAAAAACCACGTGCAACAAACAGCCGGCGCCATCGCCACAAGGTAGTGCGGATCGATTCCCAAAGCAACGCCGAGGGGCATTAAAGCGGCCGTTGTAGCGCCCTGGCTTTCCAAAATCGCACTGCCCAAAACAAGGACAACGGCAAAAAGCCACGGATAAGTGCGCAAGACATCCCCGAAAAGTGAGATTAATTCGCCTTTGTGAGCTGCAAAGAAGGTGTCTGTCATAAAGCAGACACCGAAAACAACCATCACGGCAATCACCCCACCGTTAAACACAGAAGATTTTGTCAGGTTAGCCGGCTTAATTTTGCACGCAAAGATAATCAGAGCACTTGCGGCAAGCGTGACAACCTCAATGAGATTGACCGTCGAAAGAGCAATCGATTTTCCGTTGACCGTCCAATGCGGCAGCAATCCCTTAAACGACCCTAAAAGCAAAATGAGTGCCACGGCCGAACCGAAAATACCGACGGCAAGCTTTGCCTCTCGAGTCGGAACATAGTTCGTACCGGCTTTAAGAGGTGCAATTTCCCCAGCCTTCAAGCGCCTGAGATATTCCGGGTCTTCCAAGAGTTCTTTTCCGCGCTTATAAACACAAAGGCTTCCGGCAAGAACGCCAATCAGAATGGCCGGAATCAGCACCATCATCATCGGTCCGAAATTTATTCCCTGCGTACCGAGAATGCCGATCATACCGGCCGTAGCCGCCGACATGGGACTGGCGGCAATCCCGAAGGCCGATGCCGCGCAGGTTGCCGATAAGGGACGCTCGGGTCGCACGTTTGCTCCGCGCGAGACTTCGGCAATCACCGGAATGAGGGCCATGGCGATAAACGCTGTTCCCGTGAAGATTACGAAACACAAAACAACAAGCGGCGCCAGAACGGTCACGTGGTTCGGATTTTTCCGAAGGATCTTTTCGGCGATGCTCACCAAATAATCCAAACCGCCCGAACACTGCAAGATTCCGGCAAGCGACGTGACCGCCAAGATAATAAGCATGACGGTAATCGGAGGAGACGTGGGTTTTAATCCGCAAACGAAAATCAAAACAGCTAAGCCGACACCGCCCGTAAACCCGACGGTCGCGCCTCCCTTACGCGAACCAATAAGAATCGCCAAAATCACAATTAGAGCATCAAGAATCAGCATAAAAACCTCCATGAAAAGGCTTACCCTTGACCGAGCCTCCCACACCGTAAAACACGTGCCAAAAGCAAGTTGTGGAGATTCTTCCCACTTGTTTCGCTTCGCTCAACCATAATGATTCTTGCGGATATTTTTTATGCGTTTTTCGCATGGACATACATGTTCGGGTCAGGCAATTGTCACTATGATGCGAAAATCGCATACACGTTATGCTTACGTTGGCCGATAAATTGCCAATTAATCCTGCCCTTTTGACAATGGGACCCTCCCTTTTACTATCTTCAAATGCATAGAGAGGATTGCAATGGAACTATTTGAAAACTACAACGCCTTAAGACGCAGTCTCGGTCACAATGACATGCTTTACCGCAGAAGAGAGCTCTTTTTTCTGAATCTGGCTTACGCCAGAATGCTGCGGGAAAAGGCGCATTTAACGCAGGATGAATACGAGACCATCGTCGGCGGTCTGAAAGCCGTCGAAAGCAAGATGACACCGCAAGACATGGATAAGGTCGAGGACGGTGACATCTGGTTTCTCGTTGAAAAAGCGCTTTCTCGGGAAATTAATCAGGACGTTGCCGCCAAGCTTCATATGGGAAGAAGTCGCAATGACATGTACTTTACGCTGTATCGAATGTCCGTTCGAAAGGCCTTGGAAAAAGTCATTGAGGCAACGCTCGAGGCAACCTGCATGCTGGAAAAAGTCGCCTCGCAGAACCTGGAAACTGTCATTCCGTACTACACCTACGGGCAACCGTCGCAACCTGGAACTTGGGCACACTATCTTTTGGGCGTTCACGAGGCCCTCTTGGCGGACTTAAAGCGCCTGCAAGCAGCGTACCGAACCGTTAATTGCTCTCCGATGGGATCTGCGGCCGGAATCGGAACCTCGTTTGACATCGACAAAGAAAGCATCGCCAAACGCCTCGGATTTGACAGCGTCATCGAACACACCGGAATCAGCATCGGTGCGGTGGACTACTTCTTGGAAACCATTTCGGCCTGTGCAATTTTAAATACCACGCTTTCTCGCGTTGCCTCCGATATGGTGTTTTTCGCGAGTGCCGAGTGCAACATTCTCAATTTCAATTTCTCGGTCTGCGAATCAAGCTCAATCATGCCGCAAAAGAAAAATGCCTACGCGGCCGAACTGATGCGTTCGGAAACGGAGCATTTCCTCGGGTACACGACAACAGCCTTTTCGAGTGCTGCCTCAACAACGTTTTTCCCGACGCATGAAACGTTCTTATTCTTCGATACGTTCTGGGAGCACATTGATCGGTTCGTGTGCAACATCGGGTTGCTATCCCTTAATATCGAGCAATCACACATTAACAAGGAAACAGCTCTTTCCCGTACGCGGGACGGATTTACGGCAGCTACGGCCATGGCCGAGCAACTGACAAAAGAAACGGGCCTTCCCTTTACGCAAACACACCACGTTGTGGGCGGCATGATTCGCACGTTGATGGAAAAAGATGCACTTGCCGTGACAAACATGACACCGGAACTTTTGCTCGCGCAAAGTCAAAAACATTTGGGCGTTGCAATTCAACGTTCTAAAGAGCAAATCCAAGAGATGCTCGATCCGCTTCACAGCCTGACGTGCAAAGTAACAGGCGGTACCCCTAAGCCGGCCGATACACAATCGATGTTAGAAAAAGGCGTTGCCTGCCGCACATCTGTACAAGAGCAGTTCCGCCAAACGAAAGCGCGGATTCAAAGTGCTTTAGAGCATCTTGTCGACTAAAGCCCCGGTCTAAACACCTGAGTACGCAGGAAGTCCGTCCCCTTAACTTCCTGCGTGCTCGGGTGTTCCTCGACTTTTCCACACATTCAAAGGCTTTTAGGGCCGAAAAAAAAAGGCTCCGACCTTAAAAGCCGGAGCCTTCCTTTTTATTCCTGTTTTGCGGCGGGAGCCGGAGCCTGCTTTTGCACCGGTTTCTTTTTCGAGCGCGGCGCAAGGACCATAATCATCTGACGCCCTTCAAGCTTGGGCATCTGTTCAACTTGCGCCACTTCACTTAACTCGTCGCGCAAGCGATTGAGAACCTGCATGCCGATATCCTGATGGGCCATCTCGCGGCCCCGGTAGCGAAGTGTGATTTTCGCTTTATCTCCGTCCCCCAAAAAGCGCTTGACGGCCCGAAGTTTCGTTTGGAAATCATTTTCATCGGTCGCGGGGCGAAACTTAACTTCCTTGACCTGCACGACCTTCTGTTTGGACTTGATTTCCTGAGCTCTCTTTTGTTCCTGATACCGGAACTTGCCGTAGTCCATCAGACGACACACCGGAGGCACGGCGTTCGGCGCTACCTCGACGAGGTCAACCTCGGCGTCCATGGCCATTCGAATTGCCTCAGCAGTCGGAACAATGCCGATCTGCACCCCATCGACCCCGGTCAAACGAACCTGAGGTACCCGGATCTCACGATTGATCCGGTGCGTACGTTCTTGAGCTATGACAGTACTCCTGAAAACGATTAATCGGGCCGCTTTCTGATGTCCTACTGCTGCCAGGAATCAGTGTTGACCCGGTTTTTATCCAAATCAACAACCATGGCAATAAAGTCAGTTAGCGGCATAACGCCCAAATTCTTGCCTCCGCGCGCACGCACGCTCACCGTGCCGTCGTTCTTTTCCTTCTCGCCGACGACCGCGATAAACGGATGCTTCTGAAGGCTAAGTTCGCGGATTTTATAATTGATTTTTTCACCGCGCAAATCCTCTGTAACGCGTAGCCCGGCTTGTTTCATCTTCGCGACAACCGTGCGCGCGTAGTCAATTTGGGCATCGGTAATGGAAGCAACGGCCACCTGAACGGGGCTTAACCAAACCGGCATGGCACCGGCATAGTGCTCGATGAGCATGCCGATCCAGCGCTCCAAAGAGCCCAAAATCGCACGGTGCAGCATCACAGGGACCTTACGCGTATTGTCTTCGGCGACATACTCGGCACCTAAGCGCCCCGGCATCTGGAAGTCGACCTGAATCGTGCCGCACTGCCAGGAGCGACCGAGGCAATCTTTGAGGTGATACTCAATCTTAGGGCCGTAGAAAGCGCCCTCGCCCGGAAGGATGTCGTACGGAACGCCGCACGCCTTAAGGCTTTCAATGAGTGCGGCTTCGGCCTTATCCCAAGCCGAATCCTCGCCGATACGCATCTCGGGACGCGTAGCAATCTTGTAGCTGATGTCGGTAAAGCCGAAGGTCTTGTAGACCTCACGAACGATACGCGTGTAGTTGACGCACTCGGAAAGAATCTGATCTTCCGAGCAGAAAATATGACCGTCGTCCTGCGTAAAGCCGCGCACACGCATCAGACCGTGGAGCGAGCCGCTCGGCTCGTTTCTGTGGCACTGACCGAACTCGCCGAAACGCATCGGCAAATCGCGATAACTGCGAAGAGCCGAGTTAAAGAGTTGAATGTGTCCCGGGCAGTTCATCGGCTTTAACGCGTAGTAGCGGTTTTCCGATTCGGTCGTGAACATATTGGAGCGGTACTTGGCCCAGTGACCCGAGCGCTCCCAAAGCGAGCGGTCGAGTAACTGCGGAGCCTTAACTTCCAGGTAGCCGTTATCCTGATAGATACGGCGCATGAACTGTTCGACAACCTGCCAGATGGCCCATCCCTTGGCGTGCCAGAAAATCATGCCCGGCGCTTCGTCCTGCAGATGGAACAAATCGAGTTCTTTGCCAAGACGGCGATGATCGCGGCGTTCGGCCTCTTCGAGCATCTTTAAGTACGCATCCTGGTCGTCCTTGGTCGCCCAGGCCGTCCCGTAAATGCGCTGGAGCATCTCGTTTTTGCTGTCGCCGCGCCAGTAGGCTCCGGCCACCTTCATGAGCTTGAAGACCTTCAATTTTCCGGTGCTCGGCACGTGAGGCCCGCGACACAAATCGGTAAAGTCCCCCTGACGATATAGGGAGATAATTTCGCCGGCCGGAATCGATTCGATGATTTCGGCCTTGTAGTGCTCACCGAGCCCCTTAAAGTAAGAAATCGCTTCCTCACGCGGCATTTCGATGCGACTAATGGCGATGTCGGCCTTGGCCAACTCGTGCATCTTCTCTTCGATGACCTTTAAGTCATCCGTCGTGAATGCGCGCTCGAACTTAAAGTCGTAGTAAAAACCGTTTTCAATCGACGGTCCGATGGTCACCTCGGCGCTCGGGAAGAGTTCCTTGACGGCCTGAGCCATCAGATGCGAGGTCGAATGACGAATCACATCGAGCCCCTCGGGATCTTTGCCTGTGATGATGCACACCGTTGCGTCCTTATCAACGCAGTGACTTAAGTCAACGAGTTTTCCATCGACCTTTCCGACCAGGGCGGCCTTAGCCAAACCGGCTCCGATCGATTCGGCAATTTGCTTGACCGTAACCGGCGCGTCGTATTCGCGCTGAGAGCCGTCGGGCAACGTAACGGTAATCATCTTGTTCTCCCGGGGAACATTTCCCCTTGAAAAATATCAAAAAAAAGTGCGACCTTACGGCCGCACCTTCAATTCACAAAACCACCTGCCCGGCCCCTTTAGCGGAATCGGGTTGTCGTTGTTCGCTGGAACTGACAACTGTGGTTCATTTCATCTCCAAAATCTCTTTGGTAGGCACGATTGGACTCGAACCAACGACCCCCACGATGTCAACGTGATGCTCTAACCACCTGAGCTACGTGCCTAAGAGGATGCGAAATATAGCCATTTCCAAGACGGAATGCAAGGCTTGACGCCAAGAAAAGCACTCTGTCCCTTGTTCCGCAACGAAAGAAAGACCGATAGACCTTACTTTTTCAGCGCCCGATGAGAAAGGCGAAAAAGAACCCAGTTTCCGAGCATTAAGACAAGCAAAAGTCCCGAGACGACCTCATAGACCGTGCTATAGGTTGTCAGGTGCGCCAAAAAACCGAATAGCGGCGGACAAAACAAAAGCCCCGTGTACCCGATCACCGACACAACCGATGCAGCACGAGCGGCCGAAAGAGACGAGACTTGTCCGGCAACGCCGTACAAAAGCGGACAAATCGGACCGATTCCAAGACCCGCAACCGCAAAACCGATAAGCGGCAAAAGAACGCCCGGAGCAGCAATTACAAGCGCCATCCCCATCAGTCCGATGACGGCTCCAGAAAAAACAATGCGAGAAACCGCAAAGGAGCGCCGCAACAGGTCACTGACAAGGCGGCTTGCGAGAGCACACACCGTAAAGACGCCGTAAACGGCACCGGCTACGCCCTGCCCGGCGCCTTTCTCTTCGGCAAGAAGCAGTCCGCCCCACTCTCCGCATGCGCCTTCCGAGGCAAATGCTAAAAAGACAAGTAGCCCGCACACAATGAGAGCCACAGGGATCCCAGGACTTGCCGCCGTTCGGTCCGTGCCCTTCGTTGCGACATCGGGCAAGGCGTGACGGACAGCCCAAAGTACCGGAAAAACCATGACAATGCTCGGGATTAAAAACGTCACGATGACACCGATTCCGAGTGAGGCAAATACGGCTCCGACAGCCGATCCGAGCGCGCCGCCGATTCCGTATCCGGCGTGCAAGGCGCCCATTACAGGCCGGTAAAAGAGGCGCTCGATGGCAATGCCCTGCGCGTTCATAGCAACATCGGTTAGACCAATACAAAGTCCGACGGAAAACATCACGGCAAAGACGGCGAGAAGCTCCTGACACATAGAAAGGACCGTAAGCCCGATTAACTGGAGCGACAGGACCGTCAAGAGAAAAAATCCCGGCCGGGTGCGGCGCATTATGACCGGCGCGAGCATTAAACCCAAAACCGACCCGATACCGAGCGTTAACAGCATCAGTCCGAGTTGGCCCTGATCGATCCCGAGCGCGAGCTTAAAGGCCGGAAGGCGTGAGACAAATAGGCCGTACACCAGCCCCGGGACCATAAAGAACGTGAGCGAGGCCCGCCGTGCAACGGAAAACGAAAGAGGAACACGCATTTTTCTCAGGCGCGTCGCGCGCTCAAAATTCCTTTTAAGTCACGCACGGCTTTCAAGGCATTTTTCAGGTGCTCGGCCGACCGAATCTCAACGGAAAAACGCATATGGACATCGCCCTTACTCATCATGGAATTCATGCCTGTCACACGCAGATTCTCTTTGACGAGTACTTCGGAAATGTCTTTAATCAATCCGATTCGATCACGCGCCACAATGTAAATATCCACCGGGTAAACGGCATCTTCCGAGGTTCCCCAGCTCACATCGATCATGCGGCTTCGCGCCACGTTTTCCAAATTGCGCACGTTCGGGCAATCGATGCGGTGTACGGTCACGCCTTTTCCGCGAGTGACGAAGCCGACGATTTCATCGGGCGGCGCCGGGTGGCAGCACCGTGCCAGTTGCGTCATCATCGAGTCCATCCCGACCACAAGGACATTGCTCTTACTCTTGCCCTTGGTGGCGCTACGCGGAACAAATTCCGGCTCCGCGCTTTCCTGTTCGGGCGCCAAAATCTGCTCGACGGCTCGCATACTGAGCTCGTCTTTGGCAATCGCAATGTAAAGCGCATCGGGGTTTTCAAAACCTAAGCGATCGGCCAGAATTTCGAGTTTAGTGGCCGTTTTGCCTAAGCGGGCCAACTCCTTATCGAGTCTGTCACGCCCCAAGGCAATCTGCTCGGCCTGTTGCTGGGCATTGAACCACTGGCGCACTTTGGTCCGAGCTCGAGGCGTTGCCACAAAGCCGCTATCCGGGTTGGCCCAGTCGCGCGAGGGCCCTCCTTCTTTAACGGCAATAATTTCGACCGTCTGACCGGTTTTCAGTTTCGTGTTAAGCGGCACCATCACGCCGTCAACACGTGCCCCGCGGCAGTGGTGCCCGAGTTGCGTGTGAACGTGATAGGCAAAGTCAATCGGCGTCGAGCCCTTTTGTAATTCCAGAACCCGTCCTTGCGGCGTTAACACATAGATGTTGTCGTCGGCTGCTCCGACCGTCTCCGGACTTTCTTCCACGTCCGAATGCCACGCAATCAGCTGGCGAAGCCAGGCAACACGTTGCTCTTCGGCCTGACCGCCCTTGGTCTTTTCCGAATTACCGTTTTCCTTGTAGCGCCAGTGCGCAGCCACGCCCATTTCTGCAAACTCGTGCATCTTGTGCGTGCGAATCTGCACCTCTAAGGGGCGACCGTCTTGACGAACCACCACGGTATGAAGCGACTGGTAGCCGTTCGGTTTCGGGTGCGCAATGTAGTCGTCGTATTCTTTGCTGAGCGTACGGCAGTTTTCCTGCACAAGGCTTAAAACCTCGTAGCACTGCTCGACCGTGTCGACAATGATTCGAATCGCATCGATATCAAAGAGTTGTTCGAACTTTAAGTGCTTGCGCTGCATCTTCCGATAAATCGAATAGATGTGCTTGGGGCGTCCGCTCACATCGGCCTTAATGCCCTGCTTATCCAAAAACTTCTTAAATAGCGCAATGGCCTCATCGATCCACTTAAGGCGCTGCTCATGCGTTTGCGCCAAGTGTTCGGCAATCTCGGCATACTCCTTCGGATGGGTATAGCGAAACGACAAGTCCTCGAGTTCCCACTTGAGTTGCCACAGGCCTAAGCGATTGGCAAGAGGCGCATAGATGGCAAGCGTCTCTTCGGCATATCCGACGGCTGCACTTGAGGGGGCTTTTTCTTTCGAGAAGAATCGTAAGGTTTGAACGCGACTCGCCAGACGCAGCACCACGACGCGCAAATCACGGCACATCGCCAGCAACATTTTGCGAAGGGCTTCGGGCTGGTAAATCGCTTTCGCGTTTTTGTCCTCGCTTCGCGCGCGCTCGCTCGTGACAACGAGGCGATGCATATCCTGAACGAGACGCAAAACCGACGGACCGAACTTTTTTTCAATCCATTCGTCGGCATCATCCACGTACATGTGGACACTGAATAGGTAAGCAGCCGTCAGTAGGTTATCGTCTTCATTCAGCCCCTTGAGAATCGAGGCCATTCCGTCCGAATGTGCCAGACGCGACTCCCCGGAATTGAGGAACTGCCCGTCATAAAGCGGTTCAACGAGGCTACGAGCCACCTGCCAATCTTTAACGGGGAGAGCGGCGAAATCTTTGGATTCGGTCATGTTGATTTTTTCTTGCTTATTTTCTCGAATCGACATTGAAGCGTTAACCGTCGCATTTTAACGAAAGCCCTTATAAGTCCCCTGCTTTCGTTACCCTCGCTTGCAAAAAAAGCATTGCCCGCGCACGGCATACGCAAAAGAAAGCCGAATTAGACCTGTTTTGTCCCGTACACGCCCCCGCTTTCAGGGTTAACCCGAAAAGACGGCTTTTCAAAAATTCGCTACTGTTTGCCTGTTGACTTTGCGTCAGCAAAACGACACCGTTCCCTGTCATTGCTCGGAGAAACATCATGAGAAAAACCCTTGCCGTTTTCAGCGTTTCCATTCTGTCAATTGCCGTTGCAACAGCCTCGCTGGCCGGCGCATCACCCAAGCGCATCTTGATTTACGGCGACTCGAACGCGTTCGGGTGGGCTAAAGATGCCCAAGGAACCGTCTACCGTCTTCCGTCCGACGTACGCTGGCCCGAAAAGATGGGGGGCCTGCTCGGCAAAAACTACGAAGTCATCGTCGAAGCCTTAGGCGGGAGAACGACAAACATAGATTGCGGTCCGAAATCGGGTCCCGGAATTGTCCCCGGGGCCGGCATGGACGGAGCGGCATACCTACCGGCGGCTCTAGCCTCCCACATGCCGCTTGACATGGTCGTCATCTGGCTCGGATCCAACGATTTAATGGTTCAACACAACCGCAAAGCGCTCGATATTGCAGCGGGGATTGCCCAACTCACATCGATTGTCAAAAACGGCGGCTGGCAACAACGAACCGGCTATCAAACGCCGAAAGTGATGATTGTCTGCCCCTCCAAGATTGCCGCTCAAAAAGGCAAGAACAAAGAGCGTTTCGCCGGTGCCAAGGAACGCGTCGAAGAGTTGCAAGCGATTCTTCCTGACTTAGCCAAAGCCGCTCATGGGTATTACTTTGACGTAAACACTGTCGTCCCGTACGCACAAGGGGCCGATGAGATTCACTACACGCCCGAAAACCATGCCGCCATCGCCAAGGCCATGACACGCGAAATTAAGAAGGTCTTCAAATAGTCAAAGTCCCTTGACTACCCCGCCCGTGCATTACGGGCGGGGCTTTTTTCAAAGCGAAAAAAGCCCCGTGTTAAAAGCACAAACACGGGGCTGAACATACTGAAACAACGGAAGACTACACGCCGATTAAAAGCACCATCACAACAATGACGCCGATTGCCACGATATTGATGATGATACCGGCACGGAGCATATCGATAATGCGAAGTTTGCCGGTGCCGAACACAATCGCGTTAGGCGGTGTGGAAATCGGCAAAATAAAGGCTGCCGAAGCCGCAAGGGCCGTTGCAAAGAGCACGGGCTGAGCCGGAAGGTTCAGGGCCGAGCACACAGCTGCCAATAGCGGCATCATCATCGCCGCCAAGGCCGTGTTCGATG
>UQUS01000012.1 GCA_900544335.1 uncultured Sutterella sp.
CAACGCTTTGTCCTTTGGACTGGCGGAGGAAGGATTTTTTTGTTCCACCCCTTGACAAACGTGTGTAGTCCAGAGATCAGTCAGGTGAGGAATTGCGTCCCATGCATTTCACATTACCATGCGATAAAATTAGAGACATGGTAGAAGTTGTATACAACCGCAATTGTGTGTACCAGACGGCATACCATATGATATGGTGCCCGAAGTATTGCAAGCGGATACTTACAGGTGAAATAGCCGAGACGTTGCGTCTTGCCGTCAACGCAATCTGCATTGAGCGCGAGTGGCCGATTCTGACCTTGGAAATCCAACCTGACCATATCCATTTGTTCGTAACCATCCCTCCGTCTCTGCCTGTGGCCGATGCCGTAAAGATTTTGAAGGGCTCGACAGCCAGGAAGTTGTTTGCGGCTTTCCCGGAATTGAAGAATCAGCTTTACGGCGGGCATTTGTGGTCTCCGTCCTATTACGTAGGCACGGCAGGCACTGTCAGTGCGCAAACCATCAGGCATTACATTGAAAGGACTGAACATATCAAAGGGCGCAGGTAAGCTCGTTCGACGCAAAGTCGACGTGCGTACCGTCTGCATTGCCTTGGAGGTCGATGCCGATGCTTCGGAAAAGATGCATCGGACGCGTCGTCTCTACGGGCAGGCCTGCGATTTGCTCGTTCCGATCGTCGTGTCCGATACGGACCGAAAAGACCGCCTCTGGCAACGGTATAACCTGCATAAGGCCGCCTATCCGATGGTTCGAACTCAAATGCCCGACCTTGGTTCCCAGCTCGCCTGCAACGTCATGCGTTCGGTCTCGAGCATGTACCGGTCGTGGATCAGCAACCATCCGAAATTCTCGACGGATAAAAAGATGGTGCTCCCGAGCATCAGCTTCAGGAATCCGGTTGTTCACCTGGACAAGAACACCCTTCGCTTCTTGAAGAACTACACCGAAGCTTCGGTCTATACGGTAAATGGGCGTGTCACTGTCGGTCTTCGTCCGGGAAAGTTTCAGCAGAGCCTTTTGGCCGGATTTATGGCTCAAGAGCTTGCCGGAACGTCGAAGGAGAATCGGATTTTCAAGCTTGGCGAATGCAACCTCGTTTGGAAGTGCGGCATCAAAGGCAGACCTTCCCGATGGGAGCTGCACATTACCATAGAGAAAAAACTCAAGGAAGTATCTTTAGACAACTTGTCTTTGAATCAAGTCATGGGCGTCGATGTTGGCGAAAACAACGCCGCCGCACTGTCTACCGGCCGAATCTTCAAGGCCGGGAAGATGAAGGACGACCGTGACAAATACCTGAGCAGTCGGGCTCGTTTCCAGCGCAATGGCTCAAGAAGCGCCAGGCAGGCACTTCGAAAGGCTTCCGGCCGAGAGAAACGACATGTGGAACAAATCAACGACGAAATCAGCAAGTCCATTATTGAAGATGCGGCAGAGCGCAATATTCGCCTGATCGTTCTTGAGGATCTTACGGACATCCGCAAGCGAATCAAGGCCGGGCAGAAGGTTCGCGCACGCCTGCACCGCTGGCCCTTCAGGGAGCTTCAGCAAAAGATAGTGGACAAAGCCTGTCGAGCGGGTATCGAAGTAGTCTTCGTGGATCCTCGCTTTACGTCGAAAACCTGTCCGCATTGCAATGCTATCGGAACACGGCACAAGCACCGATTTGTTTGCAAGAACTGTGGTTACAGAGCGCACAGCGACCTCAATGGAGGTCGAAATCTGCAACGTCTGGGTTGTCTGCTGATAACCCAGGGGCTGGTGTAAACAAGCCCTATGTTGAGCCTGCTTTAGCAGGTGACAATAAAGCTTTCGACTTGAGTCGAGAGTTGTTTACGTATCGTTATTGCTTCAGTGTCCGAAAGGCTGCCTGAGCGGCTTCGATGGTGGCATCGATATCTTCCGGAGTGTGTGCGGCACTGATAAAGCCAGCTTCGAACACAGAGGGCGCAAGGTAAATCCCGGCATCGAGCATGGCGTGGAAAAAGTGCGCAAACGCCTTGGTGTCGGACTTCATGACATCGGCAAAGGTTGTGGGAAGTGTCGGAAGGAAAAAGAGTCCGAGCATGCCACCCAAAGACCGTGCGCAGAAAGGAACGTTTTCCCGGTCGGCGGCCTCGTTTAACCCGGTCACAAGGCGCTCGGCCTTGGCCGAGAGGGCTTCATAAAAGCCCGGCTTTTCAATTTCTTTTAAGGTCGCTAAGCCGCAGGCAACGGCCACGGGGTTACCCGAGAGGGTTCCTGCTTGGTAAACAGGGCCCAAGGGTGCAATCTTTTCCATAATTTCACGCCGCGCGCCGAAGGCTGCGACCGGCATGCCGCCGCCGATGACTTTGCCGAACATCGTAATGTCGGGCGTAACCCGATAGATCGATTGCGCACCGCCCAAAGCCACGCGAAAGCCCGTCATGACCTCATCGACAATTAAAAGGGCTCCGTACTTAGTGCAAAGCGCACGCGCCGTGTCGATAAATTCTTGTGTCGCCGGGACCATATTCATGTTGCCGGCAACGGCTTCGACGATGACGCAGGCGATGGCCTGTCCCTCTTTTTCAAAACACTCGCGCAGTGCCTGCGGATTGTTGTACTCCAAAACCAACGTATGTTCAGTTGTTTCCTTGGGAACACCGGCCGAAGAGGGGTGTCCGAAGGTGAGCATTCCTGAGCCCGCCTTCACAAGAAGGCTATCGGAATGGCCGTGATAGCACCCTTCGAACTTGATGATTTTGTCGCGTCCCGTGAAACCGCGAGCCAAGCGAATGGCGCTCATACCCGCTTCGGTTCCTGAGCTCACAAGACGCACTTGTTCGACCGAGGGCACAAGGCGCGTGATTTCTTCCGCAAGTTCAATTTCCGCCTTCGTTGCCGCCCCGAACGACAGTCCGTCACGCACGGCTTTTTGCACGGCTTCGATGACGGCCGGATGATTGTGTCCGAGAATCATCGGCCCCCACGACAGGACGTAATCAATAAAGCGTTGACCCGCTTCGTCAAACATATACGGTCCCTGGGCACGGCAGATAAACCGCGGGGCTCCGCCCACGCTCCCGAAAGCTCGCACCGGGGAATTGACTCCGCCGGGAATGGTTTTCTTAGCGCGCTCGAAAAGTTCTTCATTGATGCCCATGGCTGACTCCGAAAAGACACAACGCCGTCAAGCGGACGGCACTGAGCGCATTGTAGGCGAAACCGTCCCTAAGATTTCCCGAAAAAATGTGTCCAAGGTTTACAGGGACGGCAAAAGAACGGCCTAACCCTAATAAGACCCCTTGTTAGGCGAATTAAAACCAGTCGGCCAAGCGCAAAGCGAGATCCTTTGTCGTGGCTTTTGTCAAAAAAACGGCCAAAAACCCTTTGCGCCTCCCTACAGGGAGGCGCAAGAGCCTCGTAACCCATTGATTTTTCACGAAATCGATTTTTGCTGTTACAAAATCGCCGAAGTCGGGAAAGGATTTCCGGCACTTTTAGAGGTGAAAAAAGCCCGCCCCCGAAAAAAGCGGGACGGGCAGATAGGTCTTGAATTTAAGACGAACTAGAAAAGCATGACCTTACTAAAGTCCAAGAACACGTTCGTGCCGTCGGGGAAGGCCGTTGCATCGACGCCCTTGACGATGACGCGGAACATGTGTTTGCCGCACTCGATACGAAAATCGGTCGAGTCGCCTAAGAAGAAACTGTGGCGCACCACACCGGCAAGCGCGCCGGCTGTCTTGGAGATTGTGATGTTTTCCGGACGTACGGCAACGGTGACGTTGTCGCCGGAAACACCGTTTGTGTTCGGGAAAGACACCTCCGTGCCCTCAATGAACACGCGGTCGCCCTGAACCGAACCCTTGACGAAATTCACCAACCCGATAAAGTCGGCCACCATCTTGTTGACCGGGTTCGAATAGATATCGTGCGGATGACCGATTTGCTGCACGACCCCGGCGCTCATCACAACGACGCGGTCGCTCATGGCCATGGCTTCGCTCTGGTCGTGCGTCACGTAGATCACCGTGATGTGCATCTTCTTTTGAATCGCGGAGATTTCAAAACGCATGCTTTCGCGGAGCTTGGCATCCAGGTTACTTAAAGGTTCGTCAAGAAGGAGTAGACCCGGGCGCATCACGAGGGCTCGTGCCAGAGCCACGCGTTGCTGCTGACCGCCTGAGAGCTGACTCGGGAAGCGCTCGCTATATTCTCCGAGGTGCACGAGTTCGAGCATCTCGGCCACGCGCTTTTTGCGCTCTTCGGTCGGGACATGCTGAATCTTTAAGGGATAGCCGACGTTATCGGCCACGGTCATGTGCGGCCAGACGGCATAGCTTTGAAAGACCATGCCGATGCCGCGCTTTTCCGGCGGCACGAAGATGCCCTGCTCGGAACTAGAGACCACGGTATCGCCGATGGAAATCGTTCCTTCCGTGGCGCGTTCAAAGCCCGCGACCATGCGAAGCGTCGTCGTTTTGCCGCAGCCCGAGGGTCCGAGAATCGAAATGAATTCCCCGTCCTTGACTTCCAAGTTGAAGTCGTCGACAACGGTAATGGAACCGTACCGCTTGTAGACGTGATTGATTTTGACTTCTGACATTTGTAAAACTCCTAAATTCCGACGTTGCCCTTGGTGGCCTTACTCAAAATGAGGTTGCCGACCAAGACGATAAGTAGGACGATCACGCTCAAAACGGAGGCGTTTTGCGTATCGGCGTACGTCTGCAACTCATAAAGCAGAACGCCGATGGTCTTTGTTTCGCTACCGTAGAGCAACAAAGACATCGTCAACTCGTAAAACGAGGGCATGAAGATTAAGAACCAACCGGCGACAATCGACGGGGCGATGAGCGGGACGATGATGTCCTTGCAGCAACGCAGCCAGTCGGCGCCCGAATTTAAGGCCGCTTCCTCAAGCGAGCTATGCACCTGCGTTAAGGCGGCGGAAATCGTGCGCACGGACATGGTCATGTACTTGACAAGGTACGCGACAACGAGAATCCACATCGTCGAGTACAGGTTCAGACCGTAGTTACCGCTAAAGGTGATAATCAGAGCCAAGGCAATAACGATTGAGGGAGTCGAACCGCCGACAACCGTCAGAAGGTCCGGCAGCGTCCGACCGCGCAGCGTTGTTTTGACGGCCAGGTACGAGACGAACAAACTTAAAAGCGTACCGATGGTTGCCGCAATGATGCCGTACAGGACCGAGTTCCAAATCGTCTCCATGTACTGGGCCGACGTAATGACCGGAATCCACGGGTCAAACCCGTAGTTCGAAAGCGAGAGCACGGACTTAGATAGGGATTTTAAGAAACTTGTCATCACAATCGAGCCGATCGGGATGACCACGGCGATGGCCGCATAGGTCGTAATCGCTGCCACGGCAACCCACTTCCACTTGCCGAGTTCGACGATATTCGGACGTGTGGATTTGCCGCTGATGGTCGTAAAGTCTTTGCGACCGAGCATCCAGGTCATGAAAAAGAGTAGACCGTTGGCAATAAACATCAGTGAGGCAGCCAGGGCCGTCGAATCCCGCACGCCTTCGTCGCTACCCATATATAGATACGTGACGATGCGCGTTGTCAGCACTTCGACGTTACCGGGCATACCGACGATGGCCGGAATACCGAAGCAACTGCCGGCTGCGATAAAGACCAGAAGACCGCCGGCCAAAATCGACGGGGCCATCAAGGGAAGCGTCACATTCAAAAGCGTTCTGAAGGGACCTGCGCCCGAAATGCGAGCCGCTTCTTCCAGTGTCGGGTCCATCTTTTCCATCGCGCGCGAAATCGTGATGAAGGCAAAGGGGCTGTAAAAGAGCGTGAGAACCCAAGCAATACCGCCGAACGTGTAGATGTTAAAGGGAGCCGTCTGTAGGTTAAACATCCAGCGGAAAATGTCGTTTAAGTAGCCGACGCTCGGATTCAGAAGTTGTGTCCAGGCAATAGCGCCCACGTAGGGCGGAATCATGTAGCTGGAAATTAAAATCGTGCGGTAAAACTTTTTACCCGGCAAATCCGTGCGTCCGACGAGCCAAGCGAGCGGGAAGGTAATCAGGACACTTGCAACCATCACCAGAAGCGAAAGCTCGACGGTGTTGGTAAGTGCTCGCCAGTTCACATCCAGGCTGTAGACCTCACGGTAGTTTCCCAAATTAATGGTGCCGTCCTTCCACACGGAGTCAATTAAAAGGACTCCCATCGGAAGAATGACAAAGTAAATCAGCAACAACACCGCGAAACTAATAACGATGGTTTTGCTGTTTAAGCGAAAGCGCATACGAAAAACTCCTGCGATAAAACCACAAAAGGCGAGAGACGAAGTCTCGTCCCCCGCCTGTGTGTTTTACGAAACGAAAAGACCCGTCAATTAACGGTCCATCATGCGCTTACGGAAGTTCTCTTTAATCTTCGCGTTGTTATCGGAAAGGTCCTGCCAATCAATCTTAATCTTCGTGGCAGCAATCTTGCTTGTCGGGATCGAGCCCAAGGGCGCTTCAACGTCGCCGCGCACCGGGTGCATCCAGCCCTTAACAACCGCCTGCTGGCCTTCCTTGCCGAGCCACCAGTCCATCAAGGCCTTGGCGCCTTCCGGATTCTTCGTGGTCTTCATGATGGCAATCGGAGAAGGAATCATGATCGTGCCGTCCGTCGGATAGGAAACCGCGAGAGGTTCTTTCTTGGCAACGGAAAGCTTGAGGATGTTTTCTTCCAGAATCATCGCTGCAGCGTATTCGCCCGTCAGAAGTTTGTTCTGAATCGCCGAGTTACCCTGTTCGACCTTCATGCCGTTGGCGGCGAGTTTGTCGAAGTATTCCCAGCCGTACTTTTGGGCCAAGGCACCGACGGCCACATAGGCCGTGCCGCTCAAAAGCGGATTGGGCATGGCAATCTTGCCCTTCCACTTCGGGTCAAGCAAGTCCGTCCAGGACTTGGGCGCATCCTTGGGATCGAGCTTGTCTTTATTAAAGGCAATGATCATGTTGCAAACGCGCACGGAGTACCAGGCGCCTTGCGGATCCTTATCGAGGATGACCTTGTCAAAGTCTTTGGCTTTGTACGGGAGGAGAAGCCCCTGTTTTTGGAGTGTGAGGTAGTAAGAGGGGTCGGCAACCATCAACAGGTCCGTGCTGATGCGCTTGGCGCGGATTTCACCGTTCATCTTGGTCATGATGTTTTCGGTGCCGCCTTGGAACCAACTGACCTTCATCTTCGGGAAGGCCTTGGCAACGCTCGGCTTGCACATGTTGTCAACAATATCCGGATACATCGAGGTGTAAACCATCGCTTTACCGGAAACACCGGCCTGGGCAAATCCGACGAAACTCATAGCGGTTGCGGCCACAACGGCGCTTAAAAGAGCACGTTTCTGCATTTACTACTCTCCTTAGGTAATGTGGATAAGGGTTTTTCCGTGTCAAATACGCCGAAAGACGGAGATGCCATCGGACAAACGATTTACAAAGTGTAACCATTCCCTTTGGTTTTATCCAATAGTTTTATTTGACTCTCGCAATTTGTTTTGTGTCGATAAAGATTGAAAATTATCCTTTTATATCAGATTGTTTGTGAGTTTTATCCTCGACTTTTCCGAATCGAAAACACAAGAAAGTACGGGCGTATTGGTGAAAACCCCTAGAGGGATTCTCAGCTCGGTCTTGCCGTCATTTGCGGGAAAAAGCCCGAAAAAACAACGGAAAACTGTTGCAAAATCGCCTAAAGAGTGCCGAAAATCGGGCTGTTGCCCGCCTGCAACCGTTGCGCTCGGGCTTCGGAGTCCTTAAAGTTCCGCTGAGCACGACGGTCGGTCGGACGATTGCGGGCGAGTTTTCGCACGAGGAAAGTCCGGACTCCGGAGGGTACCGTAGGAGGTAACGCCTCTCCGCCGTAAGGCGAGGATCAGAGCAACAGAGACGAGCCGATTCAGTTCGGGTGAAACGGGCAATCTCTACGGGGAGCAACATCAAATAGGCGGCTGCTTGATTCTGACCCGGAAAAGGCCGCGGGTAGATGGCTTGAGGCGGGGCGTGAGCCCCGCACTAGATGAATGATCGTCAGTGCACCCGATTGTTAATCGGGCGCGCAACATAATCCGGCTTACAGACCGACCTCGTGCCTACTTTGCGATGCGGATACGCGCATCGACGGCAACGGCTTCGCCCGTTGTCTCCGAAATCATCAAGGGGTTGATATCGAGTTCGCACACGTGCGGATACTCACAGGCAAGTTGAGAAAGCCGCAAAAGCGTTTCTTCAATTTGCTCTATTTTGGCAGGCGTTGTTCCGCGCGTACCTTTTAAAAGCGAGTAGGAGCGAACGGAACGAACCATATCTTTGGCATCGGCATCGGTTAAGGGGGCAACGCGGAACGTAATGTCCTTTAAGACTTCGACGAAAATTCCGCCTAAGCCGAACATCATCAGCGGTCCGTACTGCGGGTCAACCGATAGACCGCAAACCATCTCACGACGCCCTCGGACTTGTTCTTGAATGAGAACGCCCTTAAGACCGACCAAAAGATTCTTTTCCTTGAGTTTTTCCATCAAATCGGCATATTCACGCCGCAGCATCGCCTCATCGGTGATGTTAACGCGCACTCCGCCGACATCGGTCTTGTGCGAGGTGGTCTCGGAAACCATCTTCATGACAACCGGATAGCCGATTTCTCGGGCAGCTGAAAGTGCCTCTTGCTCGGTTGTAGCCAACTTGGCACGGCACACACGAATGCCGCAGGAGGCCATCACATCAAGGCTTTCTTGCGTCGTAAGTTCCTCACGCCCCTGTTGCTTGAGGCTCTCGAAGATGCTTTGAATTTGGGCCGTATCGAACTCAAACGAAGGAACGCGTCCGGCAGGCTTTTTAACCCATTCGCTCTGGCGGCATAGCTGCGCTAAGGCATCGACGGCTTCTTCGGCGTACATAAAGAAGGGAACGTTGGGTTTGACGTCCGAGAGCGTGCTGAAAAAGGTGTTATCGGTCATAAAGACCCCGATTAAGGGTTTGTCGGGATGTTTTTCTTTGGCTCGGCACACAGCTTGAGCAACGGCCGTGTCTTTAAGACCCAAGAACGGCAGGTAAATCACCAGCGCTGCATCCACACCGGGGTCCGACAAAACGGTATCCAGCGTTTTTTCGTAATGCTCCAAGGGAGCCGAAGCAATCATGTCGACCGGGTTTTTTACGGAGGCGACAGCCGGCAAGAATTCGCGTAACGCTACTTGAGTTTGCTCCGAAAGGCGCGCCACGGTAAGACCGTGGGCGCTTACGGCATCGGCGGCCATAATGCCCGGCCCCCCGGAATTGGTGATGACGGCAATGCGATTGCCGGCCGGAAGCGGCGAGCGCGAGAAAACCTTGGCTGTAGCAAATAGGCTTTGTAGGGACGTTTCCCGAATGACACCGCACTGCTTTAGGAGGGCATCTGCGGCTTTGTCGGAACCCGCAAGAGATCCGGTGTGAGAACTTGCGGCACTTGCGCCTGCTTCGGAGCGCCCGGCCTTTAAGGCCAAAATCGGCTTTTTCTTGGAAACGCGTTCGGCTGCCTTGCGAAAGGCCGCCGGGTCGGGAATCGATTCCATGTAAAGGAGAATCTGACCGACATCATCATCGTTTTCCCAGTATTCGATGGCCGTCGTGGCGTTCACATCGGCTTGATTGCCGATGGAGATAAATTGCGCAAAGCCGATATTCAGGTCCTTGAGGATATTCAAAATACCGCCGCCCAAAGCGCCCGACTGAGAGACAAAGCCGATGTCGCCGCGTTCCGGGAGAGACTCGGCAAAACACCCGTCCATCCGAATGCTCGGATGTGTGTTCACAACGCCTAAGCAATTGGGGCCGATGCAACGCATCTTGTAGTCGCGGCACTTTTTCAAAAGTTCGGCTTCAAGAGTTGCGCCGGCGGCTCCTGACTCTTTAAAGCCGGCGGAAATCACGCACAGACCTCCGACACCCTTTTCGTGGCACTCATCGATGACGGAAAGAACGTGTTTGGCATTGATGACAATGATGGCCAAATCCACGGGACCTTCGATCTCTTTAACGGAGGCGTAGGCCTTAAGGCCGCCGATGGTGTCGGCCTTGGGATTGACCGGGTACAAATTGCCGGTAAAGCCGTATTCGGTTAAGCGTTTCAAAATATCCGACCCGATGGTGTGTTCTTTGGTCGAAGCCCCGATCAGCGCAATGCTCTTGGGTTTCATAATCGGATTTAAAGAGGGGAATGGTGACATCAAACTATTCTCCGTGTTTAGGGGTTAAACGGGCTTGTAAGTCGCCTGGGGCTAGGCTTCCGGCTTGTGTTGTGCCGTCAGAAAAAATAATGACAGGTGTCCCGGCAACGCCGAGGCGTCGTCCGAGGGCAAGGTTGCGGTCTAGGGCCGACGCGTCGCACTTTCTTGCTTCACCGGTAGGTTCCTTGCCTTCGAGCATGTAGTCTTGGAAGGCTTTGGCCGGATTTTCTGCGCAGAAAATCTTGCGCGATAAAGCGCGTGACATCGGTGTCGGGTGCAAAAAGTTATAGACCGTCACATTCCCGACTTGACGAATGGACTGCTCTAAAAGTCGGCAGTACGTGCAGCGCGTATCGGTGAAAACGGCAAGGCGCCTCTCGCCTTTACCGTAAACGACTTTGACGGCATCTTGAAGCGGGAGTGTCTCCCAGGAAACCTTCGAAAGCTCGGCTAAGCGCTCCTGCGTCAGATCGCGATTTTTCTTGGTGTCGAGAATGTGACCGGCAAAGACAAAGCGCACCGAGGAATCCACGTAAAAAATCTTTTTGTTGACGATGACTTCCCATAGATTCATCATCGGCATTTTTTTCACGCTTTCCGGTTTACTCTGAAACGTTTTTTCAACAGCGCGGGAAACGGCATCGCTTTCGGGCGAGGCAAACGAGGGGGCCGAGCAGAAAACGGCAAAGCTCAGAACAAGGGGCAAAATCCGTTTCAAACGTCTCTCCTTAATGCGGATAGAGGGCACCTAAGACGCGCAGTCCGCGTGCATGGGTGGCTTCACAAAGGTTGCCCGGGCGACCCACAATGAAAGCGCGCGCCAACCAGGCAAATGCCAGGGCCTCCACGTGCATCGGGTCGATGCCGAGCTCGGCGGTTGTAGCGACATGGGCCGGATGGGAAAGCTCGCCGATGCGGTTAAGCAAAAGCGTGTTTTTCGTGCCGCCGCCGCATAGGTAGATTTCCCGTGCCCCCTCACAGGCTTGAGCCACGGTTCGGGCCGTCAGTTCCAAAAGGGTCCTTTGAACGTCTTCGGGGCGTTCATCCGAAAGAACGCTTTTAACCCACGCTAAGTTAAATTCTTCGCGTCCCGTACTCTTGGGCAGACGACGAGCAAAGTACGGATGGCTTAAAAGGCGCGTCAGGAGGTCGTCGCAAACCGTTCCGGTTTTTGCCCAAGCGCCGTCCGCATCAAATGGCGCTCCGGTATGTTCCGCACACCAGGCGTCCATCAGGGTATTGCCCGGGCCGCAGTCAAATCCTGAGACTGGATAAAAGCGTTGCCGCTTTCCCGGGAGCCGCGTGACATTGGCAATGCCGCCTAAGTTCACGACGGCGCGCGAGGCGTCGGAGGAAAAAAGCGCTTTGTGAAACGCAGGAACTAACGGGGCTCCTTCGCCCTCGGCTGCCAGGTCCCGCGAGCGAAAGTCCGCTACGACATCGATGCCCGTTAACTCAGCCACAAGCGCCGGATAGTTCAGTTGTAGGCTCCAGCCCTTGGCCGGGCGGTGCCGTACGGTTTGTCCGTGGACGCCCAAGGCCCGCACGTCGTTGCGCGGAATCTGTGTGGCATCGATTAGGTCAAGCGCCACTTCGGCATAAAGACGCCCGAGCGTGACCGTAAGGTCCCCGGCGCGTTCGATTTCATTGTCTCCGGGCGTACAGAGAGAACTCAGAGAATCGCGTAATTCTTGCGGATACGGCGCAAATAGGTGTCCGATAACGCGCGGTTTCTTGCCGGAAAAATCGGCGGCAACGGCATCGACGCCGTCTAGGCTTGTGCCCGACATCAGTCCGATGTAAAAGGGCTTATCGTGTTCGTGTTGATTCATTGGGTTTTGCTCCGGAGACTTGCACGCGTCGCAACAGCGAAAGCTTTTCCTGCAAGGGCGCAATGCGTGCTTCCATTTTGGCAATCTGATACGCAGACAAGGTCTTCGTATCCGGAAGTTTGGCTGTCATCGGGTTAATCTGGGTTCCGCTCATAATGAGTTCGTAGTGCAAGTGGGGACCGGTTGCCAGGCCCGTCTGTCCGACTTTACCGATTTGTTCGCCGTGGTAAACATCGCTTCCCACACGAATGTTCGGGGCAATGCTCGATAAATGCGCATAGACCGTCTGGCAGTCCGGGCCGTGCTGAATGCGAATGTATTTGCCGTAGCCTGTTCCTAAGCCCGCAAAGACCACTTTGCCGTCCGCAGCAGCGCGCACTGTCGCACCCCACGGGGCCCGAAAGTCCGTTCCTCGGTGCGGGCGTAACACGCCGGTAATCGGGTGACGACGAAGCGGGGCAAATTCGGAACTGACCTTTTGCACATCCAAGGGAACACGCATGAAGGTTCGGCGCGTCAAAGTGCCTTTGCTGTCGTAGTAATTGCCACCTTGGTTGTCGTCGGGAAACCAGAAAAATTCCCGTGTTTTGCCGTCTTTTTCAAATTGCATCGCAAGTAGCTTACCGATACGCACGAAACTGCCGTCGATGTATTTACTCTCGTAGATGACGCGAAACGCTTCGCCTTGAGCCAGGTTATTGACGACATCGCGGTCGTAGTCAAAAGCTGCGTGCATTTGCGCAATGACGGCCGTCGGGATATTGCTTTTCTGTAGGCTCGTGCTCGGAAGGCCTCGAACCGTTCCCTCGGCCATCACGAGCTGAACGTCGTAGGAAAAGGGCTTTTCCGAGACCGTAAGACCTGAGGGGTCCCGCGCCACTTCCAGCACTTTCGGTGTCGTGTCATCGTCGATATAAAGCCGCAAGGACACAAGCCCCCCGCTTTCCAAAGTCGAGGCGGTGACGTATTGCCCGGGTTGCGGGCCTAAAAGAGCGCGGGCTGCAGCCTTTTTTTCAATGAAGACGGCGGCATCGGCATCGCGAATTCCTAAGCGCGATAAAAGCGAGCGCAGGGTATCGGAACTCGTTACGTACGTTTCGTGCATGACCGAATCGTCTTTTTTTCCGATGCTTTCCATCTGCGATCGCAAATCGGGGAGGCGAATTTCCAGACTTCTTTGCACACGGGCCAAATGCTGCTCGGGAACATCGGTTGCCGTCGATCCCGGGCCCGAAGGTGTAAGGACCAAAAGAGCGGCCACGGCAAGCGGCGTCACTAAAGCCGCCGCCCCGATCATCAGGGAGGCACGCAGGGGCGTTTTGGCACACGCCGGGTTGTGCCGGGCTAAAAAAGACGCTGCGCTTTTACTGATGTGTCGCAGTTGTTTTCCGATTAAATCCGGAGAGGTCATCTAGAAAAAGAAATTCCTGTCGCCCTAAAGGGGCTTTTTACCCGTGTAATTCGAACGGTCCATTATAATAAAGCACCGTATTTTTTCCGTTTTTACACCCGCTTAAGGCGGGTGAAATCTTTACGAGATATTTCAATGGCTGACGAGGCAAAGACAGAAGAAAAAAAGTACCCGGTAACGCCGGAAATCACCGAGGCGATGGCGACCATTCGCCGCGGTGTCGATACGCTTCTTTTGGAAAGCGAATTAGAACAGAAACTCGCCAGGTCCCGTGTGACCGGCAAACCCCTGCGTTGCAAGCTCGGTCTAGATCCGACGGCGCCCGACATTCACGTCGGCCACACGGTGGTGTTAAATAAGTTGCGGCAGTTGCAGGACTTAGGGCACACGGTGATTTTCCTGATCGGCGACTTTACGGCCGCCATCGGCGACCCCTCGGGTCGAAATGCCATGCGTCCGCCCTTGTCACCCGAGCAGATTCAGGAGAATGCTGAGACGTACCTGGCGCAAGCCGGACTCGTTTTGGACCTAGCTAAAACCGAAGTGCGTTACAACTCCGAGTGGAACAATGCTTTGGGGGCCACAGGTCTTATTCGTCTTTGCTCGCGCTATACATTGGCGCGCCTTTTGGAGCGCGATGACTTTGCCAAGCGCTACGAGCAGGGCGTTCCTATTGCCATGCACGAGATGATTTATCCCTTAATGCAGGGGTACGACTCGGTCGCGCTTCAAAGCGATATCGAACTCGGCGGTTCCGATCAGCGCTTTAACCTCATTGTCGGACGCGAATTGCAGCGCCAGTACGACCAAGAGCCGCAGTGCATTCTGACGATGCCGCTCCTTGTGGGTTTGGACGGCGTCAATAAGATGAGTAAGAGTAAGCATAACTACATCGGCATCACCGATACGCCCGATGAGATGTTCGGAAAAGTGATGAGTATTTCCGATACGCTCATGTGGAATTGGTATGACTTACTGAGTCTTAAGAGTAATAGCGAAATCACGACCCTTAAAGAAGAGTGCCAGAACGGACGCAATCCGCGCGATGCGAAAGTGGCGCTTGCCAAGGAAATTATCGAGCGCTTCCATAGTAAGAAGGACGCCGATGCGGCCGAAGCGGAATTTAATTCACGATTTAGGGCCGGAGCAGTCCCCTCGGACATTGCCTCGGTGACGGTCGCAGCCCCCGAAGGCAAAATCGGCATTGCCCGCATGATTAAAGAGGCGGGCTTAGCACCGAGTAACGCCGAAGCTAATCGCAACATCGAGCAAGGCGGTGTGCGTATCGAAGGCGAGCGCGTGACCGATAAGGGACTTCAGATGGCGCCGGGGACCTACACGGTTCAGGTCGGAAAACGCCGCTGGGCGAAAGTGACGGTTATCGCGGGAGGCGCCCAATGATTGTTGTCTTACAGCGCGTCACACAGGCGCACGTGACGATTGAGGATAAAACGGTCGGTCAAATCGGCAAGGGACTCATGGTTCTTGTGTGTGCCGAACGGGGTGATACGGATGAAAAGGCGCGTCTTTTGGCGCAGCGGCTGTTACGGTACCGCGTTTTCGAGGATGAAAACGGCAAGATGAATTTGTCGGTGACGGACGTCAAGGGCGGACTGTTACTGGTCTCCCAATTTACGCTGGCTGCCGATACGACACGCGGCAACCGTCCGAGTTTTACGCCGGCAGCGCCCCCCGATGAAGGTAAGCGGCTTTTCGATATCTTTGTGCAAGAAGCCGAAAAGAGCGGCCTGACGGTTCAGACCGGTAAGTTCGGAGCCTACATGCGCGTTTCTCTTGTTAACGACGGTCCCGTGACCTTTACGTTACGCAATTAATTCGGATTCTCGCTTGTTATTCGGTCTTTGACGCTTAAAAGCGGAAGCGTCAGGCGCATTTTTAGGCCGTGCGGGGTGATGTTTTCAGCATTGAGCGTGCCGCTGTGACGGATGGCGGCGCGCTTAGCAATGGCCAAACCTAATCCGAATCCGCTTCCTGTTGCCTGATTGCTTCCGCGAACAAAGGGTTCGAAAAGTCGAGCGATGTCGCTTTCGGCAATGCCCGGGCCCGAATCACAAATCTCCACGGTAACCATCCGGTCCGTTTTCCGAGCGAGAACGGACACAGTGGTGCCTGCCGGAGAAAAGCGCAACGCATTGCGAATGAGATTTTCCAGAGCACTGGCAATCGAATCAATATGGGCGAGCACCGGAAGCGCGGCATCGGAGGTAAGCGTCACGCGCACGTTCTTGGCACTTCCTTCAAAATCAGCGTCTTCCACGATGGTTTCTAAAATCGGCACCAAGTCGGTTGTCTCAAAGTGCATCGGGGCGTTCTCATCGAGCCTGGCGTAGGTTAAAAGCGCCTCAACGAGGGTATCTAGGTTTGCCACTTCCTCTTCGATGCGCTCGACGGCTTGACGGCTTTTTGTCGGGTCCTTTTCAAGAAGAGCCAGAGCCACGTCAATGCGCGCCAAGGGGCTTCTTAACTCATGGCTTACGTCGTGAAAGAGCGTCTTTTGGCGTTTCAGGAGCCCGTTGATTTTTTCTGCCATGGCGTCGTATCGCTTCGCTAGATCCCCGATTTCATCGTAGTTATGCCCGACAAGCGGCGCAATTCGATCTCCGAAATTGCCCTCAGTGGCCCGTCGCATGGCCCAGTCGAGTTTGCGGATGGGCTTGGTAAAGTTCCATGCGAGGAGCCCGGCTACCAGAGCCGTCGAAAAGAGAGCCAAAAGCACATGCACCCACCACGGCGTGCGCCAAAACGCCATGCCCCAGAAGTGCTTGGGTTTGTCGGTGCGAACGGCAATAAAGCGAAGTGGGTCGCCCTCAATCGTTTTTGTCACGATGCGCGAGGAGACAGCAGGGTCCGTAAGTTGCGCTTGGGTTTTGTTCGGGAGCGTGCGTCCGGAGATTTCCTCTCCGGCAGCATTAAGAACGAAAATCGCAGGACGAACATTGCGCTTTTCATCCAAAAGCCATTTGATGAGCACGTCTTTTCCGCCCCACTGAGCAATCCCGAGAGCGGTGCTTACAGCGCGTTGTCCGGGAAATTCAAAATCGACGGTTTCAAAGGCGCTCGCGGCATACTTTTGATAGCTTGCGCTGATAATCCAGACACACAGACCGAGCACCAGGAAGACACTTAAAAGCCCGGTGAAAAGCTTTAAAAAAATGCCGCTGAAAGGTCGCTGTTTCATGGCGCAGACGGCTCGTTAAAAATAAATTGGTATCCGATGCCGCGAATGTTTTCAATGCAAAAGCAATCGGGTGCCGCGGCAGCAAGTTTTTTACGCAGGGCACTCACATGCACATCCACGGTGCGATCGAAACGCCCCATGGCACGGCGCAAAACCGTCGCATAGATGTCGCTTTTAGCCACCGGTTTTCCGACGTTTTCAGCGAGCATTTGCAAAAGCGCCATCTCGGTGCCCGTGAGAGTTAACTCTTTACCTTGCACGGTTGTTTTACGGTGTACGGTATCGATTGTGAGCGGTCCGACCGTCACAAGCGAGGGTTTTTCTTTTTTCGGACTCATCACGCGACGCAAAATCGCACGCATACGCGCCACGAGTTCGCGCGGTGGGCAGGGTTTGGGCACATAGTCGTCGGCTCCGAGTTCTAGACCTACGATTCGGTCAATCGAATCGCCTTTTCCCGTGAGCATTAAAACGGGGGTGTCGTATTTTTCGCGAATGCGGGCGAGGACTTCGGTTCCCGTCATGCCCGGCATCATCACGTCGAGAATCACCAAATCAAAGCGCGATTGAGCGAGTTTGGCAAGCGCCTGCGCGCCGTCGCCGGCAGACTCGGTGACAAATCCTTCCAAAGATAGATAGTCCACTAAAAGCGTCACTAACGCCTTGTCATCATCAACGATGAGAATCCGAGGGTTTTCCGTACTCATGGCAAGATTTTTGAAAAAGAAAATCGGAATTTTTGCCACTCAATCATGGCACGAAAGAGACTCCCTGTCACAAGGGCAAAACCCAAAAGTGCAACTCTTTGCATTTCTTTACGTAACGCCGAGTCGGATTTACGCAAATCTCGATACCATGTTCGACAACGATTCGAGTCACTTTTTAGCGAGCACATTCACACATGACGCGCAAAAGGCTTTTTTCCAACATCACACTGGCTGTGGGGCTTGTCGCACTGCTGGCCGGGTGCGCCTCCTCTCCGCTTTTTTCCGAGCAAGATAAAGCCCTTGCCGGGACGCACTGGAAGGCTCCGGTTCCAGTGAGCGGCGGCCCTGCCATCGAGGATGCGCGCACCTGGTGGCAGGCTTGGAACGATCCGGCTCTTTTCGGTCTGATTCAAAAGGCTCTTAACGCCAATACCGACGTGCGCACGGCTTTGGCGGACATGAAGGCTGCGGCGGCGCTTTCGGATGCGGCCACGGCCGACCTTTTCCCGACAGCGTCTCTTTCGGGTGATGCGTCGCGTCAGCGTCGCTCCGGTACGACAACGGAAAGCTACGGGCTACAGGCCGGAGCCTCATGGTCTTTTTCACTTGTCGGCGGAAACATTGCCGCACGGCGTGCTGCTGCGCGCGAGGCCATGGCAAGCGCCCTTTCGGTTGAAGACACCAAGATTGCGGTGGCCTCCGAAGTGGCGCAAAACTACGTGAACTGGCGCCTTGCTCGCGTCAAAACAGCATCGGCGCGACGCGCACTTAAGAACTACGAACAAGTTCTTGAAATCGCCTCATGGCGCCTGAAAGCCGGCCTTGCCACGCAAACGGAAGTCGATCAGGCGCTTTCTGAGCGCAACTCGGCCGCGGCCAAGATTCCCTCCTACGAGGCCTCGCAGACCAAATACAAAAATGCGCTCGCTCGCCTTTGTGTGATTAATGTTGCAGACATTGCCGATCCGCAAGAGGAAACGATTCCGACGTCGCCCACATCGCTTGCGGTCTTAATTCCGGCGCAGACCTTGCAACAGCGCCCCGATATGCGTGCGGCCGAGTATACCGTTCTTGCCGCGTCCGACCGCCTGTATGAGGCGCGTTCTCAATGGTTCCCGACTCTCAAAATTACGGGAAACCTCGGCACTCAAGCAGCCACAATCGGCGCTTTAGGAGCAAGCGGAACCGGCATTGCGGCCTTGGTCGGGGCGCTTTCTATGCCGCTATGGAATTGGAACGAACAAGTCCTTGCCGGAAAGCAAAAGGAAACGGCCTTGGAAAAGGCACAAATTTCGTACACCGCCACGCTCGTGAAGGCTTTGGAAGAAACTGAAAACGCCTTAACGGGTATCAGCGCCGCGCAAAAGCGCCAAGAGAATTTGTCGCAGGCCCTTGCGTCGGCCGAAAGTGCTGCGGCGCTCGCACTTGCTCAGTACGAAGCGGGTCTTGAGGACTATCAGACGGTTTTAAGTACCGAACGCTCGGTGATTTCATCGCGCGAGACACTGGAAGAAAACAAGGCTGACCTTGCCACGCAGTACGTCAAACTCTTTACGGCATTGGGCGGCGGGTATAAGGCCCCTCAAAGCGATAGCAATTCTTAATGTAGGAAGGTTCCTATGAGTGATTTATCTCAAACGAAAGAAAAACTGTTCGGCAAGGCTAAAACTATGCCTGTGTGGAAACGCGCAGCGTGTGCGGCAGGTATTGCGGCCGTGGGCTTTGCGCTCTGGTGGGCCGTTTCCGCCTCGCCCGAAAAAGTCTCCTACATGACAAAACCGGTACAAACCGGAGACCTTATTGTCACGGTTTCGGCCGACGGGACGTTAAAGCCCGTGCGGACCGTCTCGGTCGGTTCGGAACTTTCGGGCATCGTCTCGCGCGTGAACGTGGACGTGAACTCCGTTGTTAAGGTCGGCGACGTGCTCATTGAACTCGATCGTGCGAAACTCGAAAGTGCGGTCAATCAAGCCCGGGCAGCCCTTACAAGTGCCGAGGCCAAACTACTGGAAGCTAAAGCCGTTTACGCGGAAGCCAAGGCAAAACTTGCGCGTTACGAGGAATTAAATCGCGCCTCAGGAGGAAAGATGCCTTCGCGTGCGCAACTGGATGAGCAGCGCGCAACAGTGAAAAAAGCCGGCGCCGGAATTGCCGTTGCTCAGGCCAATATCGATGACGCAAAAGCAACCCTTCAGACAAACGAGACCAATCTCTCAAAGGCCTTTATCCGGTCACCGGTTGACGGCGTTGTTCTCACGCGGTCCGTCGAGCCCGGCTATGCCGTGGCGGCAAGCTTACAGGCCGTTGAACTATTGACGGTGGCCACGGACTTACATGAATTGGAACTACAAGTCGATGTCGACGAGGCCGATGTCGGCGAAGTTAAGCCCGGGCTGAAAACAACCTTTACGGTGTCGGCCTATCCGGATCGACCCTTCCCGGCCACACTCACGAAGGTGGCCTACGGGGCCTCGTCCGGTACCGATAAGGTCGTGACGTACACCACGTATCTGGCTGTGAAAAATCCGGAACTCAAACTGCGCTCGGGTATGACGGCGACGGCAACCATCGAGACGGCGCGCAAAAACGACGTGCTTTTAGTGCCCAATACAGCCCTGAGATTTCGGCCTGAAACAAAGACGCGAAGCGACTCAGCGACAAGTCTTGTGATGCCCGGGCCTCGCCACACGGGTCAAAAGACCGTCAAAGAAACGACGCGTGCCGTTTCCGGGCAAAGTCGCACGGTCTATGTGCTCGATCCAAAGGGTAACGCCGTTAAGCGCGATGTCAAAACCGGCATGACCGACGGGACCATGACGGAAATTCTCTCGGGTGATTTAAAGATCGGCGACAAGGTCATCGTCAGTCAGTTAAAAAAGAAAAACTAATCGGAATCGATAAGGAATCCATCCGATGACGCCTTTAATTGAATTACGTGACATTCATAAGCGCTACGGGCAGGGACAGGCCGCCTTCGAAGCCTTAAAAGGCATCGATTTGACGATTGCACGCGGCGAATTCGTAGCCATTATGGGTCCCTCGGGCTCGGGTAAATCGACGACGATGAATATCATCGGAGCCCTAGATCGCCCCACAAGCGGCGAGTACCTTTTTGACGGCGTGCATGTCGAGTCACTGTCTCGCGATGAGCGCGCGCTTTTGCGTCGGCTTTACATGGGCTTTGTGTTTCAGGGCTTTAACCTTCTGGCTCGAACAACAGCGCTTGAAAACGTGGAGTTGCCACTCCTTTATCGCGGGTCACCGACAAAAGAGCGGCACGAGGCGGCACGTGCGGCGTTAGATCGCGTGGGCCTTTCGCGTTGGGAGCACCATACACCGGCGGAACTTTCGGGCGGTCAGCAGCAACGCGTTGCCATTGCACGGGCGATCGTCATGCATCCGCTCCTTTTACTTGCCGACGAACCGACGGGAAGCCTGGATAGTAAGCGCAGTGTCGAAATCATGGAACTTTTGACGGACCTCAATAAAACCGAAGGCATTACGGTCGTGCTCGTAACGCATGAACCGGATATGGCTTCTTACGCTTCGCGGTGCATTCGTTGTGTGGACGGACGCATTGCAAGCGATACGCGTACGGGAGGACGGGATGCTAGCTAATGCGTTTTTGCTGGCGTGTCGCCAGATTTGGCGTAACCCGATGCGCTCGCTTTTAACCGTTCTCGGGATTGTCATCGGTGTTGCCGCCGTCATCACGATGGTCACGGTCGGAAACGGCACGACGACGTCGGTACGCGAACAGATTGAAAGTCTCGGCGGCAATCAGTTGGTGCTGCGTCCGGGACAACGCCTTGGACCGGGCGGTTCTGCAGGAGCCCCCGCCTTTAAGCTTGCCGATATCAAAGCCATTGAAAATCAGGTCGGCGGCGTTGTTTCCGTTGCACCTCGCGTCACGCGCACGACGATTGTGGTCGGAGAAGGGAAAAATTGGTCAACCTCGGTAACAGGAACGACAAACGAGTACTTTACGGCCGACAATCGCACTCTTGCTGAAGGTCGCTACTTTGAGGAGGCGGAGGAAAAGTCCGGGTCGGCCGTCTGCGTCATCGGTCAGACCGTACGCCGGGAGCTTTTCGGAGAAGATGCCCTGGTTATCGGCAAGATGTTGCGTGTCAAGAGTTTTTCCTGTCGTATTGTGGGGCTTTTAACGGAAAAGGGATCGGCCGCGATGGGCGGCGACCAAGACGATATCGTTGTGATTCCGTTTAATACAGCCGCGCGGCGCTTGATCGGCAGCAACCGCGTGAGCATGCTCTCGGTTGCCGTCGATCCGGCAAGTGACCGCGAAATGCTCAAAAGTTCCTTAAAAGAACTCATGCGGGAGCGTCGTTCTCTTTCGAGCACCGATGCGGACAACTTTCAAATTATGGACACGGCGGAAATTGCCGATACGGTCGCCTCAACGACTAAGGTCTTAACAACGCTACTCGGGGCTGTTGCGGCCGTCAGTCTCCTTGTGGGCGGCATCGGCATTATGAATATCATGCTTGTCTCGGTCACGGAAAGAACCCGAGAAATCGGCGTGCGACTGGCAATCGGAGCGACCGAGCGCGAAGTTTTGCTACAGTTCTTGATTGAAGCCATCGTGCTCGGGTGCTTAGGCGGGCTCCTCGGCATTGTGATTGCCTTTGCCGCCTCTTGGGTTTTGGCTTCGCTCATGCAGGTTCCCTTTGCGTTTTATCCGGGGATTAATATTCTCGCCTTCGGTTTTGCGGCGTTAACCGGCATTGTTTTCGGATATTTCCCGGCCAGGCGTGCGGCGCGACTCGATCCCATTGAGGCGGTTCGGCACGAGTAGGAATGTTTGATAGTAAATCGGCGTAATCGATTGATTTTCAATCGAAAATGCACCGCAAAAATGTAGTGCACACAGAAAAGTTCGTGTAGGAACGGCTTGGGGCTTTCCGAGGGTAGGGGAACAAGAAAAAAGGGACGTCGCCGTGCGCGAAATCCCTTTTTTCGGCTAAAGCTCGAAAGCTTTAGAACGGAACGTCATCTTCTTCGAGCGTATCAACCGTCGGCTGTGCGGCCGGCTGGGGCTGAGGGGCCGATTGAGGAGCAGGGCGCGAAGCCGGTTGCGCCTGGCGGAATTCGCGTCTCGGGGATTCGAAAGAATCGGACGAGGCTCCCGATGACTGACTCCGAGAGCCTAATAGCTGCAGGGTTTCGCAGATAATTTCCGTCTGATACCGTTCGATGCCTTCCTTATCCGTGTATTTACGGGTGCGAAGGCGCCCTTCGATGTAGGCAGGATTTCCCTTTTTCAAATACTGCTGGGCGATTTCAGCCTGGCGACCGAAAAAGACAACGCGATGCCATTCGGTCTCTTCCTGAGGTTGCCCTTGACTGTCTTTGTAGCGACGGCTTGTCGCAACAACAATGTGGCAGATGGCGGTGTTGCCGTCTGCGGTATAACGGGTTTCGGGGTCTCGGCCTAAATTGCCGATCAAAATCACTTTATTCACGGAAGCCATAACAAATCTCTCGTACCAAAAAACCAAACACGTGTCGACAACGTCCGCTCATGCGCTTCGAGCGAATTACTCGACTTCACGAGCCGTATTGTATACGGCATTGTTCGTTTCTTCGGAGGTTTGCGAAAAAAGAACGTTCGTCTTTTCGGAGGAGGGCGCTTTTCTCAAGTACAAAGACGTCTAATTTTTAAGACACCCAATCGGTACAACAAAAACGCCGTCTGTTCTTTTGTAGGCAAAGCGTCCGACTGCTGTCAGCACCATCAGAAACGAGGACGGCTTCATTTTGGATAAGTCGAGCTTCCCTGCAATCTCTTGGAGTTTAAGAGCACCGTAATCGACAGCTTCTTGAGATCCGAGTTTGATCTGTATGAGGCCGTAACGCCCGTTGCGCAGATGGACAACGGCATCACATTCGGAGCCGGATTTGTCTCGATAATGATAAACGCCGCCGTCGAGCGATTCAGCATAAACCTTTAGGTCGCGCATGCACAGAGTTTCGAAGAAAATGCCGAAGCTGTTTAGGTCGTTTATGAGGTCTGCAGGACCGATTCCTAACGCCGCTACTCCGATTGACGAATCGGAAAAATAACGCGTATTCGCTGTTCGTATCGCTGTTTTCGAACGCAAATTCGGATTCCATGCCGGAATGTCCTCAATGACGAAAATCTGTCTGAGTTCCTCGAGGTACCGTGACACGGTATTTTCTGCAAGTGTTGTACCCGAGTTTTCGCTTAAGTCCCTTCGCAACACTTCAATCGATGTGGACGACCCCGAGTGTCGCGCATAGGAACGCATCAGAGCTAAACGTTTGGCGTTTTTCGTAACGCGAACGGCAGGGATCGAGATTGGAAGGAAAAAATGTGTTCGCTAGCAAGGGCGGTGTGCTAAATTGGTTTGTTTCCCCCTCTTTTTGCTTTTTCGGGTGGCTTGATGAAAAGAATTCATGTTATCGGAGCCAGAACACATAATCTGAAAAACATCACGACGGAAATCCCGCGCGGGAAACTCGTGGTGATTACCGGCCCCTCGGGATCGGGAAAAAGTTCTCTTGCCTTTGATACGGTGTATGCCGAAGGACAGCGGCGTTTTGCCGAAAGCCTTTCGGCGTATGCCCGGCTTGTGCTCGGTACTCAGGCGCGGGCTGATGTCGATGCCATCGAAGGGCTGACGCCGACGGTGGCGCTGGCACAAAATCGAACCCGAGCCGGCACCCGTTCGACGGTCGGAACGCTCTCGGAAATTAATGACTATGCGCGACTTTTGTTCTCTCGGGCCGGAAAGGCCTACTGTCCCGAACACCATGTTCCGTTAATCAAAAGCGCTGTCCATGACATGGTCAACGCGGCCCTTTCTTGCGCTGAAGGCACGAAGGTTGCCGTCTTGGCCCCGATGCCTGAGTCTTTTTTCTCCGACCGAGTCAAGGCTGTGCGGGAACTGCGTCGTCTAGGGTTTGTGCGTCTTTATCTAAACGGGACCTTTGTCACTGTCGAGGAGTTTTCTGCGCCTTCGGGGGATGCAATTGTCAAAAACGCCGCTGTTGTGGTCGATCGTTTGCGCGTGTCCGATGCCTCTCGCGTGCGTCTTGCCGAAAGCTTTGAGACGGCTTGCGCACTTACCGGCGGGCGAGCGGCTTTTGCAGAGCTCGATACCGGAAAGGTTAAGACTTTTAGCGAACACTACGGATGCCCGATTTGCGGTTTTACGATCCCGGATTTAACGCCAGCTTTTTTCTCCTTTAACAATGCCTTAGGGGCCTGCCCGCGCTGTCAGGGAACGGGAATTCTGGAAGATTTTGACGAGACTCTTTTGGTGCGTGACCCGACACTCACGTTAAGACAAGGAGCCGTCTGCGGATTGAGTGCAAGCAATACGCAAGCGTTCTCCGAACTCTTAAAACTTGCGAAGGAAACGGATTTATCTTTGGATACTCCTTGGGAGGCTCTTCCCGAGGCATCTCGCCGGATTGTTCTATACGGGAAAGAAAGCAAGGGAAAGTGCATTTTCGAAGGCGTCATCGAACAATTAAGGCGTCGTTGGCACAGGGCTCGAAGTGAGGCCGTGAAAGCCGGCATGTCGGTTTTACGGTCTCGCCGGACGTGCCCGGAATGCGGCGGTTCACGATTGAGGCGCGACATGCAATGTGTTTACATCGGTGAGGAGCCGGCGCGCATCAATATCGTCGATTTTTCCGAGATGACTCTGGAACAACTTAAAAAGCACTTAAAGGCGATGCGCTTTGCCTCCTCGGTTCAAGTCGTTGCATCGCCGCTTATCAAAGAAATCGATAAGCGCTTAGGGTTTCTTATTGATGCCGGACTCGGGTACCTGACGCTTTCGCGTCCGATTGCAACCCTTTCGGGCGGCGAGTTGCAACGCATTCGTCTTGCCGGACAGCTCGGATCGGGTCTCTCGGGGGTGACGTATGTTTTAGATGAGCCTACGGTCGGCCTGCACCCGCGGGATACGGCACGGCTTTTAAAAATTCTGCGCGATTTGGTCAATGCCGGAAATTCCGTTCTGGTTGTCGAGCACGATGCCGATGTGATTGCTGCGGCCGATTGGGTAATCGATATGGGGCCGGGAGCCGGACGTGCGGGCGGCACAATCGTGGCGCAAGGAATGCCGGAAGCCATTCTCAAGGATCCGCATTCGTTAACAGGCGCGTATCTGAGCGGAAAAAAATGCGTCACTTCGAGTAAGACACAACGCAATTTCAAGGGAAAGGGGTCGTTTCTCACGATTTCCGGCGCAACGGGACGCAATTTAAAAAACGTCACGTGTCGGATTCCCTTGGGGGCTCTGACGGCCGTGACCGGCGTTTCGGGATCGGGCAAAACGACGCTTGTTCTCGAAACCCTGGCACAGGCGATGCGGCGGCGCCTCTATGGGGCCAAAGATAAGCCGCAGCCCTTTGTGTCCATCGACGGGGCAGAGCAAATCGACAAAGTGGTGCTTGTCGATCAAAGTGCTTTGGGGCGAGCCGGACGGGCAACGCTTGCGACCTACACAGGCGTCATTGTTCCCATTCGGGCGCTTTTTGCCCAAACGCCGATGGCGCGTGAGCGCGGTTACGAGGCCGGGCGCTTTTCATTTAATGTTGCCGGCGGACGGTGCGAAGCCTGCTGCGGAGAAGGAGAAACCAAAATCGAAATGGGCTTTTTGCCGCCTGTGTTCGTTAGGTGTCCGGTGTGTCTCGGAAAGCGCTTTAACGCCCAAACGCTCGACGTGCGCTTTAAGGACAAAAACATTGCCGACGTTCTGGATATGACCGTTTCCGAGGCTTTGGAGTTTTTCAGTGCACAACCGGAAATCGAGCGACGCTTGCGCTTTATGGTCGATATCGGCTTAGGGTACATGCGACTCGGGGAAAGAGCCGATACGTTTTCCGGCGGCGAGGCCCAAAGGATTCGCCTGGCGGAGGAACTATCGAAAAAATCGACCGGCAAAACGCTTTATATCCTGGATGAACCGACGACGGGACTGCATTTTCAGGATGTGATGTACTTACTCAAAGCCTTGGAGTCCTTAACGGAGCAGGGAAACACCGTCGTTGTCATCGAGCACGATTTAAACGTGATTGCCTCGTGCGATTGGGTGATTGATTTGGGACCGGATGCCGGAGAAGAAGGGGGTAGAGTTCTTGCCCAAGGAACGCCGAACGAGGTTGCATCGAATGCCTCGAGCGTGACAGGATCTTTTTTAAAGCCTTACCTACGCTAGGAGTGGGTAAGTTTTCCCCGCATACGAAAAATCCCGGATAAACCGGGATTTTCGCGCACTGTGTGAAGTAAATCCGAAGGATTACTTGTTGATGGACCAGACGGTCGTCGGTGTGTAGCGCACGGCCGATTGCTGGCTTTCAACCAGGGATTTGCCCGTCGAGTAGAACGACCAAGCCGTCAGAGACCCGCAGACAATCATCGCGAGAGCGACGATGACCATGCCCTTACGCAGACCGTTGCAACGGCCCTTGACCACATCCCACTTAACGGCGAGACGATACAGACCAATCATGCCGTGCAGTTCCGTCACAATCAAGAAGATCAACGTCCAATCCAAGCCCATGCTGAAGGTGTGAACGGCGGAAAGGTTGGGATCTAAGCCCGAGGGATGGCAAATCATGCTCATCAAGTGCGGGAAGACCAAGGCGGTCAAAAGAACGCCCGTGATAATCTGAATGCGCCAGAGCGAAGAATCGGAGTGGTGCAACATCGTGATATGCGCATTGACGTCACGGCACTGCTTGTAGGAGGTCGGGAAGCGACGCAGAGCGCACAGGGCATGCAAAATCACGCAGAGCATGATAAAGCCGATAAAGAGAACGTGTAGCCAAAGCTGTTCATGACCGAAAATCGGGGTGCCGCCGGAAATCTGAATGAGATTCCAGAACGTATCCTTGCCGATTTGCATCGAGCTCGTAAAGGCCATATGGCAGAAAAGGAACAAGCCGAGAATCAAGCCCGTTACCGACTGCGTGACATCACAGTAGGCAGGCCACTTGCTCGCGCGTTTGGCGTCTTTCAGTGTCACACCGGCGATGATTTCCGGACCGGTCGGCGTATGCGCACGTAATTCTTGCTGAGGAGTCATTTTGTTTTCCTTGAATTTCATAAAGTACGAGTGCGAAGCGGTCTGCCCCGCTCGTATGCCGACATGATGCTCCCTTCGGGCGGTTCGGATTTGACAAATGTCAAAGTTGTAACGTTTTTTTGCAGCCGAAAGCGCAGTTAAAAGGCATTTTGTTCCGAATATCGGCACAAATATTAAAAACCCTAGTAATACCCCTTGGTTTTCCGAAAAATTGTGTCCAGGCTCATATCAGGGACTGTCACTCAAGTCGCGACAAAAAAGCCTGCGTTCCCGGCATCGGGAAGACAGGCTTTCAAAAGCAATTGAAACGGAATTACTTGGTACCGAACAAGCGGTCTCCGGCATCACCTAAACCCGGAACGATGTAGGCATTCTCGTTTAAGCACTCGTCTAAGGCGGCAACCCAAATTTCAATCTTCGGGTGACGCTCGAGCATGACCTGAACGCCTTCGGGGGCAGCCACCAGGGCCAGGAACTTAATCGAGTCGGCGCTCACACCGCGCTTTAACAACACCTCGACGGCGTGGGCGGCCGAGTAGCCCGTGGCCATCATCGGATCGCAGACGAAAAAGAGGCGGTCCGTTACATTCGGCAGCCGCACCAGATACTCGACCGGGCGCTTATTTTCATCGCGGTACATGCCGATATGACCGACGCGAGCCGAGGGCATCAATTCCAAGAGTCCGTCGCTCATGCCGAGACCGGCACGCAAAATCGGAACAATCACCTGCTTTTTGCCGGCCAAGGTCGGCGCTTCCATCTCCGAAATCGGCGTTTCGATCTTGCGACTCGAAAGCGGCAGGTCACGCGTTAACTCATAGCCCATGAGAACGGTGATTTCTTTTAAAAGCTGGCGAAAGACGTTGGTGCTCGTCTCTTTTTGCCGCATAATGGAAAGTTTGTGCTGAATTAACGGATGGTCAACGATATGCAGATTGGGAAAACGCGGATCAGTTTTCATAAGAGACCTCAAAAAACGGTTGCGACAAAACCAAACAGGGAAGACTTCAACCGGTAAAGCTTCTCTGCGACGCTCAGGATTATAGCGAGGGCTTGTTAAGAAATTTTCAAATCGTGCGAGTCAAAACCGTTCGGTTTGTACGTTTTCCCATTGAGTTTTTCAGGTTCTCTGACTAGACTTGTCGAAACATCTTTTTTCCTTTTTGCCATTGGGGATGCCATGTCGATTCGAACCGTTGTCATTTTGCTGTTGTGCATTTTGAGCGCTGTGTTTTTAGCGGTCAATTGGTCCGGAATCGTGGCTCCGGTTCCGGTCAATCTGCTTTTTACACAGGTGCAGGCGCCGCTCGGATTGATTTTGTTCGTGGTCTTGGGGCTGCTGATTGTGGCGTGCCTACTGTGGTCGATTATGCAGCAGGCAGCCGTGCTCGTGGATATTCGCAAGGCCTACCGGGAAGCGCGGACTAATAAACGCCTGGCGGAAGACGCCGAGCAGTCGCGTCTTGAAGCCTCCACCAAAACGATGACGCAGGAGTTTGCCGACCTTTCGCAGGCCATGAAGACCGAATCGGAAAAAACCGTGGCGGCTCTGACGGCGCTTACCGAAGAAGTTCGGACGCTGCAAACGAACCTTAAGTCCCTTGATGCCAAGATGGTGACGATTGCCCAAAGTCACGGGATTGAATTACCGCCCGAAGAGCCCCCGAAGCGTCGTCATCCGTTCTTTGACTTTTTCAGCAAGAAAGCCGATAAGGTCGAGACGAGTGAAGAGACCAAGCCCGCTCTTAGTGCTGAAGAAAACGAAAAACCCCGCGATGACAAGACCGCGGGGCTGACCTAAAGGAACGCGACGTCCGTTATTTGGCGTCTTCTTTGGCCTTTTCTGCTTCTTCGGCTTCCGTGATGTAACGCGTGACGCGTTCGACTTCTTCGGCTGCACCCAAGAAAACCGGAATCCGCTGATGGAGTTTTTCCGGTTGAATTTCCAGAACGCGTCCGTGTCCGTCGGTGCACATGCCGCCGGCCTGTTCGATTAAAAAGCCCATGGGGTTGGCTTCATACATCAGGCGCAACTTGCCGGGGCGGTCGGTCATGCGCTTATCCCACGGATACATGAAGATGCCGCCGCGCGAGAGAATACGGTGTACTTCCGCTCCCATGGAGGCAATCCAACGCATATTAAAGTCTTTGCCGCGCGGACCTGTGGTTCCCTCCAAAAGTTCCGTGATGTAACGGCGCACGGGTTCGGGCCAGTGGCGCATGTTCGAGCAGTTAATCGCAAATTCGTGGGCATCGCGCGGAATAATCGATTCGCTCTTTGTGAAGATGTAGTGATTGGAGGCCGGATCGAGTGTAAACATCACGACGCCGCGCCCGAGCGTTAACGCCATTGTGGTTTGCGGACCGTAGACAACGTATCCGGCGGCAACTTGGTTGATGCCCGGTTGCAAGAAGTCGATATCGGAAATGTCGTGGGAGGCGCCGTGCGGACTCGGAAGAATCGAAAAGAGGGTACTGATCGAAATATTAATGTCAATGTTGCTCGAGCCGTCCAAGGGGTCGAACGTTACTAAGTACGGACCGACGGGCAGGTAGGCCGGGACCGACAGGGCCGTTTCCATTTCTTCGCTGGCCATGCCGCACACACACCCGGAGCGAATGCAGCCCTTGACCATCAGGTCGTTACAGATGACGTCCAACTGCTTTTGGACTTCGCCCTGTACGTTTGTCGAGCCGGCCACGCCTAAAACGCCGGCCACATCGCCGCAGGACACTTCAAAACTGATTTCTTTACAGGTTTCGGAAATATTGATAATCAATTGCGAGAGCTTCGGATCGAGTCCGTACTCGGCAATTTCGTTATCAAGGAAGGTGTGGAGCGTTTGTCGTTGCATGACCAAGTCCTTTAATAATGAGTGAGCGCTTTTTCGACAATTTCCCGAACGGCCGGGGAAAGCGTCGAGCAAGCGGCGACGCGGGTAAGAGCTTTGTACATCAGTTTGGCACGATGGGGCTCGTAGCGGCGCCAGTGATCGAGGGCGCGCGCCATGCGAGAGGCAACGTGTGTGTTAATGGAGTCCAATTGCAAAACCGTATCGGCCCAGAATTCATATCCTAACCCGTCGGCCCGGTGAAATTCCGCCGGATTCCGGTTCAAGAAGGCGCCGACAAGGGCGTAGACGTTATTGGGGTTTTTGATGGAAAAGACATCGTATCCCATCAGGGCGCGAATGCGGTCTAGGACCGGAAGTTCGTCTTTAAAGGACGGAGCTAAGGCCTGAACCGTAAACCACTTATTTAAAAGGAGCGGTTCTTTGTACCAGAGCTTGGCGGCGGCGTTTAAAACGTCGGCCTTGGCCGGACTTCTGGAACAGACGATGCTGGTCAAGGCAGCTAAGCGGTCGGTTAAGTTATCGGCTTTTTCGAACTGCTCGCGCACATCTAAAAGGGCCTTGGCGCTACCGCCGGCAAGCCAGTAATCGAGAGCCAGATTTTTCAGAGCACGTTTGCCAGCTTGCTCGGCATCGGGGCGATAGGGCCCTGTGACGGTTTGAGCTTGCGCCGTCATCGCCAAGTCCTGCGCAAAGCGATTCCCGAGGGCTTCGCGAGACGCCATCACGGCTTTGTGAATCGCCTCCGGATTAATCATCACGCGCTCTTGGGCAACGCTTGTTTCCTCGGGCATCGTGAGCGCACAGGCGCGAAATGCCGGAGAAAGCCGCGTGTCTTTGAGAATTGCCCCGAACGTACGAACCCAGATTTCGGGAATCACGGGCTCTTCGCCGCGCTCAACCTCATCGATCATTTCGGCAAGCGAGGAGTTGACAAGAACTCGCATCGCTTCGGCCCGATTAAAGAGGTCCGAATCATTCAGAGCCAAGAACGAGAGTTCTTCCCTCGTATACGGATACTCGAAAATCACCGGTGCGGAAAAGCCGCGGCCGATGGAGATAATCGGATTTTCTTCGATGTGAGTAAAGACCCATTCGTCGGACTCTTTGGCAAGAATGAGTGTGCGACTGTGCCCGGAGGGTTCTTCTTCACCCGCAAGTTGCAGCGGCAAATCTTTCCCGGCGTTTCCAATCAGGCCGAGGGTAATCGGAATGACAAAAGGCTCTTTTTCGGGCTGCCCCGGTGTGGGTGTCGTGGTCTGGTAGGCAAAGACCGTGCAGGTCTTGGCAACCGGGTCAAACACGGTGCGCACCCGCACGCGCGGGGTGCCGGCCTGGCTGTACCAACGGGCAAACTGTGTCAGGTCCACGCCGCAGACCTCGGTAAAGGCCGCGAGGAAATCGTCACACGTGACGGCTTGACCGTCAAAACGCGCGAGGTAATTCGTGAGACCCTTCTTAAATCCGTCTTTTCCGAGAATCGTTTGGAGCATACGCACGACTTCCGCCCCTTTCTCGTAGACGGTCATCGTGTAAAAGTTGTCGACCTCTCGGTAGCTTTCCGGTCGAATGGGGTGCGCCATGGGACCGGCATCTTCCGGAAATTGTGCCTGGCGTAACGCGCGCACATCCAAAATGCGCCGTACGGCACGTGAGGCGGCATCAGGTGCCATGTCCATGGAAAACTCTTGGTCACGGAAAACCGTCAGTCCTTCTTTAAGGGTAATCTGGAACCAATCGCGCACGGTGACGCGGTCGCCCGTCCAATTGTGGAAATACTCATGGCCGACCACCGATTCGATACGGTCGTAATCGGTGTCGGTGGCCATATCGGGCGTTGCCATCACGTAGCGGGAGTTAAAGATATTCAGGCTCTTGTTTTCCATGGCACCGAAGTTAAAGTCATCGGTAGCCACGATGCCGAAACGGTCTAAATCGAGTTCCAGCCCAAAGCGCTCCTCATCCCAGCGAATCGCTTTTTTCAGACTTTCCAAGGCATGCGCACTTTTGGCGTAGTTGTGGGGTTCGGTCCAGATACTTAAGTGCGAGACGCGGCCGTCTTTGAGGGTAAAGTCTTCGCTTCGATCCTTAAAGTCTCCGGCCACAAGAGCAAATAGGTAGCTCGGTTTTTTGTACGGATCGACGAATTTGACCCAATGGCGTCCGTTGGCTTCTTCGCCAGAGGCCACAAGGTTGCCGTTACTTAAAAGAATCGGGCAAGCGGCTTTATCGGCGTGAATCGTCACCGTAAAGCGACTCATCACATCGGGGCGGTCGGGCCAGTAGGTGATGCGACGAAAGCCCTGGGATTCGCACTGGCTCATAAAGGCCCCGTGGCTCATGTAAATCCCGGATAGGGCCGTATTTCGCGCCGGACTGAAGCGATTGATGATCGTAATACGCGCCGGCGCTGTAACGCCTCGAACAATTAACGCAGAACTTGTGAGGGTGTAGTGGGTATCGTCAACTTCCACACCGTTAATAAAGAGGCGCTCAAAGGCTAACTCGTCGGCATCTAAATGCAACGACGAAGGCGAAAAGCCCGACTTCGGGCGCACGCGCATCGTTGTTGTGACGAGAGTGGATTCGGCATCGAGCACGAAGTCCAAGTCAACGCTGTCAACGGAATAAGGGAAAGGCTTGTAATCCTTGCGGTAGACAATTTTGGAATCGGTTTCAGACATGGAACGCAAATCGGATAAACGGAAAACTGTGCGCTCATTGTAGCGCTGAAAACCGGCTTTCCCCGATTGGGAAAAGGAAAAAAGAGGTCGACCGCCGCACACGGCAAAAAAGCCTACGTACGACGGGGGATGCAACTCACGGGAAAAGGTCTCTAAGAGCGCCTCACGAAATATCGCTTCCTATTCTCCACGAGACGGGAAAGTGAGCTGTCTTTCGTTAAAACGAGGCGTCCGGATACAGTTCCGAGAGCACTTGCCTAAGAACGGAGTCGAGCATAATCGGCAGGTGTTTTGTTTCGACTTTTCGGATGTTTAAGGCTTTGGAAAGGAGCGTACGCCAAAATTCCGGGCATTCGCCCTCGGCCCAATCGCCGCGTCCCCGTCCGAAATGCGCCACAGCTAAATATAGGAGCAACGCCTCTAGGGCAAAGTTTCGAATGGCAGCATCCGACCAAGCGACCACGGTTCCTTCCTTGGCATCGCGCCGTGTGTTGTAGGCAATCGCAAGTCCCACACCCCCTAAGGCGCCTAAGACGCTTCCGATGAGCGTTCCGAGGCCCATCGATAAGCCCCCGGTGGATAAATCGGCTGCCAGCCCCCCGACCGCTCCCGAACCGACGGCGCCGGCTAAGGCGGCATTGGTCGTTTTCATCGGGGAGGAGATTTCCCAGTCACTCTGAAGGCGATTAAAAAGTTCCTTTTTCACGCCCTTGCCGCGCAAGCGATTGGCAGCAATGAGTTTGTCCGTTAGGTCACAAAACGCATCGGTTGCGCGTGCACAAAGCGCCGTCTGCGCCGATTTCACGGGATCTGCGGCATCATCGCCTCCGCGAATGAGTTTGAGGCGTTTCCCGAGACTCTTTAACTGATAGGTAAACGACAGGTCCCCGGTGGCTTCCTTGTCGTTCATGATGCGCTCGAGCGTGTGCATGAGAGCTTCGAGGCTTGCGGCATACGCTGCGCGTCTTTGCCGCGACCACGTTTCACGCAAGGATTCGAAGGCGGCCTTTTGCTCCTCGGGAAGGGCATTTCCGATGGCATCTAAAAGCGTAAATTCCTGCACCCAGCAGCGGGCAAAAGCGTCCATCGGGAGCACTTTGCTCACAATCGGATAGCCGCGCATCGCCTCATTCCAACGTGCCACATCCAGGGCTTCTTCTTTGGCAGGTCGCGGTTTTCCCATCTGATTTAAAAGCACAATGACGGGTTTTTTAACCCATGCGAGGATGCTCATCTCGGCTTTGACATACGGGGCTTCGTCGGGAAGCTCTGCGGCATTGACAAGATAAAGCACAATGCTCGATGTGTCGCGCACATGCTTTAAGGCTTTTTGATTGAGCCACTGGGCTTTATTGGTAAAGCGATCCCAGACTTCGGACAAAAACCATCCGACAGGGTTTTTGCGGCCTTCCAAGCGCTTGGCAAGAGCCACGGAATTGCCGAACCCCGGAGTGTCCCAGAGAATGAGTTCGCAACCTTCGGCGTTGCGCGCTAAAACGTATTCATCGGTCGTCTCGGTCACGTGCGCCCGGTCGGCCACTTCCCCGACGTCACGCGAAAGAAGCGTGCGCGCGAGCGTCGTTTTACCGATGTTCGTGTGGCTGACTAAACTCAAATGAATGCGAAGCGTGTCTTTGGACATGAATCATTACCTCGGTGTCTTTCTGTCGACAACCGGACTTCTTGTGGACGCCCATTGTCGCATATTTCGCACGAGCGTAACCGCATCGCCCTCGTACACAAAGACCGTCAATCCGAAGCTTGCGGCAAATCGCGTCCAGGTATCGATGCGTTCCGTCAGACGCCCCGGATACACATCAAACCGTTCCCGAAGTCGTCGCGTGTCCAATAAAACCGCGCATAGAAACGGTTTTTCCTCGGTTTCGGGATTGTTAACAGCGCTAAATAGCGCACCGGCTAATTCCTCTTCGGGCGTTTTCAGCGCATCCGAAAGGATTAGAACGAACGGATTTTCTCCGTCACGGAAGATATCGGGGACGACAAAAGGCGGTGCATCGTAGTCAAGCTCGTTCACAATCGGCTTGGGATTGCCCCAAAGAAGCGAGAGTTTATCCAGGGTCGCTTTGTCCGAGCCCTTGAAGGCTTTGTCGGCGATGATGACCAGGGGGCCCAAATGCGCCGATTCCTTTCCTTCGGTTAAAACCGAGACAAAGTACGGGTCCGAGACCGTCAGGCGTAAGCGGTTGCGACAAAACCGCGCCGCACTGAAAGAAATAAGGGCTAAAAAAAGACGCGGAATAATCACAAAGACCGTTAAAAGCACCATCATGCGAATGAGCCACGGAGCGGCATTCACAGGATGCATCCGAAACACCAGACGGTCTGACTGCATCGCTTCAAGAGTCGAGGCATCAGGTAGATCCCCTCCGAAGGGAATCAGTCCGTAGGTCCAATCGATAAAGGTTTTAACCGCTTCCGGGTTTTGGGCAAACCAGGTACTTTCCCAGCCGACGACAAAAGCTGTCGAAATCCCTCGAAATGCGATTTCGGCAATAAGTCCCAAGGCAAACGCCAGAGCGGCTAAGTGCATTAGATAGGCCGCTTGGTTTTCATAGACAGGGACCAAGAGCTGCGCCATCTCGGCTCGAAGCGCCGTATCCGGAGAGGTTCGGTGCAAAAGTCGCGTGAGTTTTCCGGCTAAAAGCGCCGAGACAGTCCCTCGAACGGGAAAACGGTCGGGGGAAATCAGCCCTACGGCACCAAGGAGCAAAACGCCGTAGATAAGAACGTTCCACGCAATCACACCCCAAAACGGGAAGGAGAGCAAATTGATAAAAGGTTCGGGCGAGGCAAGCTTATCGGTCAGCGCCCCGAGGATAAAGGCCGCAAGAAAAAGAAGTCCGGCGGCATTGCGAATCGAAGGCCTGCGGCTCGGAGTTTTTGACGCGGCATCCTCTTGCCCGGCTGCTTGCAAGACGGCCTTAGCGCGCTCGGTTAAATACGTTGCCTCATCGGCACTCTCGCCTAAGCGATGTGCCGTCGCTTTGCTGATGACGGCACTTTGAATGACGTGTCCGGACGCGGCCTGCTCGAGGGCTTTGGCTCGAAGGATGGTCCTTGCCTGCTCGTAGGTGACGGTAACAAAGGGTTCGTGCATAACGGCTATCTGGAAAACGAGGCTATTGACGGCATTTTATCGCCCGACGCGCCGTGTTTCCGTTGCAGATTGTCAGTAAGTTTGGCAAGATGCACGATTGCCTTTTGTTTTTCGTGAGGAAAATTTCGGTGGATCAGGTGCTCACTTTTGCGCATTCACCTTTTGAATTACACGCGCCGTATGCGCCGGCAGGCGATCAAGGACAGGCGATTGAGGAACTCACTGAGGGGGTAAAAGAGGGCTTGACGGCTCAGACGCTTCTCGGGGTCACGGGGTCCGGCAAGACCTTTACCATGGCCAATGTCATTGCCCGGATCGGCGTTCCCGCACTGATTATGGCGCCCAATAAAACGCTTGCGGCTCAGCTTTATTCGGAAATGCGGGATTTTTTCCCGAATAATGCCGTCGAGTACTTTGTCAGCTACTACGACTACTACCAGCCCGAGGCCTATGTTCCGTCGCGAGATTTGTTTATCGAAAAGGATGCGGCCATCAACGAGCATATCGAGCAGATGCGCCTTGCTGCCTCCAAAAGTATCCTTGAGAGGCGCGACACGATTTTGGTTTCGACCGTCTCGGCCATCTACGGGATCGGAAAGCCGGAAAGCTACACGCAGATGCGCCTGATTTTGCGACAGGGGGACACCAAGGAGCGCTCGGCCATTGTCTCGCAGCTGGTGAAAATGCAGTATCGGCGCAACGACATGGATTTTGTGCGAGGAACGTTCCGTGTGCGCGGTGACACGATTGACGTTTTCCCGGCTGAGCATTCGGAAGCGGCCGTACGTATCGAACTTTTTGACGATGAGGTTGATGCCGTCAGCCTCTTTGACCCCTTAACGGGAAAGGTGCTTCAACGGGTCCCTCGCTTTGTCGTCTACCCGGCAAGCCACTACGTTACGCCGCGCGATGAGGTCGTGCGAGCCATCGGAACGATTAAGGCCGAACTGACCGAACGCCTCAAAGAATTGGAAGGCGCCGGAAAACTCGTTGAGGCGCAGCGACTGAAAGAAAGGACGCTCTTTGACTTGGAAATGCTCGACCAGGTCGGCTTTTGCAAGGGTATCGAAAACTACTCACGGCACCTGACGGGATTAAATCCCGGGGAAGCTCCGCCGTGCCTGATTGATTACCTGCCGCCCGATGCCCTGATGTTTTTTGACGAAAGCCATGTTTTGATGGGGCAATTGCACGCGATGTATCGGGGCGACCGTTCACGCAAAGAAACCCTGGTTGAGTACGGATTTCGACTCCCTTCGGCTTTGGACAACCGGCCGCTTCGATTCGATGAATTCGAACGCAAGATGCGACGCAGCATTTTCGTTTCAGCGACCCCGGCCGAATACGAATTAGGGAAAAGTTCACAGATTGTCGAGCAGGTCGTGCGACCGACCGGGTTAGTCGACCCTGAATTGGAAGTGCGCCCGGCGACAACACAGGTCGATGACGTACTCGATGAAATCCGGGAACGCGTCAAAAAACACGAACGCGTTTTAATTACGACGCTGACGAAAAAGATGGCCGAGGAGCTCACGCAGTACCTTGACGAACACCAAGTCAAGGTTCGGTATTTGCATTCGGACGTCGATACCGTCGAGCGCGTGGAGATTATTCGCGATTTGCGTGCCGGAGTTTTTGATGTGCTTGTCGGGATTAACCTCTTGCGTGAGGGACTTGATATGCCCGAGGTATCGCTCGTTGCCATTCTCGATGCCGACAAGGAAGGGTTTTTGCGTTCGACGCGTTCTTTAATCCAGACCATCGGGCGCGCGGCGCGTAACGTGCACGGGAAAGCCATTTTGTACGGCGACACCGTGACCGATTCGATGAAAGGCGCGATTGAAGAAACCGAACGGCGTCGTAAAAAGCAAACCGATTACAACAAAGCGCACGGGATTACCCCCAAGAGCGTTGTTAAAGCCGTGCGCGATATCATCGACGGCGTTTACAAGGGCCCCTCGGAAACCGAGCGACAAAAGAACCTGGATGAAGCGCTTAACACGGACGATCCTCAGGCTGTGGCTCGGGCCATTCGAGAGACCGAAAAGAAGATGCTCTCCTGTGCTCGGGACTTGGATTTTGAGCAAGCGGCTGTTTTACGAGATCGTTTAGAAGCATTGCGTCGACGCGTTTTCGGCGCGGACCAAAGCGTCTGATCGGTCGCTAGGAAGACGCAAGAAGGGTGTCAATTAAACTCGGCAAGTCCGATACCCTTCGGGCAAGCGCTGTGGCTCCCCAGTCCTGCGCATCGGTTCCGTAGCCCCAAAGCGCCGCAATCGAAGCCATGCCGGCTGCACTCGAGGCCGTGATATCCCGCTTTTCATCGCCGATATAAAGGCATTCGGTAACCGGATGCGCAAGGCGCCGTGCAGCTTCCCAGAGCGAGTCGGGTGCCGGTTTCATTTTCGGGGTCGTGTCGCCGGCAATGAGCACATCGGGTTCGGCAATCGGGGCGATTAAATCCTGAACTAAGGGTCCTGCAAGACGCATTGCCTTATTGGTGACGATGCCCCAATGCCGACCTTCGGCCGCAAGACGTTGGAGAACGGCATCAATTCCGGCAAAGGGCACGGTGTTATCGCGCATGTGCTCGCTGTAGTCCGATAAAAAACGGGCTCTTAATTCCGGATACCGAGGATTGTCGGGGAAAACACCCAGTGCTTTGGCTAAAAGCCCTTTGGCGCCTGTGCCGGCAAAGGGACGCAAGTCTTCGTACGGCAAAGGGGTAAGTCCGGATTCAAGGCGCAACCGATTGGCCGCACCGCACAAGTCCGGTGCCGTATCGATGAGCGTCCCGTCTAGGTCAAAAAGAACCAGTCCCCGAGCCATGAAAAACCCCGATTAGTTCGAAAGCGCCTTTTTCTTGGTGACGTGACCGGCTTTGCGGGCTCGGGTCTTGCGCGGAGTGATTGGAGATTTGGCTGCAATGCGCTTCGTGGGTTTGCGGGTCTGTTTTACCGGTTCGACCTCTTTTTCGTCCGGAATCGGACGATATAAAACCAAGGTTTTTCCGATGGCTTGAATACGAGCCGCATTTAATTTATCTGCCAGTTCGGTGTAAATGCGCATGCGTTCCTCACGGTCATCGCCAGGGACCTTCACTTTTACAAGACCGTGCGCCGTCAGTTCACGGTCGACTTCCTTGATGACGGCATCGGTCAATCCGGCATTTCCCAAAAGAATCGAAAAGGTGATGTGATGTGCTTGAGCACGCCGGAACAAGCGTTCGTCGCGCTCGAGAATAAGTTCAGACATAATTCGCCTACCGAAAATTTTCCATCAGGCGCATTTTAAGGCACTGGTATGCCCAAGTCAGCAAAGAAACTGCGTTCGAATCCGGCGTGGATTGAACGCCATATCAACGATCCGTTTGTCAAGAGAAGTAAGGCCGAGGGGTATCGAGCTCGGTCTGCCTACAAGCTTTTGGAACTCAATGAGAAGGAAAAACTTTTTCGCCCCGGCATCACTGTTGTCGATCTCGGAAGTGCTCCGGGCAGTTGGACTCAAGTCGCACGATCCAAAATGGTCAACGCAGCCGGGAAGTTTTCCGGACACCTTGTTGCTATGGATATTCTCCCGATGGAACCGGTGCCGGACGCCGTTTTCCTGCAAGGAGACTTTCGCGAGCAAGAGGTTGCCGATCAATTGTCCGCGCTGTTAGCCGACGGAAAGGTCGACGTTGTCTTAAGCGATATGGCGCCGAACTTGTCGGGTATTCCGGCCGTCGATGCAGCGGCCAGTCTCCTTTTAAATGAACTTGCGCTTGAGTTTGCTTTGGAACACTTGTGCGAGAACGGCGTCCTTGTTGTCAAAGCCTTCCAAGGGTCGGGTTATTCGCAATTTATCGAAACCGTGAAACGGCACTTTAAGTCCGTGTCACAACGCAAACCCGAGGCCAGTCGCGATACGAGCCCGGAAATGTACGTTGTTGCGAAAAGTCTTAAGCATGGCGGGGGAGTTTCCTAGCGTCGACTTTTGTTTTGGCGTGGCGGACGAAGGATTGTTGCTCGGCTTTTCCTTGCGTGTCTTGAGCGAGAAACCGAGCACTGGCGACTCTCGTACGTATAGTTCTTTCCAAGAAAAACCCCGTGTTAACAGAAAAAAATGCCCTAATCCGTTCTCAAGTTTGCCCCGTACGACATCGCGAATTTCCAAACACTGCGTCAGGGGATTTTGCCTACGTTGACAAAACGGGATTTATTGCCGAACTTGAGGATTCTTGGTGCCTTTATTCCTTCATAGAAACGCCGCTTCGGAAAGAAACTGTTCACACAAATGCTACAGGCCGACTGCGACATTGCGGCGACCAAGGACTTTGAACGCAACTTCGACAGTACCTATATCGGGGAGCACAAGACACCCCTTGCCAACACGTTTCGGGTCATGCACTTGGATTTTTCCGGAATCGATGCCGATATATTTACGGAAGGTTTTGTGGCAAATGATCGAGACGGACCGCTGGATTTTTCTCTTCGGAACAACTTCAAAGAGGGAACCGACCTTTTACAAGGACATTATCGCTCTCTGTCCTTGCTGCTAACGGATTTTCTTTTTGTTTATAAGCAGTACTTTACAGATTCGATTTATCTCGCTGTCGATGAATACGATCAGGGAGCCGATGAGGTTCTGGCGATGAATATTGAATCTTTTCGAGACTTGACGCGCTCGGGAGGGATTCTCAAAACTTTTTACTCCAAAATCAAAGATTTTGCCGCAAAAAGCACCATTGCACGCATTTTCATCACCGGCGTTACGACAATTCAGCTCGACTCGATGGTTTCGGGGCTTTCCATTGCGAAGAATTTCACGGCAAATGCCCAATTCACAACTATGTTCGGTTTTACGGAGACAGAACTTCGCAACGGGATCCCTCAACTCGTTGACTTGAAGCGATACGGATAATTTCTAGACGAAGTCCTGACTCGCATGAAGGAGTGGTACAACGGATACTGTTTTTCCTTGCAATTCGTTGCAAATTGACGGCGTTTTGTGCTCTGAAAAGCGGTGAAAGTCGGCTAAAACAGATAGACTGTTACACAAATTCGTGCGGACGGGATGTTCGCTTACAAAGAAAGGAGTCCTAACTTTGGACAAGAGGATGATGCAACGCTTGGCGGTCTGGTGTTTGATCGCCTTTGTGCTTTTTACGGTTTTCCGGCAATTTAGCGGCGAACGTACGGTGGCCGGAAACTTAGACCAGACAAGTTATACCCAGTTCATGGACGATGCCAAAGCCGGCAAAATTCGGCGTGTGGACGTGCAGGGACGACGCATTACCGTAACGCCTGCTGAGGGTGCGACCTATACGATTACAAGTCCGGGAGACCTGTGGATGGTCGAGGACCTGCGCAAGAACGGCGTGCAGGTTTACGGAAAGCCCGATGAAGAGCCTTCTTTTCTCGAGCAAATTCTGATTAGTTGGTTCCCGATGATTCTTCTGATCGGCGTGTGGATTTTCTTCATGCGTCAGATGCAGATGGGTGGCAAAAACGGCGGTCCTTTCTCGTTCGGTAAAAGCAAGGCCCGCATGCTCGATGACTCGGCGAACAAGGTGCGTTTTGCCGACGTTGCCGGGTGCGATGAAGCCAAGGAAGATGTTCGGGAAGTCGTCGATTTCTTGAAAGATCCTTCAAAGTACCAGCGCCTGGGCGGGCACATTCCCCGCGGCATTTTGCTTGTCGGTTCGCCGGGTACCGGTAAGACGCTTTTGGCCAAGGCCATTGCCGGCGAAGCCGGAGTTCCGTTCTTTTCGATTTCGGGTTCGGACTTCGTGGAAATGTTCGTCGGCGTCGGCGCCTCTCGTGTGCGCGACATGTTCGAGACGGCTAAGAAAAACGCCCCGTGCATTATCTTCATCGATGAAATCGATGCCGTGGGGCGTCAACGCGGAGCCGGTCTCGGTGGCGGCAATGACGAACGCGAGCAGACCTTAAACCAAATGCTCGTGGAGATGGACGGCTTTGAGACCGGGACGAACGTGATTGTCGTTGCGGCAACGAACCGCCCCGATGTTCTCGATCCGGCCCTGATGCGTCCGGGACGCTTTGACCGCCAGGTCGTCGTGCCGCTTCCCGATATTCGCGGACGTGAGCAGATTCTTGCCGTGCACATGAAAAAGATTCCCCTCGGTGCGGACGTGCAGACCGATGTTCTCGCACGCGGGACCCCGGGCTTTTCGGGTGCTGATTTGGCGAACCTAGTCAATGAAGCGGCACTTTTTGCGGCGCGCCGTAACGGGCGTGTTGTGGAAATGCACGACTTTGAATTGGCTAAAGACAAAATCATGATGGGCGCAGAGCGTAAGTCCATGGTCATGACCGAAGACGAGCGACGCAATACGGCCTATCACGAGTCCGGTCACGCTCTCGTTGCCAAATTAATGCCTAAGTCCGATCCGGTGCACAAGGTGACGATTGTGCCGCGCGGACGTGCTTTGGGCTTGACGATGCAGTTACCGGAAACGGACCGCTATGCCTACGATAAGCAGTACCTTCTGACGCGCATTGCGATTTTATTCGGCGGTCGTATTGCCGAAGAAGTCTTTATGCACCAGATGACGACCGGGGCGAGTAACGATTTTGAACGCGCCACGCAGCTTGCGCGTGACATGGTCATGCGTTTCGGAATGAGCGACAAGATGGGCGTCATGGTCTATGCCGAAAACGAAGGGGAAGTTTTCTTGGGACGCGCCGTGACAAAGACCACGCACATTTCCGAAAAGACGATGCAGGCCGTCGATACCGAAATTCGGCGGATTCTCGAAGAGCAGTACGGAGTCGCTCGTAAACTGATTGAAGAGCATCGCGACAAGATTGAGAAGATGGCCTCGGCTCTTTTGAAGTGGGAAACGCTCGACGCCGAGCAACTTGACGACATCATGGCCGGCAAAGACCCGCGCGAGCCCAAACCTCCGGAATCCCAGGACACACGCAAATCTGCGGAGTCCCAGGGAAAGGCTCCGGCTCAAGAGCAAGAGGGCGACTCCGTCAAGGCTTCTTCGGAAGAAAAAGGGTCGGAAGACAAGGCGCTGAAGGAAACGGCGCCCGAGTCGGCTCCCTCCGAGGCAGTAAGTGATACGTCAAAAGAATCGAGCTCGGACGAGCCCGTTAAGAAACCGCGCAAGCGCACGGTCAAAAAAGACGCTCCTACTGAGTAATCGATTGATTAGACACGCATTTTCCCTGAGGCGCCCCTAACCGGGCGCTTTCGGTCTTAGGGAGGTTTTCATGTCAGAAGTACACATCTGGCAATGCCGTGACCATGCGGTTAGCCTGGATAAACCCGTGATTATGGGTATTGTCAATGTCACCCCTGACTCGTTTTCCGACGGGGGCAGTCACGCAACCGTGAGTGAGGCTCTTGCCTTTGCGTGCCAATTAGCACATGAGGGCGCCGACATTCTGGATATCGGAGGCGAATCGACACGTCCGGGTTCCGCACCGCTTGACCCCCGAGAAGAACAAAAACGCATTCTTCCTGTTGTCAAAGCATTGGTTGGTGAAGGGTACACGGTGTCGGTTGATACCTATCACCCCGAAACCATGCGTGCTGTTTTAGATCTCGGTGCCCATATCATCAATGACGTCAAGGGCTTTACTCAGGCCGGCGCCGTCGATGCCGTGCGAGGAAGCGATGCCGGTCTTGTCATCATGCATTTTGAGGCGGTGCGTCCCGGGCACCTTTTTCAAGACATCGAGGCGTTTTTAGAGCAACAGAGTCAGCTTCTTCTTGCGGCCGGAGTCCCGGCTCGGACGATTTGTTGGGACCCCGGGTTCGGGTTCGGAAAAACGATGGAAGAAAACCTGACGCTTCTAGAGCACTTTGAGGATTTTCGTTGCCCGAATTACCCGGTTCTGATCGGAGTTTCCCGCAAACGCATGATCGGCGCGATGACGGGAATTGCCGACCCGGCCAAACGCGCGGACGGATCTGTGAAAGCCGCTTTAACAGCCGTCAAAAAGGGCGCTCACATCGTACGAGTTCACGATGTGGCGCAAACGCTTGCCGCGCTCAAAGAGGTCGGGTTGCGCTGAGAGGGCGTGTTGCATCTTGGCATTGTCTAAAATGGCATAAAAATTTATCTAGGGGGAAGTTATGGCTCGAAAGTATTTCGGAACCGACGGGGTGCGCGGAACGGTCGGAACCGACCCGATTACGCCCGATTTTGTTCTCAAATTAGGTCAATCTGCGGGGCGTGTTTTTTCTGAGAAAAAGTCAGGGTCTCGCCCGGTCGTTTTAATCGGCAAAGACACCCGCGTTTCGGGCTATATGTTAGAGGCGGCTTTGCAGGCCGGCTTTTCTTCTTCCGGTGTTGACGTTTTGCTCTGCGGACCGATTCCGACTCCGGCGGTCGCGTACCTGACGCGCGCGTTGCGCCTAGATGCCGGTGTTGTCATCAGCGCAAGCCACAATCCTTTTGACGATAACGGCATTAAGTTTTTTTCCGAAAAGGGCATGAAACTACCCGATGCCGTCGAAGAGGCTATCGAGCAGGAGATGGACAAGGGCTTTGCGTGTCTTACCAGTGACAAACTCGGCAAGGCGCGTCGTTTGGATGATGCCGTCGGTCGCTATGTGGAATTTTGTAAGAGTACGTTCCCCTCGCACCTCGATTTAAAAGGCATGCGCCTTTATTTGGATTGCGCCAACGGGGCGTCATACCACGTGGCGCCGGATGTTTTCCACGAACTCGGTGCGGACATCGTAACCGATGGGGATAAGCCTGACGGCTTTAACATCAATCGAGGCTTGGGCGCCACGCACACCGAGACGCTTTCGGCGCGTACGGCTCAAGCCGGGTGCGACCTGGGGCTCGCTTTTGACGGCGATGCCGATCGCTTAATCATGGCCGATGCCAAGGGGCGTGTCTATAACGGCGACGAACTTCTTTATGTCATCGTCTCCGATAGGGCACGTCATAAGCCCGTGGCCGGTGTAGCCGGGACCTTGATGACCAACTACGCTTTGGAAAAGAAATTGACCGAGGACGGGATTCCTTTTGTGCGTGCCAAGGTCGGCGACCGGTATGTGATGGAAGAACTCTTGGCTCGCAAGTGGCTTTACGGCGGCGAGTCGAGCGGACACATCATTGCTCTGGATCGTCAGACAACCGGAGACGGTGTTGTCAGTGCTTTGCAGGTGCTTGCTGCCATGCGCTCTCAAGGAAAAACGTTGCAAGAGTTGCTGGCCGGATTAACTCTGATGCCGCAGATTCTTATCAACACTCGCGTTCCCAAGGGCTATCGCTGGCAAGAGGATGCGCTTTTTGTGAAATCGGTTGAAAAGGCCCAAAAAGAAATTGCCGGTCGCGGTCGGGTGTTGATTCGACCGTCGGGGACCGAACCCTTGTTGCGTGTTATGGCTGAGGCCGATGATGCCGAGTTTGCCCGCACCTTGGCACAAACGATGTCCGAGGCGATTGCGCGGTAAAGTGCCGAGCATCGGCGCCCTGAAAAACTCGAGTCGGCGAAGATTTGTCACGGCTGAAAAACATGATTGACGTACTCCCCAGCCTGAAGACTGAGGATTCTTGGATCAAACGCCGGATGCCGACTTTCGTCGGTCTGACTCCGGCTCTCCTTGACGGACGATCGTCCCGCCCGTTACTACTCTGTCAGCAATGCGAAGCGCTTCCGCAAGAATATTGCGAGCCGCATTCACGTCACGGTCATGCACCGCACCACAGTGCGGGCATGTCCACTGACGTACCTTCAGATCTTTCGTGCCTTCAAATTTAAATCCGCAGACCGAGCAAAGCTGGCTTGAAGCGAACCATTGATCAACATGAACTACCTGAGTACCCACTTTCGATGCGACATAGCTGAGAATAGAAGAGAACTCGGAAAATCCGTAGTCACTCACCTTCCGTCCCCAAAGACGTTGCATTGCCTTAATGTTGAGTGTTTCAAGTCCGATGAACGCAAAATCCCCGACCAGCTTCCAGGCGGTTTTCCACTGCCAGGCCAGACGCTGATTGGCGATGCGTCGGTAAAGACGCGCCAAATCACGTTGCGCCCGTCGGTAGTTGGCAGAGCCTTTCTGCTTACGGGAAAGAATGCGGTGAAGTCGTTTCACGGCCTTCAGGTTCTGCTTAAAGAATTCAGGACTCTCAATGGTTGTTTCGTCAGAGCCGGTAAGGTAGGTTTTCAAACCGAAGTCCAGGCCGACTGCATTACCCAGCCGTGGAAGGACGTGATTTGCTGCCTCATCTTCAACTGCGAAACAAAGCCAAAGATCGTTCGCCGAATCACGTTTCACCGTGAGGGTCTTGATCTTTCCTTCGATCTCTCGGGACTTGAAATACTTGTATTTCTGTCCGCAGATGACAAGCTCATTGCCGTCAAGCAGTTTGTAGCCCGTCTGCTTAAGCGTAAACGACTTGTATTTACGTACTTTTTTAAAACCGGGAAGACCGCATTTTTCTCCGTTCTTCTTGGCATCAAAAAATCGCTTGTAACTGCGGTACAGTCTTTCAACCACGTCCTGAAGCGCCTGCGAACCCATTTCACACAAGTACCCATAGGGTTGACGTTTCTTGAGTTTCGTCAGATGCTTCTTGAGGACGTTTTCAGACACCGATTTTCCGTAAAACCGGTAGAACCTCCTTGTGAAAGCCACGCAATGGTTCCACGCCAATGCACCGGCATTGATCTGCCGGTGCAGTTTCTTATTGCGCTTCGCCGAAAGGAGCTTGTATTTGTAGGTTCTCATGGTTGAAATGATACAGCGGATCTTCCGTAGTTTTGAACACAACAACCTGAGCGCCTTATATCCTCCTCCTGAAGGAACAGGTTTTACGGCGCGTGTGATAAAGCGAATCGTTAGTCAAGAAATTGCGTGCAAGCTTTAATAAGAGACATGCTTATTAAGGATTTCACGATGCAGTGCCGTTCAGTCCGTTCGGGGCAGCAGCGACGAAATCTTGCCGAGGACCAAGACATCCTGTATAGAGTTGCTGACAACGTGAAATAGGACATAAATCATCCGAGTGTTCGCAAGACTCTCTCGGACCATCCTCGGATAGGCGGCGCTCATGTCGCACGTGACTGAGCGAATCTGCTCGGATCGGTCCTTTTTGGTGAGCCAATCAAAGAACGTCTGAAGATTTTTCTCGGATTTGTCCATTCCGCCCCAAAGCCCGTTCTTTTCCACTCCGTCCATCACAACCGTTGCGTAACGGTGCCCTTTACGCACGGAGAACTCATCAATCATCAGAGGCTGAACGCCGGACAAATCAACTTGGTCGAACAGGAGATTTAACTGGATTGTGTCGAGATCCTTGCCGGTACTCCAAGAGAGTTGCGTGAGGCGGACGACATCAGAAATCGAAAGCCTCAAGCGCAGGAGTGCCTGCAAATAAGAAGTAGCAGCGCTTGAGTCGGAGGCTGTGCAATGGCAGCCATGGGACGACTCTTTTTAGGGAAAAATCATTTTAGGATAATCGCGCCATCTATGTTTTGTGCTGTGATTTCCGACAGAGACAAGGCCGAGGGTAGGCTGCGCCAAGAAGCCACATAACCGGTCGCAACCGAGGAAAGGCTTCTTCCTTGAGCTATTAATGAGAGGTCGGCATGACGCTGTCAGTTCAGTGGGCACAAAACGCCGGGAAATGCTCTTTCCCGTAAAACCGTGAGGAACCAAAAAAGACCCCGCGCCGTCTTAGGCCCGGGGAGAGATAAGATGATTTAATCGAAGGAATTCGGGATCGTTCTCAGAACGTGTGATTGATTCCGAGACCGAATTGGTAGGCGTTAAGGGCCTCTTTTTCGGCGAAGGCCTTCTTTCCTTTCACGAGAACGGCTCCCGTGTACAGGCTCGTGCGCTTAGAAAACTCATACGTGTAAGAAACGCCGAGCGTATAGGCCTTGCCCGGCAAATCCATTTCGGAAGATTTGACGCGTGCGTACTGGCCGGCAACAGCGACTGTGCCGCCTGCTATCGGTGCCGTTGCTCCGAGGACAACGGAATCAACTCGCGCCGGTGCGTCTTGGTCATCTTCCTCAAAGAGCGAATCTAAGGCGCCGTCAGCAAAGGAACGTAAGCTCGCATTCTTAGCATGCTGGTAGATAACCATGGGCTTAATGCACTCGGCATCCCAAGATAGACCTGCGGAGTAATAGGTCCCGTTGCGACCGGCTGGTGTCCCAGGAGCCCGGCGTTCCGCTTCAGCAGCCAGGATGCCGGCAAAGGGTCCGTTCTCGTAGAGCGCACCGACGCCGTAGTAGTGGTCCCGGTCAGTCCACTTGGGAATGTCCTTGTCGCCGGCCGAGGCTTGAAGTGCAATCTTAAGTCCGTCTACGGGCATCACTTCAAGCGCAATTGCCGATGTCGGGGCCATGTCTTTGGTCGCCATCAGGCCCATGCCGCCTAATCCATAGGCCGCTTCCAAGGGATCGAATCCGCCGATCAGGTCAAAGTCGCCGCCCCCGGACGTAAGAGCCCCGCCTAAGTTGCCGACGGAAACCTTGACGGTATCGTTTCCGATCCAAAGGTACGACATCGATCCGAAAATCGTATTTTCATCGGCAAGAACTCCCGTATCGGACGCGTATTCGCTTTCAAGTGCTACGCCGGCTTTAAAGCCGTTTGCCAGGTCTTCTTCGGCTGTGATGCCCCAGACTGAGTCACCTGCCCAAGCTGATTCCATCTTAATGCCCGTGGTCGAGCGGTTGTCGTTTTCGGCAACGCCCTTGGTGTGCGAGACGACAAACCCGGTTGAGATTGACCCGTAAATGTTCACCTCGGCTGCCTGAACCGCGAAGGCAGCACCTAAAGCCGCAAGCACGGGGACGAGTTTCTTTTTCATGATGTTTTTCCTGAGATAAAGAGAAAAATGCGACCGGCATCTGTTGTGCAAGGAGTTCGAAAGGTGACAGATGCCGGTCCGACAGGACGCATTTTAAACATAAATGAGAATCATTCGCAATACGGAATTTTAAAAAGAGCGTTCGCCGTCACATTTTTCTGTTGCACGAGTGCTCTCGGCGGTCGTGCGCCGGTGAAAAAGGGAGGGCTTTCTCTCGGACTCTGCCGGGGACTGGACTAAAATCCTTATCCTCCTCTTTTTTGTTTTGATTGCGAAGTCACCATGAGTACGAAACCTGCAACCTATATGACGGCTGCCCAAATTCGGACGGCGTATCTGGAGTTTTTCAAGAGTAAAGGACACACGATCGTCAAATCGAGCCCCGTGGTTCCCAAGGACGATCCGACGCTTCTTTTTACGAACGCCGGGATGAATCAGTTCAAGGCGAACTTTTTAGGTTTGGATAAATCGCTTTCACGTGCGACGACAGCCCAAAAGTGCATCCGTGCCGGCGGCAAGCACAACGACTTAGATAACGTCGGTTACACGGCGCGTCACCACACCTTCTTTGAAATGCTCGGCAATTTCAGCTTCGGTGACTACTTTAAACGCGAAGCGATTTCCTGGGCGTGGGAACTTCTGACAACTGTCTATAAGTTGCCGCCCGAGCGGCTCTGGGTAACGGTCTATCAGGAAGACGACGAAGCCTACGGAATTTGGAATCAGGAAATCGGCATTCCTGCCGAACGCATTGTGCGCATCGGGGACAACAAAGGTGCGCGGTACATGTCCGATAACTTCTGGATGATGGGCGATACGGGACCGTGCGGTCCGTGCTCGGAAATCTTTTTCGACCGTGGTCCGTCGGTGCAAGGAGGCCCCCCGGGAAGTCCCGATGAGGACGGTGATCGGTACCTGGAAATCTGGAACCTCGTGTTTACGCAATTTAACCGAGACACAAGCGGAAAAATGAATCGGCTGCCGCGCCCGAACATCGATACGGGAATGGGCTTGGAGCGTATCGCCAGCGTCTTGCAGGATGTGCCGACCAATTACGACATCGACCTGTTCCAGAACATTATGCGGGCTGCGAAAAAAGCCGTCGAAGAAGCCGGGGCGACTGATGTCGATCCCCAGTGCCCGTCCCTGAAAGTGATTGCCGACCACATTCGCGCTTGTGCTTTCTCGGTGGCTGACGGTGTGGTTCCCGGAAACGAAGGGCGCGCTTATGTGCTACGCCGGATTGCACGACGCGCGATACGCCATGGGTACAAACTCGGGGCGCGGGGTCTTTTCTTTTATAAGCTCGTCGAGCCCTTGGCACGCGAAATGGGCGATATCTATCCGGAATTACACAACCCGAGAATTGCCCAAGTGATTCGCGCCGAAGAAGAGCGCTTCGGGATGACGCTTGCCACGGGCATGGCCATCTTGGAAGCGGCGATTGCCCAAACGCACGACGGTGTGTTAGACGGGGAAATCGCCTTTAAGTTGCACGACACGTATGGATTCCCGGTGGATTTAACCGGTGACGTGTGTCGCGAGCGGGGACTGAAAGTCGATATCGACGCCTTTAACCTTGCGATGAACGAGCAGCGAGAAAAGGCCCGTGCATCGGCCAAATTTAAGATTGCCGCCGGCCTGGCCTATAGCGGTGAGGCGGGTCTATTTACGGGGTATACGGAACTGACGACAACGGGTGCCAAAGTCCTTGCGCTTTATAAAGACGGCGCCGAAGTGGAGTCGGCCACGGCCGGAGACGACGTTGTTGTCGTTTTGGATAAGACGCCGTTTTACGCCGAGATGGGCGGACAGGTGGGCGATGCCGGAACGCTTTCCGATGATTCGACCCTCCTTAAGGTTTCCGATACGTTCCGCATTAAAGCCAATGTCTTCGGACATGCTGCGCACGTCGCCGAAGGGACGCTGAAAAAAGGCGATGTCATCACCGCCTCGGTCGATGCCGAACGTCGCCAAGCGATTGCGCGTAACCACTCGGTGACGCACATCATGCACAAGGCCTTGCGTGAGGTGCTCGGCGTGCACGTGGCACAAAAGGGAAGCCTTGTGAATGCGGCGATTACGCGTTTTGACTTCTCGCACGACAAACCCATGACGGCATCGGAGATGGCACAGGTCGAAGAGATTGTCAATAAGGAAATCCTCGCGAACACGGAAACGCTTTGCCGAGAACTTCCGATTGAGGAAGCCAAAGCTACGGGTGCGATGATGCTTTTCGGGGAAAAGTATGGCAAAACAGTCCGTGTGATGAATATCGGTACGTCGTGTGAACTCTGTGGCGGGACGCACGTACATCGTACGGGCGACATCGGGCTCTTTAAGATTTTGGGCGAAGCCGGTATCAGTGCCGGTGTTCGTCGCATTGAGGCGGTTACAGGCTTTAATGCTCTTGCACTTGCGCAAAAAGAAACAGCGCTTTTATCCGGGGCAGCTTCTCGCTTTAAGGCACCTGCCGAAGAGCTCCCGGAGAAAATCGATCAGGCTGTCGGTCAGATTCATGCACTGGAACGTGACCTGGCTCGCGCTAAGGAAAAATTGGCCGCTCACCAGGTCGCAGGTCTCGTGCACCAGGTCACCGAAATTAACGGCACAAAGGTTCTTGTGACGACCCTGGAGGACTTAGATCCCAAGGCGCTTCGCGAAACCGTTGATTTTGTTAAAGACCGCATCAAGTCCATTGTCATTTTGTTTGCCGTCAAGGGCGATGGAAAGATTCAGTTCTGTGCGGGCGTGACTAAGAATCTGCTGGGCAAAGTCAAGGCCGGGGATTTGGTGAAAGTCGCCGCTACCGTTGCCGGCGGCAAGGGGGGCGGCCGTCCCGATATTGCCATGGCCGGAGCCGCTGATGTCACAAAACTCGAAGAAGCCTTCGCCGCAGCTAAAGAGTGGCTCCGTGAAAAACTCGCCTAAATGCCGTGAAAGAAATTAACTTATGCGGCATGGTTTGTCCGATGCCCGTTTTAAAAACCAAGCGGGCATTGGCCGAGCTCGATGCCGGGCAGGACCTTTGCGTTCTTACCGATGATCCGCATGCCGTCGAGGACATCGAGCTTTTTGCCAAGCAAAGCGGGCATACGCTTGTTTCGCAAGAAACCGACGGCGCTGCCGTGACGCGCCACGTCTTACGAAGGGCGCCGACGCATAGCTAGTTGCGCTCGAGTTTTAAGAAGTTTCAAGCCCCGTTTTCGGTACCGAAGGAGGGGTTTTTGAACACGCTAATGCCAGGCCCAGAAAGCGGAAAACGGAACGGCGTAAAGATTGTTTCCCAGACTCAGCAAATCCTTTCCGGCATAAAGAACAATGCCGACAAAATTCGGAACTTGCTTCGAGAACCATCGCAGATGGTAAAAGTCATCGGAATTAACCGATTCGGCCGCTTTGACTTCTAGACCAAGATATCGATCGGCCTCATCGCGTATGAGAAAATCAATTTCCCGGTTGTTCTTATTTCTAAAGTGATGAACCGACCACAAGGGGTGCAAATCGGTTTCTGCCATAATCTGAGAGTACGCCCAAGTCTCAACGAGTTTCCCGCCCTCGTTAGCCATTTTCTCCTGACTGGAAAGAAGTGTCTCCGGAGAATAAATGCCGAGCAGGCTCGCCATCAGAGCGCTGTCGGAAATAAAGACTTCCGGTGTTTTGCTGCCGAGTCGATAGTCTTTGGATTCCCAAGCCGGCAAATAATCAACCAGAAAGAGTGCCTCAAGAGCGTTAAGGTAAGATGTGATTGTTTGGGCGTTCCCGTTGAGTTTTCGGCAAAGTTCCTGAACATTAAGAGGCTTACTCGAGTAGGCCGCAAAAATCTGCAATAGGATTTCCAAGTCCTTATAGCGACGCAAATCCCACGCTTTCGTGAGGTCGTAGAGAATTTGCGCCTGAATATAACTTTTGAAATACAAATTGCGATTCTCTGCGGTAAATCCGATTGTTTGGGGATAGCCGCCCTCAATGGCCCAACTGTAAACGCTTCGACGGGAGCAAGGTTCAATTTCCGTAGCTTTAGGAAAGCGCTCCTTAAAAGCGTTTTCGATAAAGCATGGCAAGGCACCGAGCATTTCTGCGCGAGATAACGTGCGAAGTCGCAATACCACCACTCGCCCTGTCAGGGAATCGGCATTTTCTGCTGTCGGAAGCTTTCTGTAGTCGGCAGAACCGGTGAGGATAAATTGACCGGGGCGATTGTCCTCATCGACATGACGCTTGACTTCGGAAATAAGCGAAGGAGCTTTTTGGATTTCATCGATGATTAGGCACTTTTCGGCGTATTGGTCCAAGAAGAAGTGAGGATCCTCTCGTGCAGCCAACAGTGAGGCGTCGTTATCCATGGTGACGTATTGCGCCAGAATCGGGCACTGTTTTCTGACCAGTGTTGTTTTGCCGCTTTGCCGTGCGCCCACAAGCAGGACGGCTCGCTGGAACGAAAGTCCTTTGGCGAGTGCCGAAGCTAACCAACGCGAGATTGTGGGCATAAACAGTCACTCCCAATTCCGATGTTAGCAAAAGTTTACACTTTAACTCAGAAAATATCTACACTAGATTGAAGAAAATCTCTACATTTTTAAGGAAGAAAATTGAACAGCAATGATGTCTAACAGGGGGGCGCTCTCGTATTCTTTGTTGAAATTCCTTCGCTAAGGTGCGCTATTTCTCCGTCATCCATTCGGGTACGAGGCGGCGGGACGGGAACAGGCGGTTGCTAACACCGCTTGCGATTACTTTAATTAAAGGAATTCAATCATGAAAAAGACATTAATCGCTGTTGCCGCGCTCTCTGCGATGGCCGCTTCCGCGATGGCCGCAAATGTGACGGTGTCCGGCGTCGTTGACCTCGGTCTTAACTTCCAGAACGTAAAGAAAGCTGGCGACACAACTCGCACATTTACGATGAATGCTGGCCAGAACTCCGGCTCTCGCGTTAAGTTTGCCGGATCCGAAGAACTCGGCAATGACGTTGTTGTTGGCTTCCAGTTGGAAAGTGGCTTTAAGGCTGACACAGGCATCCTCGAAGACACCAACAATATCTTCCGCCGTGAGAGCCGTCTTTACGTGAAGACCGCCATTGGTACGATTCACGCAGGTCGTTTCGGCGCTTTAGAGTCTGGTACGGGTTCCGTCTCTATTTTCGGCGGGGATGTTGCCTTCGGAACCGGCTGGGGCGACACCATTATGAAGACGAGCTCCATCCTCGAAGGCCTGACAACACGTTACGACAACTCGATTGCTTATCAGTCCCCGGTTTTTGCGGGTCTTTCCCTCTATTTGATGCACTCCTTCAAGGAATCCAGCCAGAAACTGGCGGGAGAAATTGATAAAAGTTTGGGCGATGAGGGACGTCCTACAGCCAATCAGTACAACGGCGTTGGTCTGAAGTATGCCAATGGTCCCTTTAATGCGGCTTTTGTCGCTTCCTTGCAAAACTATGGCAATGGAGATGGTTTGTCTGGTGAAGTGAAGAATGGAAAAACTTTCTCTCTCTCCGCTGCTTATGACTTTGGTGTTTGCAAAGTGGCTGCAGAAGGACAGTATTTCAATAAGGGAAAATTCTTCTCTGATTACGCAGTGAAGGATAATGATCTGGTTGTCCCTGCATACAAGAAGGGCAATAAGGGATGGGGAAGCATCATTAGCGTGACAGCACCGGTTGCAGGTGGCAAGGTTCTCGCTTCTGTCGGATACAAAGATGCCGAAAAGGTTGAGGACTCTTCTACAAAGAACAAGGTTTGGAATGCCGGCTTAGCCTATACATATAACCTTTCCAAGCGCACAATGCTCTACGCAGCGGCTGGATATACAGAAAACAAGACTGAAAAAACAGCAGAAACGACAAAGGTTAAGACAACCGAAGTCATCACGGGTATCGTCCACAAGTTCTAATCTGAATCTTTTCTGATTCGGTTGTAATGTTTCGAACCCTGTCTCTTTTATCGGAGGCAGGGTTTTTCAATATAAAAATCCCGCCTCCGATAAGGAAACGGGATTACTTACGATACTAACTAACCAAACGGTATTTGATTAGAAGTTGTGGCACATGCCCACGTTAAATTCAGTCGTCTTAGTCTTAGCAGGGTTCTTGTCTTCAGCATAGGCAAGATCTGTGTAGACGTAAGTGCGCTTGCTCAGGCTGTACTTGTAGCCGATAGCACCGGTCGTGAGTTTGTGATCATTGTCGCCCTTGGCATAGGCAACGGAAGCCATCAGCGTACCACCAACGACAGGAGCGGAAACACCCAACGTACCGGCATTCGAATCTTTACCACCCCAAGTATTGTCCTTGGCATACTGATAGCCACCGAAGACCTTGGCAACACCGAAGTCATAGTTCATTGCGAGGGCATAAGCCTGAGGATTCTTGGCTGTATCACTGGCAGGCAACCTAATCGTTTCGGCTGTCACTGCAGCATAGAACGGACCATTGGCATAGGAAACACCGATGCCACCATAGCGCTTCTTGGTGGAGGCCGTTGCCCCGACAACGTCTTTGTCATCAGCGTTCTTGTAGGTCATATTGGCATATTCAGCATGGAACTGAACGCCGGCGAACTTCGGAGAGACATAGCGAAGTGCGCGGTCAGTACGGTCGTTGTTAAAACCAACGAATGTTGTGTTCGTCGAGGCAGCAAGTTTGTAACTGGTACCGAACGG
>UQUS01000013.1 GCA_900544335.1 uncultured Sutterella sp.
TTTGGATCGATGGGCTGAGGGCCCCGTGCCCTCAGCGTTAGAGGCAATTTACTGAAGCTCGCTCAAATGCGGGCTCTTTTGTCACTTCTGCCACAATCATTCGTAGCGTTGCCGTTGCCTCTGGTGTCGGTGATATGAGTATCGGGGCAAGATATCGCTCGTGCTCTTGGCGTTAGCGGTAGTAATCAAACGCTCCGATGCGACCCGGCACGAGCGTAGATTTTTCCGACTGATATCCCGGAATGCCTTCCTCAAGCGTTGATAAGGGGCTCGAGCCGATGCCGCCCAAGCCGCGCAATTCGAGCTGCACGAAGTAACGCATCTCGTATTTGTCGGTACTTGTCACGTAGCGCTGTCCGACAAGACGCAGTGTCCAGCAGTCGGCGTTGTATTCCAAACCGACGAGGGCTTCGATCCAGCGCTTCTTTAAAAGCGAGTAATTTAAGCGCGAGAGCGCATAGAGGTTTCCTGAAATCGGCCACTGAGCGGAAAAATCCAATTGCTTAAAGTTAAGGTCGGATTCCGGATTCCCGTCGACATAGTTGTAGCGGTAGTAAAGGCCGACGACACTCATGGGTTTAGGTTGCCACCGTAACCCGGCACTCGCTCGATTTAAGGCTTTTCTATCGTAGTTATATTGCGCAAAGCCCGTGAGGGTCAGGCTCTTAAAAAGCTTGGCGCCGACACTGGCTAAAAGGTCGGCCTTGCGGTTAGGTAGGTCGGTACGCGAGCCGTTGTAGCCGATTTGTGTGTCACTTAAATAAAACCGCTGACCGACGGCGGCTCGAAAAAGCTCGCTTCCCGTCTCATCCTCAAGAAACCGCGTTGTCAGAGCCGTCGTAACGTGATTGGCCTCATTGATTCTGTCGTACCCGGACCACGTGTTTTCCGTAAAGATCTGCGCAAAGTTCATGTCCGAAATGCTCGAATCGAAAACCGGAATGTCGCTTTGATCTTTGTAAGGAATGTAGGCGTAGAAAATCCGTGGCTCAAGAGTTTGGGTTAAGGCTCGATTGTCAATTGTCAGATTGCGCTCGAACGTCAGACCGGCGTCGGCTGAGAAAATCGGAAGGACGCGCGAGGGGTGCTTATCTCCGTCGGTATGAACGGGGTCATCTAAGTTGTACCACGTTCCGATGAGTTGGGCTTTGGGTGTAAAGAACCACCCGGCGCCGCGAAGCGGATAGGAAACGGTCTGATCGAAAACGAATCGGTCGCCTTCTATTTGTTTCGGATGCCGAAACCGCGTGGCATCGAGTTCTGTTGTGAGTTCAAAGCCTTCTAAATCGGCCACGTACCCGGAAAGCGTAATCTGGGGAACTTTTTCGTACGGCTTACTTGTCGTCGTATCGCGCACGTCAAGTGCCTGATTTTTACGAATGCTGATTTGACCGTTGACGTATTTGCGCGAGAAGTTGACCCAGAAGTCTTCGGTCAAAACCGAGTCGGAATCGTCTCGAAGGCTGTTACCGAAGTCGGCATTAAAGTTATCGTCGGAAATGCGGTTGTAGTCGATTCCGTAACCGATTCCGGCGGTATTACCCGATAACTTAGCCGTCACGCCCCAGCGTGCTCCGTCGGGCGCATCTTTTGACGAATCGTGCGGCAGGTAGTCGCCGATTACTTGTGCGGAAAAGTCACGCGTTAACAGGCGAATATCGTTTCCGAGCATGACGCCCGCTTTACTCATGATGCGCGGCGTAACCGTGTAGTCGTAGTTGGGGGCGATGTTCCAATAGTAGGGAATCGAAACATCCAGGCCGCGCGTTTTACTCACCGATAGGCTCGGAGCCAAAAAGCCGCTTTGGCGTTTTCCGGCGGCCGGGAACGTGAACCAGGGAACGGCAAAGACGGGGACGCCGCCTAGTTTTAAAACGGCATTTCTTCCGTATCCGGACTGGTCATACTCATCGAGCGTTAATTTGTCGAGCTCAATCCACCAACTGTTATCGCCCTTGCGACACGTGGTAATGAGAGAGTTATCCAAATCGGCTGTCTCTCCGGACTGAAACCGCACGCAGGACGCCTCGCCGCGCAGGCGATTGGGCGCGAACTCAAACTCGGCTTCTTGCGTTTGTCCGGTTTTCGAATCCAAGTGGTAGAGAATTTCCGGGGACCGTAACGTCAGGCCCGAGCGCGATAGTTCCGCATTGCCCGTGCCTTGGACTAAATCTTCGTACTGGGTATAAACAATTTTGTCGGCTTTAATGACCGACCCCGCACGACGAAGTTCCGCCTCGCCCTTTAAAACAATTTGCGTTTCGGGTGACCCGCTGATTTCGCGGGCAAACACCACGGCGGCACTATCTTCATCGCTTCGAGCCGGTTCAAGACGTACGGCGCTGATCCACGGGGTGCGCGGCACATCGTCCGTCGTCGCTGTTTTAAGCGGGGGCGGGACCGACAAGGAGGTATCGGCAGCGCCGGCTACAAAAGGAAGAGCCGCGGCGACGGCCGTTACCAAGGTCAAGAGACGCTTGTGCGGAGGCTTCCGAAACATAAACACGTTATAGTTCGCAAAATGGAAATCCGAATAGGCGGATTATAGGCAAGGCGCCTTCGAAAACGGGGGCAAAAAGGGTTTGAGGACGATGATGGAAAAAGCAGATACTCGTTTGGATGCATTGCGCGTGTGGCTCACGCCGTTGGTGCCTTGTTACGGACTGGCCCTTGAATCCTTGGCGCCGGCCAGTGCCGACGCCAGTTTTCGGCGCTACTTTCGTCTGGCGTCCGACTCGGGGACTACGTACATCGTCATGGATGCGCCCCCGGAAAAAGAGCCCGTCGGACCGTATTTGAAAGTGCAGGAGTTGATGCGTAAGGCCGGTTTAAACGTTCCCGTCATCTACGAAAAAAACGAAGAAGCCGGCTTTATTCTCATGAGCGATTTGGGCCAAAAGACGTATTTGGATGTTCTGACGCTTGAAAACGCCCCGGCGCTTTTTGACGGCGCCGTCGATGAACTCATTTCCTGGCAAAAAGCCACGCAGCCTGCTGTTTTGCCGCCCTATGACGAGTCGGTTCTTCGTCGGGAACTCCAGCTATTTCCGGATTGGTACATTGCGCGCCATCGCGGCTATACGATGACAGAACAAGATAAAGCCGATTTAGAGAGGGTTTTCTCGCGCCTTGTGGCCGACAATCTTGCCGTCAGTTCCGTTTATGTCCATCGCGACTACATGCCGCGCAATTTAATGGTCTCGGACACAGGTCGCCCCGGTGTCATTGATTTTCAGGACGCTCTCATAGGGCCCATTACCTACGATATTGCTTCTCTTATGCGCGATGCCTTTGTCAGTTGGCCCGAAGAGTTTGTCCTAGATATGACGATTCGCTATTGGGAAAAGGCGCGCCGGGCAAAACTTGCCGTCCCCGAGGACTTCGGAGACTTTTGGCGCCATGTCGAATGGATGGGGCTGCAACGGCACTTAAAAGTGCTCGGCATCTTTGCGCGAATTAACTACAGAGACGGAAAGCCCAAATACCTTGCCGATACGCCGCGCTTTCTCGAATACGTTCGGCGTACAGCCAATCGCTACGACGAACTTAAGGTCCTAAATCGCCTCTTGGACCGCTTTGAGCCGGTCAAGACCGCTCAGGCCGTCACGTTCTAGGAGGCGTTGTGAAAGCGCTGATTCTTGCGGCCGGTCGCGGATGCCGTTTGCGTCCTTTAACGGACACCACGCCGAAACCTTTGCTGCCGGTTTGCTCCTCTCGTCTGTGTGATTGGCAGCTCGCGGCCTGCCAAAGAGCCGGTATCACCGAGATTGTGATGAATACGGCCTACCTTGCCTCAGCCTTCGAATCGCTTCCCGCTGAGTATGCCGCCAAGGGGCTACGCATTGCGTTAAGCCGCGAAGGCACAACGCAGGGCGAGGCCTTGGAAACGCTCGGCGGCATTGTCAAAGCCTTGCCGCTTTTAACCGACGGTACGGAGCCTTTCTTGGTTTTAGCAGGCGACATTGCGCACGACTTTGACTTGCATCTTTTAACACAAAAGCGCGAGGACCTGATTACAGGGAACATCGATGCCGCTCTGGTGGCTGTCCCGAATCCGAGTTACCACAGCTCGGGAGACTTAAATCTTGCGCCTGACGGGCAGGTTTTTCCGGGGGCAGGCCCTTTCACGTATGCGTGTCTTGCCGCGCTCTCGCCTCGGATTTTTAAGGGATTGAAACCAGTGCGTGCCAAACTCTTTCCCTGGCTTTGGCAGTTTCGCGTAACGGCTCAAATTCACCGCGGGTTTTGGAGTAACGTCGGAGACGCGACCGAATACAACGCCCTTTGCAGCAATCGCAAGGCACTTTTCTTGGCTCAGTTTTCGCAACAAGGATAATCGATGGCTTCTTTTGAAGAACGCTTTGAAGTGCTCGCGCGTTTGCATGGCGCGCAAGGAATCGAAAGACTGCGCCGTGCGCACGTCGTTGTCATCGGCGTCGGAGGCGTCGGCTCTTGGGCTGCCGAGGCGATGTGTCGCAGCGCCGTCGGTGTTTTGCACTTAATCGACATGGACACGGTGTCCGTCAATAACACGAATCGGCAGTCCGAGGCCCTGGTCGGCACATACGGCTGTGCGAAAGTGGATGTTTTATCGCAACGACTTCAACTGATTAATCCCGATGCCGATATCAAGGTGAGTTGCCTACGCGTGACAGGTGAAAATGCCCCGCAATTGATTCCGACAGGCTCCTTTGTTCTCGAATGCGTCGATGACGTCGATGCCAAAGCAGCCATCGTCTGCGAGACCAAAAAGAAAGGGGCCTTTGTTGTTGTCTCGGGCGGCGCAGGCGGAAGGCGCGATTCGACACAGATACGCCTTGCGGATCTAACGCAAGTGACCGGTGACCCCTTGCTATCGAAACTACGTTACACCCTGCGCAAACACCACGGTTTTCCGGCCGGATCGATGAAGCGCTCCAAGCCTTTCGGTATCCCGGCGGCCTTTTCTTTGGAGGCGATGGAGCAAGGCGAAGGCGGCACGTTCGGCACTTCGATGGCCGTGACGGCTGCCATGGGCATGGCTGTTGCCGGGGCTGCATTGAGCGCCATCACGAAAGGAGACAAGGCGTGAAGAGAAACATTGCGGCGTTTAAGAGCCTGACGGGGGCTACGCTTCCCGTGATGAATGCCCCGATGGCCGGCGTGACAACGCCCGAGATGGTTGCTGCCGTCAGTAACGCCGGAGGACTCGGCGTTCTGGCTGCCGATTTTCTTGAGGCCGGTGAGATTACGAGCGCCGTTGCCGCCGTGCGCGCTCAAACGGACAAACCGTTTGCCGTCAATTTACGGATTCCCTCAGTGGCTCAAAGGGGCGATTGCGCGCCCCTTGTAGCCTCTCTTGAGGCATTGCGTCAAGAGCTCGGGTGCTCAGAAACGCTCCCGCTTCCGGATTTCGAGGACCAATTTCAAGCCGTTCTTGAAGCCGACATTCCCGTCGTGCGCGTTTGTTTCGGGGGATTTCGCGAGATTTATGCCGATAAACTCAAAGAAAAAGGCGTGCGCGTCATCGGTGCGGCAACTACCTTAAGGGAAGCCAAAGTTCAGCGCGCGGCCGGGGTTGATGCCGTTCTCGTTCAGGGTTCGGAAGCGGGCGGTCCTCGCCTTTCGTTTGAAAGCTCGGAAGAAGATGCCGTAGGTCTGATGAGTCTCATCGGACCGGCAAGCCGGGCAACGGGGCTTCCGGTTGTGGCCTCGGGCGGCATTGTCACGGGGCGTCAGATGGCTTCGTGCCTTGTGGCAGGTGCCTGTGCCGTGGAAGTGGGAACGTACCTGATAAGAACGGAACAAAGCGCGTTGCATGAGGCCTATCGCACGGCCATGGAATTTGCCTGTGATACCGATGCACGTTTTACGCTCCTTATTTCCGGACGCCTGACGCGAGCCTTGCCCGGAGCCCTTTTTCAGGCACTTAAAGACGCCGGGATTAAGGCGCTTGACTATCCGGCGCAGCTAATGGCCATGCGTCCGATTTATCTGGCTGCCGCTCGATGCGGGCGAGACGATTTACTCCCTTTAAGTTGCGGGCAAAGCATTCCGCTCGGAGTTCCGATCGATGCTGCCCAAGCACTTTCCGTACTGGTTCGCGATTGCCGAGACGTTTTGCAGGAGGATTTATGCGAGCTCTGATTGTTGTCGATGTTCAAAATGATTTTTTGCCGGGCGGGTCGCTTGCCGTAGCCGGGGGCGATGCGGTCATTGACCCCGCAAATCGCTTAATGAAGACGTTTTCCGATGCCGGTGACATTGTCGTTTGTACGGCCGATTGGCATCCGGCCGACCACATCAGTTTTGCCGCAAGTCACACCGGCAAAACGGTCGGTGACGAGGTGGACGTTTCATACGGAAAACAACGTCTTTGGCCCGTGCATTGCGTTGCCGGAACCCGAGGGGCGGCGTTTTCTTCTGCGCTTTTATCGGACAAAGCCGACGCGATAGTGCGAAAAGGCATGCGACGCGATTGCGACAGTTATTCGGGCTTTATGGAAGCAGATCGCGTGAGGAAAACGGGTCTTGCCGGGTATTTAAAAGAGCGCGGCGTTACTTTTGTTGCCGTTTGCGGATTGGCCACGGACTTTTGCGTTTCGTGGACGGCGCTCGATGCTGCAGCCGCCGGTTTTAAAACGGTCGTTGTGACGGATGCAAGCTGCGCCATTGATGTCGCCGGGTCCCTTGCGGCGGCTCGCAGCGCGTGGAAAAAAGCGCAGGTCGGCGAAGTGACCGTGAGCGAACTCCTTAACTAAAGCGCTCGGTCGACAGAAATGCTCCGACGGGCACCGACTTTTCAGTCTTGTGCCCGTCAAAGAAACAAGAGAGCTATCGGACGATAAAGAGCGGAACGCTCCCTTGAGCGGCCACACGCATGACCACAGATCCTGCGAAGGCAGATTCCACATTCGAGCGTCCGTGGCTTCCCATGACAAGTAAATCGAGCCGTTCCTGGAGGGCGTATTTGGCAATTTCATCGCCGGCATTGCCCTGCAGCATGACTTCTTGAACGTTGCCGAGTTTGGCAAACGATTCGCGAAGCGGCTCCATGACGTTTTCAAAAGCCTGTAACTCGAGTTCCTTGCCGCCGGCTTCGCTTAAAAGAGCGGCCTGCGCCAGCCCGGCTGTGCGACCCGAAGCGGCAAGAGAGGCCGCTCCCAAGGCGCCGAACATAAAGTCATCGGCACTTCTTGAAACATAGATGGCACGGAATTGGCAGTTTTCCGGGAATAACTTCCGATTGGTTGTCAGGTACTCGATCAAACGTTCGGAGCGCTCGGATTCGTCGACGGCAATCCCGATTTTCGTCAAGGTCTTTTTGATACTGCACGGGGCACGCACAATGAGAACCGGAGTGGTTGTTCTGGCAAGAACGCCGATGGTGACCGACCCGAAAAATAAGGTCTCGAGCGCCGTCAGACCCCGCGAACCCATAAGTACGTAGGTCGCTTCGATTTGAGAGGCTTTCTCGGCAATCTTTTCAGCCGGGGTTCCGACGGCCCAAGCCGTAATGGGGTCGATACCGGCTTTTTGCAGTGTTTCGGCGGCGGGCGTCAGAATGCTTTGAGCAAAGCTCTTGAAGCGTTCGGTTCCGGCGGCTCCGAGCCGCATGAGCACTTCGTTCGGCAAACTCGGTTCAATGACGGTAAACAGGGTCACTTCGGGTTTTTCGGACGCCTCGGCCACAACGCTCGTGAGAAAGTCCAAAACATTGTTCGCATAACGGCTGTTATCGATGGCAACGAGAATCTTTTTCATAGATATCTCCCAAGAAAAATCGGCATCGGCCAGAGAGTAGGTCTTGCTTACAATTGATTCTAATGCGCGTCTAGTTAATCGGAGCGCCTCAAAGAATCTCTTTTTTCCCCTGAAAAGGGCCTGTTGTCCGTTGCTTTTTGCCGCCGAAACGGCAAGGGTCTCAGGTGCCCGATTTTTAGGCATCTGGGTTAAAATAATAATCTCTTGTATCAGTCAAAAAATCCAATTATTTCTCGGTCATGCAGATCGGCCCCTACTGCCTTAAAAACCCTGTCATTCTTGCTCCGATGGCCGGCGTTGCCGATGCCGCCTTCCGCAAGATTTGTCTTCAATGCGGAGCGGGAATGGCTGTCGGTGAAATGGTCCGCAGCGATTTCAATTTGCGGGGGACGGTCAAGTCGGAAAGCCGCTTTCGGACAGACTCGTCCGAGCCGATTCCGGTCGTGCAACTTGTGGGAGCAGACCCTGCGTCGATGGCCGATGCGGCGCGCTATGCCGTCTCGTGCGGGGCCAAAATCGTCGACATTAATTTCGGGTGTCCGGCACGCATTGTGTGCGGTAAGGCCTGCGGGTCGGCCTTAATGGCCGATGTGGAGTTGGCCGAGCAGATTTTGCAAGCCGTTCGGGATGCAGTTTCGGTCCCCGTGACCGTTAAAATGCGCTTAGGGTGGGATCAAAACCATCTGACGGTGTTTGAACTTGCTCATGCGGCGCAGGACATCGGCTTTGCAGCCGTGACGGTGCACGGTCGGACGCGCGAAGCGCGCTTTTCCGGGCCGGTTGACTATGCGGCAATCGGGCGCCTTGCCGGGGAGCTATCGATTCCCGTCATTGCCAACGGCGATATTGATTCGCCTGAAAAGGCCCTCTGCGTTTTGCGCGAAACGGGTGCTGCGGCCGTAATGATCGGGAGAGCCAGTCTCGGCGCGCCGTGGATTTTCGGGCAGGTTGCCGAGGCTTTGTCCGGTCGCCCCGTCACGCCGATTTCACGGGCGGCGCGACGTGATATTGTGTTACGGCATTTTGACGAGCATATGCGGCAGGCTCCCGTGAGCCGAACCAAGGCGGTATTCTCGTTTCGCAAACACGCGGTGCGGTATGTGTTGCCGCTTGAGCAGGGACAGGAAAAAGTGCGGCGCATCCTCCGTGAGAGCGATGAAAATGTCGTACGGGAACTATTGTCGGAATTTTTGGATGACACACCATGACGGAAACGGAAAAAATGCAGGATTTTCTTGAGCAAGACGAGTTGGCGCGTCTTGTCGTTTCGCGTGTGGAAAACTACGTGAGGGATTTGGACGGAGCCGAGGGATTGCCGATTCACGGCATGATTGTGGCTGCCGTTGAGCGACCTTTGTTTCGCTGGGCGATGAACAAAGCCGGGCATAATCAAAAGCTCGCCGCAAAGATTTTAGGAATCAATCGAAATACGCTACACAAGAAACTGCGCGAGCAAGGTTTTTGGAATGCGTCTTAATTGGAGGAAGCAGCACTATGCGTAAGCAAGCACTCATCAGCGTTTCGGACAAGACGGGCGTAGCCTCGTTTGCCCGAGAGCTCGTTAATCTCGGGTACCACATTTTGTCGACGGGGGGAACGGCAAAACTCCTTTCCGCCGAAGGCATTGCCTGTCAGGAAGTGGCCGATTACACCGGTTTTCCGGAGATGCTTGACGGGCGAGTCAAGACTCTTGACCCGCACATTCATGCGGGCATTCTGGCGCGTCGCCCCGTACCCGAACACATGGCCGCATTGGCCGAGCACGGCATCGAGCCGATTGACATTGTCTGCGTGAATTTGTATCCGTTTGAGCAGACGATTGCCAAGCCCGATTGCACGTTCGAATTGGCGGTCGAAAACATCGATATCGGCGGCCCGACGATGATTCGTGCGGCGGCGAAAAATCACGAATCCGTAACGGTCCTGGTCGATCCGTCCGATTACACCCGCGTCATTGAAGAGATTAAAGCAACGGGGGCCGTGAGCGATGCCACGCGCCTAGAACTTGCGAAGAAAGTCTTTGCCCACACGGCGCGTTACGACGCGGCAATCAGCAATTACTTAACAAGCCTAGATGAGCAAAAGCAGCGCACCAAGAAGTTCCCCGATGTCTTTACGCGTCAGTGGGTCAAGGTTCAGGATATGCGCTATGGGGAGAATCCCCATCAGGCGGCGGCGTTTTATCGCGAACACGTCGTTGCGCCGGGTCTTTTGGCCGGGTATACGCAGCTACAAGGGAAAGAACTTTCCTACAACAACATTTCCGATAGCGATGCGGCGTGGGAAGCCGTGCGGAGCTTTGCGGCGCCCGCATGCGTGATTATGAAGCACGCCAACCCGTGCGGAGCGGCCATCGGAGCGAGCGTTTTCGAGGCTTACAAGAAGGCGTTCTCCTGCGACTCCAAGAGTGCGTTCGGCGGCATTATTGCGTTTAACCGCCCTGTGGACGCGGCAACGGCCGAAGAAATCTCCAAACAGTTTGCCGAAGTGATTATTGCGCCGGCCTATGAGGCCGATGCCGTGACGGTCTTCGGCCGCAAAAAGAATCTGCGCTTGTTGACGGTGGCTAACGGCGCCTCGCACAACGACTACGACTTTAAGCGCGTCGGCGGCGGGCTTTTGGTCCAAACGCCCGATACGCAACTGTGCGCCGAAAGCGATTTGAAGGTCGTGACGAAAAAGAAGCCCACGTCCGCTCAGATTGCCGACATGATGTTTGCTTGGAACATCGCGCGCTTTGTCAAATCCAACACCATCGTGTATGCCCGAGACGGGATGACGCTCGGTGTGGGTGCCGGTCAGATGAGCCGTGTGGACTCGGCCAAGATTGCTGCGATGAAAGCCGAAGAATTCGGTCATTCGCTTGCCGGGTGCGCCGTGGCAAGCGATGCGTTCTTCCCGTTCCGCGACGGTTTGGATGTTGTGATCGATCACGGTGCCACGTGCGTGATTCAGCCGGGCGGATCGATTCGCGATGCCGAAGTCATTGCAGCGGCCGATGAACGCGGTATCGTGATGGTCTTTACCGGAGAGCGGCATTTCCGTCACTAATTTTTCAAACGAGGAACGAGTATGAGTCCCATTTGCTGCGTCAGCCGTCGCAGGGTTTTAGCCGGGGCCGGCGCGCTCGGCGCGGCGGCTTTTGCACCTGCGGCGTTTTCGCAGTTGCAGATTCAGATCACGGGGGTCGGAGCGAACCGAATTCCGCTTGCTCTGCAGCCGATGAACGGCACCGCGCAGGCCCAAATCGATGTTTACTCCGTTGTGGCCTCCGATCTGGAGCGCACCGGATCGTTTCGGTTAATCGGCGTGACCGAAGAGGCCACGCCCGAGCTTTCCGTTCGTCCGGACTTTTCGCATTGGCAGGAAATCGGTGCCACGGTCTTTGCCACCGGCAGTATCGTGCAGATGGCCGACGGCAGGTACGACATTCGGTACCGACTCTTCGATTCGATTAAAACCGACGAGCCGATCGATCAGGCCGATTTTTTCGTCCCCGGACGACAGTTAAGGCTCTGTGCGCACCGCATCGCCGATCGAATCTATTCGAAGCTGACGGGAAACGGGGCGATGTTTGCCTCGCGCCTTTCGTACGTCGTTCAGCATGCGCCGGACAATTTCGAACTCATCGTTGCCGATAGCGACGGCGCCAATCCGCAACCGGCATTACGTAGCCGCGAACCGATTATTTCGCCGGCGTGGTCCCCGGACGGAAAGAGTCTGGCGTACGTGTCGTTTGAAGAGAAAAAGCCGGTTGTCTACGTGCATACGGTCGCAACCGGCAAGCGCCGCGTCATTGCCAATTTCCGCGGAAACAATTCGGCTCCGGCCTTTAGTCCCGACGGAAAGACGCTTGCTCTTGCGCTTTCGCGCGACGGGTTTACGCAGATTTATCTAATCGGGGCGGACGGCACCGGAGTCAGGCGCTTTACAAGGTCGCTTGCCATTGATACGGAACCCGTGTTTTCCGTTGACGGACGCTATGTGTATTTCACCAGTGACCGAGGCGGGTCGCCGCAGATTTATCGGCAGACCGTCGATACGGACGAAGTGGAACGCGTGACGTTTGCAAGTGACTATGCCGTCAGTCCGAGCATCAACCCGCAAGGGACGCATTTGGCGTATGTGACGCGGACAAACGGGCGGTATCGGGTCGCTCAAATGGAAATTGCTACCGGTCAGGAGACGATTTTGTCGGGCACCGATGCCGACGAAAGCCCGTGCTATTCGCCGAACGGTCGCATGATTGTGTATGCCACGGAAGTCGGTCGGCGCGGCGTTTTGGCTACCGTCAGTGTGGACGGCGCCGTCAGTTCGCGTCTTTCGGGGTCCTCGGGCGATATTCGGGAGCCGACATGGAGCCCGCTAATCCCCGACTAGGGTAGGGGCGTTTTTAACAGGATTAACGACAGGGACAGACCGATTGTTTTTAACCGGATTGTCCCTTAATCACGGAGATAAAAGTGAAGAAAATTTCTTGTATTGCCGCGCTTTGCGCCGCGTTTGTTTTAGCCGGATGCTCGAGTGTGAGCCTGGATGAATCGGCCAAGGAAGGAACCACTCAGAGCGGCCGTTACGCCACATCGGCCGATGCGATTACGCCTGAGGCCCTCGCTGCCGATAAGAGCGTGTACTTTGATTTTGATAGCTACACGGTTCAGACGCGCTACTACCCGACGATTGATCGCCAGGTCCGTGCCATGCGTGCTAATCCCAAGTTAATTGCCCGCATCGAAGGCAATACCGACAGCCGCGGCAGCCGTGAGTACAACTTGGCACTCGGCCAAAAGCGTAGCGAGGCCGTCAAGGGCTTAATGCAGATTCGCGGTGTGGCGCCCAATCGTTTGGAAGCCGTCAGTTTCGGTCGCGAGCGCCCGGTCGATCGCGGTGAAAACGAACAGGCTTGGGCGAAGAATCGCCGTGCCGATATCGTCGTTTCCCACTAGTGAGAAAATCGATGTTTAAGCCATCCCTTTCTCGGGCCGTCTTGGCCTCGACGGTCTTTGCCGTCCTTTTAGGTGCCTCGGGCGTCTCGTCGGCGTTTTCCGACGATGAGGCACGTCGCGCGATTTTGGATTTGCGAGAGAAACTCAATGTGACGCAAAGTTCGCAGCTTGAGCTTCTCAGTCGCATCGATCAGTTGCAAGAGCAAAACGCCGAAATGACCGGCAAGGTGGAAAAGCTCACGCACCAAATCGGGCTGACGCAAAAGGCCTCTCGGGATTTGTTCATGAGTTTGGACAAACGCCTGGCCGCCTTGGAGTCGCACGTTGAAAAAGACGAAAACGGGCAGTCCTTTACGGTGGTTCCGGAAGAAAAGCGCCGGTATGACTTGGCTTTGGAGCTTTTCTCCGAAGGCTCGTACGAAGAGAGTCAAAAGCTCCTTGAGTCGCTTGCAACAGATTACCCGAAGTCCGGCTACATGGCCGATACCTTGTACTGGCTCGGTTGCGCGTATTACGTGCAAAACAAAATGAGCGACGCGGCTTCGGCACAGAAAAAACTCGTAGCGAAATTCCCGAAGAGTTCTCGAGTCCCCGAGGCGCTGCTCTCGCAAGCGGCGGCCGAGGAGCGTTTGGGAAACAGCACATCGGCGCGCTCGCTTTTAAATAGCGTCGTCCAAAAGTATCCGGGCACGGAATCGGCCAAGACCGCCGAGCAACGCTTGAAGGCTTTGGGACCGGCTCCGAAGACGGCTCCGAAGAAAAAAGTGTCCGCCAAGAAATAACGTGACGCAAGAAAGCGAAAATTCCCTTCGGGAACCGGATTTCGGACAAACGACATCGGGGGCAACGCCCGATGTCGTGGACGGGGTTGCGATTGCCAAACTGTACGGGGAGCCGCTGTTTAAGGTCCCGGACGGCCTGTATATCCCGCCCGATGCCTTGGAAGTGTTCCTGGAAAGTTTCGAAGGGCCCCTGGATTTACTGCTTTACCTGATTCGCAAGCAAAAGTTTGACGTGATGAATGTGCCGATGGCACTCGTGACCGAGCAGTACATGGGGTACGTTGAGCTCATTCGGAAATCGAACTTGGAATTGGCGGCCGAGTACCTCGTGATGGCCGCATGCCTCATGCAGATTAAAAGCCGGCTGCTTTTACCGGTCACACGGGCCGATGACGATGAGGAAGTCGAAGATCCTCAGGCCGAATTGGCGCGCCGCCTTTTGGAATACGAAAAGATGAAATTGGCGGCCGTGGAACTTGATCGGATTCCGAGAAACGGTCGCGATTTCTGGCGTGCCTTTGTGTTAATCGAGCAGACACAAAATAAGATTTTGCCGGACGTCTCATCCGAGGAACTTGCCCGCGTCTGGCAGGAAGTGCTCGCACAGGCACAACTTCGCGGCAATCACACGATTGCCCGGCAGGAGCTTTCGGTGCGCGAATTCATGAGCAATATTTTGCGACGCCTCGGCCAAAGCCCGATTGTGGAATTTCGGGAACTTTTTAAGAAGGGTTGCGGCATCGAAGTGGCTATTGTCAATTATTTGGCCATTTTGGAACTGGCTAAAGACGGTCTTGTGCGCATCACACAGGCTGTGCCGTTTGCACCCCTTTATGTTGCCAGAAGCGAGGAATTTACATGAGTTGCCGATACTGCGCCGAATACATTCGTCGAGCCGACCAGCGTGTTAAGAATTTCCGTGAAGCTTGCCGAATCCTCAAACTGAACCCAGATAAGAAAGAGGACGAGGAGGCCATCGTCAAGGCCTTGGGCGGCATCGGTCAATTCGGATCGATTCGCCTGGCGCGTCGTTTTCCGTGGGTGACCGATGAGTCGGAGTTTCACTTGGTGACGATTGCGGGCCTGCACTTTTACTGGATGCTTTTGGATGCCTGGGAAGACATCCGCTCGCAAGAAGCGAAAAAAGCATCCGAGACAAAATAGGCTTAATTACTTTTGCAAGCCCCGAAGCACTATTCGAGATTTTGAATTTGCTCGCGCATCTGCTCGACCGTAAGTTTCATCGTCAACGACGCATCGGTCATTTCAATGGATGCGGCCTTCGAACCCAAAGTGTTGGCTTCCCGGTTCATCTCCTGCATCAGGAAATCGAGTTTGCGCCCGACGGCACCGCCGGCTAAAAGCGTGCGCCGCGTTTCGTTCGTGTGGGTCAGAAGGCGGTTCATTTCTTCGTCCACGTCCATCTTAAGTGCGTAGAGCGTCAGCTCCGTTTGTATGCGTTCATTGACGTCTTCTTTTGTCAGCCCCGAGGCCCCTGAAAGCGGCTCTTGCAAGGCCGTGCGCAGGCGCTCTTGCATGCGTCCTTTCAAACAGGCCAGAATCTGCGGCAATTTCGGACGCAATGTGTTGACAACTGCATCGATGGTATCGCAGTAGTCGGCAAGGACTTTCGAAAGCGCTTTGCCTTCGCGTGCTCGAGCCGCCGTAAACGCATGAAGGGCTTTGTCGACAACGGCCATTACGTCGGCTTTAAGTTTCTCGTCGTCAATCGGCGCGCCGACAACCACACCGGGATAGGCCAAGATTTCCATGACGCTTAACGGAGCGGCACTCGGAAGTGTTTCATGAATCTGATTTTGTAGGGCTCGTAGGTTCTCGACAGCTCCCTTATCGGTTTTACTCCCGGCGGCTAAGGTGCCGGCTTTAAGAGAAATGCGGCATTCGAGTTTCCCGCGCCGAACGTGATCGCGAATGGCGTCCCGAACGAGCGGCTCTAAGGCGTGCAACTCATCGCAGATGCGAAGGGTCAAATCAAGAAAGCGGGAGTTAACGCATCGGATTTCAACCGTGACAAGACCCAAATCGGTTTCGCCTTGCGAAATGGCGTACCCGGTCATCGAAAGAACATCGGACATGAGAATTTTCCTTTTGTGACCGCAGCCGCTCGTCGGAATTCTGTCGGCCGCAGATGCCAACATTTTAAGGCGTTCTACAGCGCAAAGGGCTTTCGGGGCAACACGAGTCCTATCCTATAATGCGAAAAACGATTTGAAAGGATGGCTTTTATGCCGATGCGTCACGACGGTCGGGCTGCCGACCAATTGCGCCCGATGAACATTACTCGGAGATTTACCAAACACGCTGAAGGCAGTGTGTTGATTGCGTGCGGACAAACACGGGTCATTTGTACGGCCAGTGTTGTTCCCGGTGTTCCGAAATTCTTAGAAGGGCAAGGGCTAGGGTGGGTTACGGCCGAATACGGGCTCTTGCCGCGCTCGACGACCACGCGCTGTGACCGCGAAGCCGTCAAGGGCAAGCAAACCGGCCGCACACAGGAAATTCAACGACTGATCGGGCGGAGCCTACGCGCAGTGGTCGATCGGCGAAAAATCGACGGTTACACCATCAAGATTGACTGCGATGTCATCGATGCCGACGGCGGGACGCGGTGCGCGTCAGTGAGCGGTGCCTATGTGGCTTTGGCTGATGCCGTTTCCTGGATGCTCCGAAACGGGAAAATCACGTCAACCCCGCTGCGCGATTCGGTTTGTGCCGTGAGTGTGGGCATCAGTGACGGGATTCCGGTGATTGATTTTGACTACGTTGAAGATAGTTCGAGTGACACGGACATGAACGTTGTGATGACAGGCTCGGGGCACTACGTGGAAATTCAGGGGACGGCCGAAGGCGAGCCTTTCTCGGGCGAGGATTTAACCGCGCTTTTGGCATTAGCCAAATCCGGGTGTCAAACGATTACCGCACTGCAAAAACGTGCTTTAGCCGAGTAAATCACCATGCAAAAAACACTGGTTTTAGCTTCCAACAATCCCGGAAAACTGCGGGAATTTAATGCGATGTTTTCCGAAAAAGCGATTCATATTGTCGGTCAGGGCAGTATGGGTGTCAGAGCGTGCGAAGAGCCCTATCACACGTTCCTTGAAAATGCCCTTGCCAAGGCACGCAATGCCGCGCGCGCGAGCGGACTGCCGGCTTTGGCCGACGACTCGGGGATTACAGCCAATGCGTTAAATGGAGAGCCCGGCGTTTTTTCGGCGCGCTATGCGGGAGCCGATTGCGATGACAAGGCTAATAACGCCAAACTCGTGGCGGCCTTAAAAGATAAGACCGACAAGCGGGCACACTACACATGTGTGTTGGTGGCACTTCGCTACGCAGACGACCCCGAGCCGATTGTGGTGGAAGCGCATTGGAACGGCGAGATTGTTTCCGAGCCTCGCGGCACGGGCGGATTCGGGTACGACCCATATTTTTATTTGCCCGAATTCGGGAAAACGGCCGCCGAACTCACGGCAGAGGAAAAAAATGCCGTCAGTCATCGCGGGAAAGCCTTGCGTGCCATGCTCAAAGCCATCGGGGAGCGATGGGGTTGGTAGCGCTTGCCCTGTACGTGCACTGGCCCTGGTGCGTGCACAAGTGCCCGTATTGTGACTTTAATTCTCGCGGCGGTCTGTTTCGTATCGATGAGAGTCGGTATATTGCGGCGCTTCTTGCCGATTTAAGCCAAGTCGCGCACACTGTGTCGCGCCCTGTGACAAGCGTCTTTTTCGGGGGCGGAACGCCGAGCTTGATGACGTCAGAAGGCTTTGATGCCTTAATGCGCGGCATTGGCGAGCGCGTCGATTTGGTGCATGACGCTGAAATTACGCTTGAGGCCAATCCGGGCACCGTGACTGAAGAAAAGTTGGCTGCATTTGCGCGCTCGGGTGTCACTCGTCTTTCCTTAGGGGTGCAAAGCTTTAACGAGGCGTCGCTTTCGTTTCTCGGACGCATTCACACGGCTCGCCAAGCGCGCGAAGCCGTTACGTGGGCTAAAAACACCTTTGCGCACGTCAATATCGACATGATGTATGCGCTTTCCGGGCAGACACAGGCCGATCTTCGGGCAGATGCCGAGGAGGCCGTGAGTTTTAACACCGACCACCTTTCGTACTATGAGCTGACAATCGAGCCGGGAAGTGTCTTTTTCAAGCGTCCGCCTGAGAATCTCCCGGATGCCGACACAGCCGGCGACATGGCCGAGTGCATTCAGACCATCACGCGTAAGGCCGGATTTGATCACTACGAAGTGTCTGCGTACGCCAAAGCAGGCTCTCGGTGCCGACACAACATGACGTATTGGACCTATGGGGATTATTTGGCTATCGGTGCCGGAGCGCATGCAAAAATCACGACTCCGGACGGCGCGGTTTTCCGCGAAGTACGCGCGAAAAGTCCTGTGCGTTACATGACCGATGTTGAAAACGGAACGTTTGTGCAAAGACGACGCCGTGTGCGTTCCGAAGAGATTCCCTTTGAGTTTATGCTCAACGTGTTAAGGTTACGTGAAGGTGTTGCCAAGGAGCGCTGGGAGGAGGCAACGGGGCTACCCTATGCTCTGATTGCTCCGAAGGTTGCTTCTTTACAGCGCGAGGGCTTGATGGAAAAGACAGACCGCATTGCCGCCACAGCACTCGGACGCCGTTTCTTAAATACGCTTCAGGAGCGATTTTTGCCGTGACACGAAAAAGTCGCATTGCGATACTCGCCTTTTCTCTGACGGCAACCTTAGCCTGTTGGCTTGCCGGTTGCTCGGCGCCCGTGCCCGAGGTGACCGATACCGCCGAGCGCGGAAATGCGCTCCTGAAAAAAGTGACCTTTGATGCGTGCCCGCAAACGCAAGAGGCCGATTGGGATGCGATGCTGAGCGCCTTTAAAAAATCGTGTACTCGCATTGCAGGAAGTCCTTCCTGGAAAGCGGTTTGCTCTAAGGCGCAGCACTATGTCGGAAGCTCTCGGGAGTTTTTTCAATCGAACTTTGACCTTTGGCGCGTTACGGCCGTCGATACCCGGGGACACGAGCAGGAAACGGGTCTGATGACCGGGTACTATGAGCCCGAGTTAGAAGGGTCGTTGGCACGTTCAAGGACATATTCCGTTCCGCTTTTATCGCCGCCCGATGACTTAATTACGCTTGATATCTCGCGCTTTGATGACACACTTGCTAAAACGGCGTTTAAGGGTAAGGTCGAAGCTCGCCGTTTCTTTCCGTATGACACACGAGGGACTATTGAGGCGCGAAGCGACCTAGCTCGCTATGCTCTGTGTTGGGTGCAAGACCCGGTTGACGCATTTTTCCTTCAGGTTCAGGGCTCAGGGCGCATACGACTGACAAACGGAGAGGTGATGCGCCTTGCTTATGCTGACAATAACGGAAGACCATATCGCGCCATTGCCCATTGGCTGACGCAGAATACGTCGTTAAAGCCTGCGCAGATGAGTATGGACCGTATTCGGGCGTGGGCTCGAGAAAATCCGACGCGTGTCCGGGAACTTTTAGACTACAACGAGCGGTATATTTTCTTTCAGGAGCGCAAAGACCTTGCCCCCGAAGAGGGACCGGTCGGGAGCCTCGGCGTTCCCGTAACGCCGCGTGTTTCTGTGGCGGTCGATAGCAGCATTTGGCCCTTGGGGTTGCCTTTTATCGTCCAGGTACATCAGGCAAGCCCTGCGCTTTCTTTTGTGCGTCCCGTTCTGGCTCAAGACACGGGAAGTGCGATTCGAGGCCCTTTGCGATTTGATTATTTTTGGGGAAGCGGGCACAAAGCCGGACAAGCGGCCGGAAGTCAGAAAAGCGCGGTGAAAGCGTGGGCACTTTTTCCGAAGGGAAGTAATCCGTCGGCTTTTTAAGCACGACGGAAGTGGTTTCAGAGAGAAAAATGACAGACTTTTGTGTGCAGGAAATCGGCCCTTCGCCCTTTATTCCGGGCTTTGCGCTTTTTGATGCGCATTTAGGAAACAGCACCGTAATTCGGTTTGCGCGTGCCGGGCAGGGCGTGCCGCTCCTGATGGTTCACGGTCATCCGCACAACCACGTGATTTGGCGCAAAGTTGCTCCGACACTTGCCGAGCACTACACGGTGATTCTTCCGGATTTGCGCGGATACGGCGATAGCAGTAAACCCGTGAGCGACGCCGAGCACACGCCGTACTCCAAGCGTGTCATGGCACGTGATTTGGCTCAACTGATGCAAGGGATGGGACTTACGCCCTTTCACTATGTCGGTCACAATCGCGGAGGACGAGTCGGGCATCGCTTTGCGCTCGATGCCCCCGAGCTTTTCCGAACGGCGACGTTCCTGGATATTGCGCCGACGGCCGTGATGTACGAGCGCACGAACATGGAGTTTGCGCGACGTTATTTCTGGTGGTTTTTCCTCATTCAACCCGAGCCGCTTCCGGAAAAGATGATTGACTCCGATCCGGAGTTTTTTATCCATCGGCATATCGACGGACAGCTCAAAACACCGGGCGCCGTTTCCGACGAGGTCATGGCCGAGTATCTTCGTTGCTACAAAGACCCGAAAATGATTCACGCCGTCTGTGAGGACTATCGCGCTTCGGCCGGAATCGACCTAAAAGACGATGCGGCCGATCGGCAAAAGCGCATCACCTGTCCTTTGCTTTTGCTCTGGGGTGCTAAGGGCACGGTCGGAAAACTTTACGATGTGATTGAGACGTGGCACGACAGGGCCCTGTCTTTTGAAGGTCAGGCCCTTCCTTGCGGGCATTCTCCGCAAGAAGAGGTTCCGGAGTTGTTCCTGAAAACCTGGACGGATTTTGTTGCAAAACACGCGAAGTGAAAGTGAACAAGACTTGTACCGCGAAACGTATAATTGCTCCGTTTTTTCAAGAGCAACACAGTTATGGCTGAAACAGAAAACAAAACATCCGAAGTGACGCCCGCCCCAATTCGCTTTACCGATGCCTGTGTGGCCAAGGTCAAGGAGCTCTTGGCCGAAGAAGAAAACCCCGATATGCCGTTGAGGGTTTTCGTGCAGGGCGGCGGTTGTCAGGGTTTCCAGTACGGATTCCAATTTGAGGAAGCCAAAGAAGCAGACGATACCGTTATCGAACGTGACGGGGTGACTTTTCTTGTCGATTCGCTTTCATTCCAATACCTGGTCGGAGCAGAAATCGATTTTAAAGACGAGCTTGAGGGGGCGCAATTTGTGATTCGTAATCCCAATGCCGTGACATCTTGTTCATGCGGAAGTTCGTTTTCCGTTTAACGTAAGGCTGAGATAGTCCTGCGGTCGCCTGTGCGGAAAACGTTATCGGGCTTTCCTCAGATAGAGTGACGAAAACAGTCCCGAGGCAAAAATCACGCCGATACCGGTGAGCGACAGGATTTCGATGTGTTCGTGGAAAGCCACCATCCCGATCAAAACTCCGAAGAAGATACCGGCAAATTGAAAGACTGAGTTAAGAAGGGCGTGCCCCTTGGCCCAGGCATAGGTCCAGAGGACCTGCGCCACGCATCCGGTTGTCATCACGCCGAGAAGCGGCCAAATCCACTCGCCTTGCGGTAGGTGCAGCTCGTAGGGCGAAAAGATCATTCCCAGACCGCCGGCGACAAAGCCGGTGAGCATAAAGTAAAAGACGGCACGCTCTTTTGGTTCTCCCTGACGCCCTAGGTCACGCAAGAACCAGTTGGCGCTTGCCCCGGCCAGAGCCGCGGCAACGGCAAGAAGGAGGCCGTCCAAATTAATGCCGACGCTTGTGGGCCTAGCAATAAGTAAAACCCCGATAAACCCGGTTATCACGGCTCCGACGACGGGCCATTCGATACGGTTCCCCGAACGGCGTGAGGAAATCAAAAAGAAAACGCAAAAAATCAGAGGGCTCGTGTAAGCAATCGGTTGTTCCACGGAAAGCGGCAGACGACTTAACGCGAGAATTTCGAGAAAAAAACAGCCGACGCCGCACACGCACCGTTTAAAGTGGGCCATCGGGAGTTTGGTCTGGATGCCGATACCCTTTCGGACCATGATAAAAAATAGGCACATGAGCCCGAAAGCCGAGCGCCAAAAGATGATTTCAAACGGGGAAAAGTACCCCGAACACATCTTGGCCGACATCGACATCAAGGTAAAAAGAAAACCGGCAACCAGAACCCAAAGCGATGCAGAAGGCATAAGTATCGTTCCGATACAGAACAGGCGCACGATAGCATTGTTTGATGCGATTTTGGGAGACCTTGTATAACCGTCTGTGCTCAGGCGTTACGGACGGTTATCGTTCGGAAATCGCGACGCTTCCCATTGGTTTAAAAAGAAAAAAGCGGCCCACAAAGAGGCCGCTTTCAAGGTTTTTTCTCTCAACCTATTTAACTTAACCGCATGCCCGGTTTTGCGCCGGCAAAGGGCTCGATGAGGTAGAGCTCGCTGGGTTTGCCGTCCGCAGCGCTTGCGCACAGAATCATCCCTTCGGAAATGCCGAAACGCATCTTGCGCGGCGCCAAGTTGGCAATCATCACAACGAGTTTGCCGATGAGGTCTTCGGGCTTGTAAGCGGCTTGAATTCCGGAGAAAACCTGCCGTATGCGCCCCTCGCCGACATCAAGCTCAAAGCGCAGTAGCTTCGTGGATCCTTCGACGCATTCGGCGGAAACCACTTTAGCCACGCGTAAATCCAGTTTGGCAAAATCGTCGATAGTGCAGGTCGGCGCAAGAGCCTGCCCGCCGGGAAGCGGTTTTTCTTCCTCAGGAGCGTGCTCGGGCACGAGAACATCAAGTTGCTTTTCGCGATCGACGCGCCCCATCAAGTGTTCGAACTTGGCAATCGGGTGCGCACTTGTTAAGTGCGAGGCCACTGCTTCCCACGTGAGCTCGCCGCAGTTTAAGAAGCGTTCGACTTTTTGAGCCGTTGCCGGCAACACGGGTTTTAGATAAAGCGTAAGCAGCCGGAAGGCTTCCAAGGCTACGGACGCCACGCGTTGCAAGTCCGTTTCTTTTCCCGGAGTCTTAGCAAGTTCCCAGGGCTTTTCCCGGTCGACGTATTCGTTGACTGTGTCGGCAAGTTCCATGATGTGACGCAGTGCCTTGCTGTACTCGCGGTCTTCGTAAAATTCTTTGATTTGCGGTGCGGCCTTGGCGACTTCGGCAATCAAGGAATCGGCCATAGTTGCATCGGAGACCTTTCCTTCAAAGCGCTTGAAGATAAAGCCGGCGGCGCGACTGGCGATGTTGACGTACTTGCCGATCAAGTCGGAGTTCACACGTGCCTGGAAATCGTCCTTGGTAAAGTCAATATCTTCGACGCGGCCGGTCATCTTGGCAGCTAAGTAGTAGCGCAGCCACTCAGCATTCATCCCGAGTTGCAGGTACTCTAAGGGGCTGATTCCGGTGCCGCGCGATTTACTCATCTTTTGACCGTTGACGGTAACGAACCCGTGCACGTTGATATGGTCGGGAACACGGTAGGGGGCTCCTGCAAAATGCAGCATTGCCGGCCAGAAAAGCGTATGGAAATAAATGATGTCTTTGCCGATAAAGTGAACCTGCTCAGTGTCGGGCGCCGAAAGCGTTTTCACAAAATCCATCCCGTTTTTCTCGCAATACGCTTTAAAACTTGCAAGGTAACCCACGGGAGCATCAAGCCAGACATAAAAGTACTTTCCCGGAGCATCGGGAATTTCGATACCGAAATACGGGGCATCGCGCGAGATATCCCAGTCAGCGAGATTTCCTTTTACTCCGAGCCACTCTTCGTCTTTGGCTAAAACTTCCGCCTGCACGCGGGGTTTGCCGTCGGCACCCATGCCGCGCGTCCATTCGCGCAAAAATTCCACGGCTTTAGGGTCGGAAAGCTTGAAAAAGTAGTGGGTGGACGACTTCATGACGGGAGTTGTTCCCGAAAGCGTGCTCTTGGGGTTAATGAGTTCCGTGGGCGAGTAGACCGACCCGCACACTTCACATGAGTCCCCGTACTGGTCGGGGGCTCCGCACTTCGGACATGTGCCTTTGATGAAGCGATCTGCCAGGAACATGCCTTTTTGGGTATCGAAAAATTGTTCGATATCCTTGGTGTAGATAAAGCCGGCGGCCTTCAGGCGTTTGTAGATGTCCTGAGAAAGCTCCGTGTTTTCTGGGCTGTCCGTGCAGTGCCAGTGGTCGAACTTGATGTGAAAGCCGTCCAAGTACTGCTTGCGACCGGCAGCGATTTCGGCAACAAACTGTTGCGGCGTGACACCTTTTTTCTGCGCAGCAATCATAATCGGGGCGCCGTGCGCATCATCGGCAGCGACAAAGTAAACCTTGTTGCCGCACATGCGCTCGTGACGCACCCAGATATCGGCCTGAATGTATTCCATAATGTGCCCGATATGAAACGGGCCGTTTGCATAGGGCAGAGCGGTTGTCACGAAAATCGTTCGCTGTTTCTGTGTCATCTATTTGCCTTTTTAATTCAACATCGCCGACAAGAAAGCCGGCGTAAACTCATATTCTAACGCCCTTAATTGAGCGAGTTTTGCGGATTCGGGTATTTCTTCAGGCGGGAAAGTTGTATGGATGCAATCGAAAAAGTGCGTGCCGTTTTAGAGTCAGTCAAGGAGCCGTGCTTCGGACACACGCTCAAGGAGCTGCATGTTGTCCGAACAGGCTCGTCTGCTTCGGGCAACGGACCGAGTTTGGAAATTCGATTGGGTTTCCCGGCAGATGCTTCTTTCATTCAAGCACTCCGAAAAGCCGTTTCTCAGGCTTTGGACCAAGCCGGACTTGCTGCAGCCGATGTTCCCGTCCGATGGGAAGTGTTGGCGCATCGCGTCAAACTCGGCTTAAAGCCGCTTGAGGGGGTGAAAAATATCATTGCCGTCAGTTCCGCCAAGGGCGGCGTCGGTAAATCCACGGTGGCCGTTTCCCTAGCGCTTGCGTTAAGCCGTCTCGGGGCTCGCATCGGGCTTTTAGATGCCGATGTCTACGGGCCTTCGGTTCCGCTTTTGCTTGATGTACACGGGAAGCCCTCTGAAACTGATGATAAAAGGATGATTCCAGTGACGGCCGGACCTTTGCAGGTCAATTCCATCGGTTTTTTTGTCGGGGAGAGCGATTCGCTTGCCTGGCGCGGACCGATGGCCTCGGGAGCCGTACGGCAACTTCTGGAGAAAACGCGTTGGAATCGTTTGGATTACCTCATTGTCGATATGCCGCCGGGAACCGGGGATATTCCGTTAACACTGGTCCAGTCGATTCCCGTGACGGCAGCCCTTGTTGTCACAACACCGCAAAAACTGGCGTGTGCCGATGCCGCGCGCGGATTGCAATTGTTCGAAAAGGTCGGAATTCCGGTTCTCGGCATTGTGGAAAACATGGCCTCTTTCGTGTGTCCTGAGTGCGGACATCTCCATAGACTCTCCGCGAGCGGGCAAACTGAGGCGCTTGCCGAGCGCTTTGCCGTTCCGATTGTCGCGAGTTTGCCCTTTACTCATAAGGCCGATGATTTAACGTATGAAGGGGGGCGGATAGACGACTTTGATGGGCAAATCGACCGAGCCGCTCGATTTCTCGCTCAAGCGGTCTCGCGTATGCCGAAGGACATGTCCGGCGTGATGCCGGGAGCCAGGGTCGAAGGTGATGTTTTGCCTCCTAAAAAGGCTTCTTGATTCAAAAGGCTTGGTTGGCATAGGGATGGTAGTCAGAAAATCGGCTCGCATAGACACTGACAAAGAGGTTGGAAATATGTAAAATTCCGACTCTTAATCGAAATTGCACGGTTAGCTCAGGGGTAGAGCATCGTCTTCACACGGCGGGGGTCACTGGTTCGAAACCAGTACCGTGCACCAGTTCTTACAGAAAGTAGCTTCGGGCTGCTTTTTTCTTGTCTGTCGGTAAAGTGACCGCGCCGCGGACTCGGGAAAGTAGCGGTCTTTCTCCGTTAAGGTGTTAAAGGCCACTGGGCTACAAATTGATAGTTGGCGCGATTTAAAAATCACTCAAGTTGGATGGAAAAAACAGATTTGTTGCACAGTTTCAGTAATTGGCATGCGCCTTTCCATGCCGGGATCACTGTTTTTTATTGATCAGATTTCGCGTGACTCTTTGCTGATCCATCCCTTTTAACGACAGATTTTTTGTGCATTTCTTTGGCCATCACTTCTTTCGCCACGTTAATAAAAGCGGCTGCCGGACGCGAAAGGTATCTGCTGCGGCTCCAAGCAATCGTCAGTTTCGTCGTCGGGTGGTCTCGCCCTAAGTCGTAGTACTGCACGGAGTGATTCGTCATGTCGGCAAGGGGACTCGGGACAAGAGCACAGCCAAGGCCTGCCTCGACGAGAGCGGGAATTGAGGTGATGGACTGCGCCTCGAGAATCACGTTCGGCTCGATGCGGTATTTGGCGCACAAGGTCGTGAAAAACTTGTGGAAGACCTGACCGGCCTTTAAAACAATAAAGTCGTCGTCGGCAAACTCGGAAAATTTGACGGACGGAAAGCGACCTCCGGGCGGAACGGGTCCCGTCTTGACGGGTTTGTGATTGGCCGGTGCACACAGCAAGACACGTTCTGTCACCAAGGGTTCGCAAACAAGGTTATTTGTCACCGTTGCTTCCAGGGCAAGCGTGCAATCCACGAGCCCTTTTTCAGCCAAATCCACAAGCTCGGAGGAAATACCTTCCAAAAGGTGAATCTTTATGTCCGGGTACCGTTTTCTGTAGACGGGAAGCACTTTGGAAAGAACGGTGTTCGAGCGGTATTGCGTCGAACCGATGAACACCTCGCCGCTCGTGAGCATGTGCTTGTCACTGAAAAATTGTTCACGCTGGCGGTAAATGGATTCGATCTTGCGCTCGGTTTCCATGTAAAACTGACCGTCTTCGGTTAAAACCCACGGTTGAGACGTTCGATCGAAAAGTTCAATGTCGTTGTCTTCTTCAACGCGCCGGATGTATTGGCTCAATGACGGCTGTGAAACAAAGAGTTTTTTAGCCGCTTTTGTGATACTTCCGGTCTCAAGAATGGTCTCGATGTATTTGAGAGCAGTACGGCGCATGGCAGTGTGAAAAAAGAAAACCGTAACCTGGCGGCATTGTTATAAACCAACGCTTATATTTTATTAGCAAAAAAAGTATTTGTCGAATAGAGGCAGAATGTTATAAATTAATCAACCTGAAGCGAGTCCGTTTCCTTCACCTCCTTGCGGTCAACTATTTGAAGTCCTCATCCTTCTCGTACAAGACCTATAAACGGATTCGCTTTTCCTTTTGTGGCGTATTTGTTGAGGTATCGAACGGATTTCAATCGGTTTGTTTCTGATTTTTATTCGCCTGCATAGGTATTTTTCCCTAGAAGGCGCTTAGAGTCCGTCCTTTATACTTTTTATTTCTGTTTGCGAATTTTTTGGGGGAGACGGGCAGTGGAGACAATCGTTTCGATACTCGGGGCCATCAGCGGATTTGTCTGGGGCCCGATTATGTTGTTTTTCCTTATCGGTACCGGTATTTATTTGACCGTCGGTTTGCGCGGATATACGTTCCGCAACATCCCGACGGCTTTTCGTATGTTGTTTACGAGGACCGGTGAAGGTAAGGGCGGTAAAGGAGAAATCTCGGCATTTACCGCCTTGATGACGGCTATGGCAGGCACTGTCGGTACCGGCTCGATTGTCGGTGTGGCCACGGCCCTGATGGCAGGGGGCCCGGGAGCCCTTTTCTGGATGTGGTGCACGGCCTTGGTCGGTATGGCAACGAAGTTTTCCGAGATTGTTCTGGCGATGCATTTTCGTGAAACCACGCCTGCCGGGAATGTCGTAGGCGGCGCGATGTACTACATACGAAACGGTCTGGGTCCGAAGTGGAGGTGGCTTGCGTGTGCGTTTGCCATCTTTACGGGTTTTTCCTGTTTCGGGACCGGCAACATGGTTCAGACTAACGCCATCGCCGGCGTTTTGCATCAGTCGATGAATATTCCCTCGTGGGCAACGGCTCTAGCGTTGTTCCTTTTAATCGGCTTGGTTGTTTTAGGGGGCGTTAAGCGCATCGGATATGTGGCCGAACGCATCGTTCCGACCATGGTCGTTGTTTATATCCTTGCCGGTCTTTTTGTTGTCATATGCCACTACGACCTGATTATCCCGACCTTAAAGATGGTTGTTGTCCATGCCTTCACGCCGACGGCAGCCTCGGGGGGCTTTGCCGGCGCAACCGTGATGATGGCGATTCGCTTCGGTATGGCCCGCGGCGTCTTTGCCAATGAGGCCGGCTTAGGAAGTGCTCCGATTGCGCATGCGACGGCCATTTCCTCTCCGATTCGTCAGGGTACGCTCGGCATGCTCGAGGTCTTTATTACGACGTTTTTCATTTGCACGATGACGGGTCTGACAATCCTGATTACCGGGCAGTGGTGTGCCGTCGGTGCCCAAGGCGCCTCCGTCACGGCCCTTGCCTTTGAGTCCGTGATGCCCGGAATCGGAAGTTACATCGTGACCTTGGCTCTGGCGCTTTTTGCCTTCACGACCATCCTTGGTTGGTGCGTGTACGGCGAGCGGGCTTGGATGTTCCTTTTCGGGGATAAGGCTCTAAAGCCTTTCCGCATCGTTTACACGATTATCATTCCGGTCGGCGCCTTGGTTCAGATTGATTTCGTATGGCTTTTTGCCGATGTCATGAACGGCCTTATGGCTATTCCGAATTTAATCGGCCTGGCACTTTTAAGCCCGATTGTTTTCAAGATTGTGCGTCAATCGCGTGAGTCGATTCAAAAGTAAGCCCGATTTCACGGATGACCGATTACTCCGGGGGACTCGTTCCCCGGATTTTTTTTCCCCATCGCCGGCGCTTTCTTGCAAATGTCAATCATAGCCCCCATATAAAAAGTATTGAAGTCACTTTTCGGAGTGTTACGTATGTCTGCTCAAAAGCACGGTTTTCAAACAGAGGTGGCCAAACTCTTGGATCTTTTGGCCAACTCCCTTTATTCGAACAAAGAAGTCTTTTTGCGTGAGTTAATCTCCAATGCTTCCGATGCGATTGAAAAATTGCATTTTCTGGCGCTCACGGATGCCGACCTTATTAAAGACGATCCGAATTTTGCGATTCATGTCAAGGCCGATACGACAACTAAGACGTTGACGATTACCGATAACGGTATCGGTATGACGCTCACCGAAGCCAACGACCATTTAGGCACGATTGCTAAATCGGGAACCGAGGAATTCTTTAAGAGCTTGTCGGGCGATGCCGCCAAGGACGCACAGCTAATCGGTCAGTTCGGTGTCGGGTTTTACTCGGCCTTTATCGTGGCCGATCGCGTGACGGTTTTGACGCGCAAAGCCGGAACCCCGGAAGCCGAAGGCGTGCGGTGGGAATCGACCGGTAACGGCGAGTTTGAAAGCGAAAATGTCTCTGTCAAAGAACGCGGAACGTCCGTTGTCTTGCACTTAAAAGACACGGAAACCAAGTTCCTTGAAACCTGGACGCTTCGCGAAGCTATTGAAAAGTATTCCGACCACATTGCCGTCCCTGTGTACTTGTGGGAAGAAAAGTTCGAAGCTCCCAAAGAAGGGGAGGATGCCTCCAAGAAAGAGCCTAAGTTCGAGTACACGCAGGTCAATGAAGCCAAAGCGCTTTGGACGATGAATCCGCGCGAGGTCAAAGACGAGCAATACAAGGAGTTTTACAAGCACTTAACGCACGACTATGACGATCCCCTTGCCTGGGCGCATAACAAGGTCGAAGGCGACTTGGAATACACCTCGCTTTTGTTTATTCCGTCGCAGGCGCCGTGGGATTTGTACTCGCGCGATACCGTCAAGGGCTTAAAGCTTTTTGTCGAGCGCGTGTTCATTATGGATAAGGCCGATGCGTTCCTCCCGAACTACCTACGCTTTGTGCGCGGCCTTGTGGATACGAATGCACTACCCTTAAATGTCTCGCGTGAATTGCTGCAGGAAAGCGAAGCCGGTCGTAAGTTAAAGAAGGCTCTGACAAAGCGGGCTTTGGACATGATTGCCAAATTGGCGACCGACAAGGAGAAATACGCTAAGTTCTGGACTCAGTTCGGACGCGTCCTCAAAGAGGGTCCCGTTGAGGATTACACCAACACCGAGACCGTTTCCAAGCTCTTGCGTTTTGCTTCCACCAAGGAGGACTCTTCTGCCCAAAATGTCAGTCTTGCCGACTACGTTTCGCGCATGCCCGAGGGTCAAAAGAAGATTTACTACCTGGTCGGTACAAGTTATCAGAGCGTGAAAACGTCGCCGTACTTGGAACTCTTTAAGAAAAAGGGTATCGAGGTGCTCCTACTTTGGGATCGAATCGACGAGTGGCTGATGGCGCATTTGCGTGAATTTGAAGGCAAGGGCTTTGTGAGTGCCAGCGCTTCGGATTTGGAACTCGGCGACCTAGCGGATAAACCGGAAAAAACCGAAGAAGAAGCCAAGGAAAGTGCCGGTCTCATCGAGCGCTTAAAGACGGCACTTACCGGACGCGTCAAAGACGTGCGGGTTTCCACGCGTCTTGTGGGTACCCCGAGCTGCGTTGTGGCCGAGGGCGGACAGTTCTTAACGCCTCAGATGAAGCGCATGCTCGAGGCGGCAGGACAGACCGTCCCCGAGGACGAGTACATTCTGGAGGTTGACCCGGAAAATGCGCTCTTAAAACGAGTTGCTGCCGAAACCGACTCTGCGCGCTTTAAGGAATGGGCTGAGCTTATTTTCGAGCAGGCTCTTTTATCCGAGCAAGGGGCTCTTAAAGACCCCAATGCCTTCGTGCAGCGCATGAATCGCCTGTTGGCGCTTTAAGAGGCACCGAAAAAAATCGCCCCGATTTCGGGGCGGTTTTTTACGGGGTATCGGTTTGCTAGCTCCCGGTCAGACTCTTGTAAAGAGCCGTGTAGGCGTTCGCGGATTTTTCCCACGAAAAGTCTTTGACCATCGCTCGTTTGACGGCGCGATTCCACGCCGCCTTGTCTGCATAAAGCGAGGTCGCGTCACGTAGTGCCACGCACAGCGCCTCGGGACTCGGGTCGTCAAATAAGTATCCGTCACCTGTATCGCCGGCAATCGGCGTAATCGTATCGGCCAGTCCCCCGGTTCTTCGAGCCACAGGTAGTGTTCCGTACCGCAAAGCCATGATTTGTGTTAATCCGCAGGGCTCAAATCGCGAGGGAACGAGAAGGGTATCGGAACCGGCGACAAGGCGGTGCGAGAGCACCTCGTCGTACCCGATGTAGCAGGCAACGTGTCCTTTGTGCGTTTGTGCGACATGTCGGAAACTCGATTCCAAGGTAGGCTCCCCCGAGCCTAAAACAACGAGTTGCCCGTCTAAGGACAGAATCTGTCCGAGGGTAGCCAAGACCAAATCCAAACCCTTTTGGTCGGCTAAGCGACTGACAACGCCGAAAAGCGGTCCCTTGGCATTTTCATCCAGGCCGAAGGTTTTCTGCAAATCCTTTTTACATTGCGCTTTGCCCGAGATGTCATCGGAATCGTAGCGCGCGACAAGCTGCACATCGGTTTTCGGATTCCAGATGTCGTAATCTAAGCCGTTTAAGATGCCCGAAAAATCCTTGGAGCGATTCTTAAGAACGCCTTGCATTCCGAAACCCATCGCATCGGTTAAAACTTCACGTGCATAGGTGGGACTGACGGTCGTAATCTTGTCGGAGAAGACGAGACCTGCCTTTAAAAACGAGAAGTTTCCGAAAAACTCGAACTGGTGCGGAAAACCCATGCGGCGCGAAAACCCTAAGTCGTCCGATTCGCCGAACGGAAAGAGTCCTCGGAATGCAAGGTTGTGAATCGTAAAGACGGACTTGGCGGTGTGAGCGGGGTTTTCAGCAAGGTACGCGGCCGTCAAGCCCGCATGCCAGTCGTGCGAGTGCACGATATCGGGCTTCCACGTGCGATCTAAATCTCCGTCGGCGATGCGTGCTCCCGTCCACCCGAGTAGACCGCAACGCCTGTGCGTATCGTTCCATTCGCGTCCGTCGGGACCTAGGTACGGATTGCCGTTCCGACCGAACAGGCTCGGCGAATCAATCACGTACACATCGGTTCCGACACGCGGGAGTTTGCCGAGTAAAAGTCGCACGTTGGCCGCTCCGAACACCGATCCGATATCGGCAACGCGCTTTAAGTGTGTCAGACCGGACAGAACCGACGGGTAGCCCGGGAGCAAAAGCCTGACACTCATACCGAGCGCTCGCTCGGCTCGCGGCAGTGCGTACGCAACGTCCCCTAAGCCGCCGGTTTTAATCAGCGGAAATGCCTCAGCGGCAACATGTAAAACTTTCACAACGTGTTCCCGTCAGCGGTTTATCGGTTATTTTCCAAAGCCATCATCATGTCGCGTGTCACGAGCGTAATACCCGTCGGAGAGCGCCGGAAGTGCCGTGCGTCCTCGTTGGCATCGACGCCGATGACCATGCCGCTCGGAATGACAACACCCGAGTCGACGATGCACCGATTGAGGTACGCTCCCGGTCCGACCACAACGCGCGGAGCCAAAACCGTCCAGTGCACCTTGGCGTGCGAATGAATCCGACATCCCGAACCGATGATGCTGTGGTAAAGCTCGCCGCTGATTAGGCACCCGTTCGTGACGATGGATTCAATCGCGATACCGCGTCTGTCGCCTTCGTTATGCACGAATTTGGCGGGCGGAAGCTGCGGCTGAGCGGTCCAAATCGGCCAGGCCGAGTCGTATAAATTGAGTTTCGGGACCGTGTGTGTCAAATCGATATTGGCTTCCCAGAACGAATCAATCGTTCCGACGTCGCGCCAGTAGTCTTCCTGATTTTCCGGCTCCCCGACGCCGTGCACGCAGCTACCCGAGAAGGCATGCGACATCGCAACGCCCTTGGCAACGGCCTCGGGAATGATGTCTTTACCGAAGTCATGTGAGGTGTTTTCCTTGTGCATGTCGCGCACGAGGGCATCGAACAGGTAATCGGCGTTAAAGATGTAAATGCCCATCGAGCACAGAGATTTGTCGGGGTTGCCCGGCATGGGCGGGGGATCGGCCGGTTTTTCGACAAACCGAATAATCTTGCCCGTCTTGTCGACTGCCATCACGCCGAACCCCTTGGCATCGTTTCTCGGCACCTCGATGCAGGCGACGGTGCATTCGGCGCCGCTTGCGATGTGCTCGGAAAGCATGACCGAGTAGTTCATCTTGTAGATATGGTCGCCGGCGAGGATGACCACATACTTGGGGAAGGGCCGGTAACTTTGCAAAATGTCGATGTTTTGATAGACGGCATCGGCCGTTCCCCGATACCAGGAATTCTCATCGACGCGTTGCTGAGCCGGCAGTAAATCCACGAATTCATTGACGGTCGGCTGCAGGAAGCTCCAGGCCTGATTGATGTGTCTTAACAGGCTATGGGACTTGTACTGCGTGGCAACGGCAATACGACGAATGCCCGAATTGACGCAGTTTGAAAGTGCAAAGTCAATAAGTCGGTAGTTGCCGCCGAAATGGACGGCCGGTTTTGAGCGTCGGTCCGTGAGTTCATAAAGACGCGAACCGCGCCCGCCAGCCAAAATCAGCGCAATGGTGTGCGCCGGGGCTACATAAGTGCTTCGATTGGCCATTGTTGCCTCCTAACTGATGACATCGGGCGCAACTCGTCCGGTGATTTCGCGGATGTGTGCCACTTGGTCTGCCAGTTCGATAAGCGGCTTTAACGTCGTTTGCACGTCCTGCTCGTAGTGCGCAGGATTGTCCGTGTAACGCTCCAAATACACACGTAGCGTGGCTCCGACCGTTCCCGTGCCGGAAAGTCGGAACACGATACGCGATCCGTCCTTTAAGAATACGCGAATTCCTTGGTGTTCGCTCACTGACCCATCCACCGGATCGTGATAGGTAAAGTCGTCGGCCTTGTCGATTGCCATTTCGTGCGAGCCCGTCACGGTAAAGCTCTTGCCGGCAAGGGTCGGTGCAATGTCGCGCAGTCGCGCCATAAGGGTTTGCCCGGCCGCAAGTTCAATGCCTTCGTAATCGTGACGCGAGTAGACGTTGCGACCGAATTTGGCCCAGTGCTCACGCACGAGGGTTTCGGCCGGTTTTCCGGTCTTAGCTAAAATCGAAAGCCAGCAAAGGACCGCCCAAAGGCCGTCTTTTTCACGGACGTGATTGCCGCCCGTGCCTGAACTTTCTTCGCCGCAGATCGTGGCTTTTCCGGCATCCAAAAGGTTTCCGAAGAACTTCCAGCCCGTCGGTGTTTCGTAGCAGGAAATGCCGAGCGAGGCAGCGACACGGTCCACCGCTTGCGAGGTCGGCATGGAGCGCGCCACACCGGCAAGACCCTTTTCATAGGCGGGAATCAGGCGTGCATGGGCAACGATGAGCGCGAGGCTATCGCTCGGGCTGATGAAAAGATTGCGTCCGACAACCATGTTTCGATCACCGTCCCCGTCCGAGGCTGCGCCGAAACTCAAACCCAACGACGGCGTGGAAAGCGCCTGAATTAAATCGGCGGCGTACACGGGATTGGGATCGGGGTGGCGTCCCCCGAAATCCGGAAGCGGCGTGCCGTTAACAACGGTGCCTTCGGGTGCTCCGAGCATACCTTCCAAGATTCGTTTGGCATACGGGCCCGTGACGGCATTAAGGGCGTCGTAACGCATCTTAAAGTCAGGCCGCGCAAAAAGTTTCCGGATGCTTTCAAAGTCAAAGAGCGACTTTAAAAGCGCCGCGTAATCGGCTACCGGGTCAATGACTTCGATAACGGTTTGTCCGAGCGTTTGTTCGCCGATTTGCGAGATATCAAGGTCCGGAACATCTTCGATGGCGTAGTGCGTAATCTTTTGACTGACCTTAAAGATGGCATCGGTAAACGTTTCGTTCGCCGGTCCCCCGTTTGCAAGGTTGTACTTGATGCCGAAATCGCCCTTCGGTCCACCCGGGTTGTGGCTTGCCGAGAGAATAATGCCGCCGTCGGCCTTGTGCTCGCGAATGACGGCACTGGCGGCCGGTGTGGATAAAATGCCGTTTTGTCCGACCAAAACACGGGCAAAGCCGGCTGCGGCTGCCATCTTGAGAATGGTCTGTATGGCCATATCGTTGTAGTAGCGACCGTCGCCCCCTAAAACCAGGACCTTGCCGCGGCAGTCACCGACAACGGTAAAGACCGACTGCACGTAGTTTTCCAGATAGTGCGGAAGGCTAAAACGCGTCACCTTCTTACGCAATCCCGATGTTCCCGGCTTTTGGTCGTCAAAGGGTTGAGTTTCAAATACGCGAATCGTCATCGTTCGGGCTCCTAAATATATTTTTTCGTAAAGGCCAAAAGCGCTTCGGTGGAGGCATCAAAGGTCATCGACGTATCGGTGCCCGAAAGCTTGGGAAGAATCTTCTTGGCGACGGCTTTCCCGAGTTCCACACCCCATTGATCAAAGGAGTTAATGCCCCAAAGCACGCCCTGAACAAACGCTTTGTGTTCGTAAAGAACTACAAGTTCGGCAAGCGACTCGGGCGAAAGATCCTTTAAAAGGAGGGTTGAGGTCGGCTGATTGCCGGCAAAACTTCTTTGACGCGCAAGCGCATTGATGTCTTCATCGCTCCGCCCTTCCTCTTTCATACTCGCACGGACCTCATTTTCGGTTTTACCGAAGGCCAAGGCCGATGTCTGGGCAAAGCAGTTAGAAAGCAGGGCCTCCTGGTGACCTGCCATCGGATAGTCGGCCTTGACGGCGGCAATAAAGTCGCAAGGCACAAGGCGTCCGCCCTGGTGCAGAAGTTGGAAGAAGGCATGCTGGCCGTTATTGCCGAGTTCCCCCCAAACCACGGGAGCCGTGGTCCAGGTCAGGGGCTCATTGTCGGTTCCGACGGACTTGCCGTTACTTTCCATCTCCAATTGCTGCAAGAACGAGGGGAAGAACTTCAAGGAGTCGTTATAGGGAAGAATCGCCAAGGTCGGGGCCTTGAGTAAATTGGCGTTCCAGTAACCGATTAAAGCCATCAGAACCGGAAGGTTTTGGTCAAAGGGCGTCTCACGGAAATGGTTATCCATTTTTTCCGCGGCTTTGAGCAGGCGCAAAAAGAGGGTCTCTCCGATTTGCAGCATGAGCGAGAGTCCGACAGCCGACCACAGGGAATACCGTCCTCCGACCCAATCCCAAATCGGGAAGACGCGCTCGGCGGGAATGCCGAACTGGGCGGCTAAGGCAGGTTTACTCGAAACGGCGGCCAAGTGGTTCGCCAGATGCGGACCCTCACCGAGTTTTTCCACCAGCCAGCGGCGTGCCGTATGGGCATTGAGCATGGTTTCTTGGGTGGTGAAGGTCTTACTGACAATCACAACAAGGGTGGTTTCCGGGCGCAAGGTGTCAAGAAGCGTTGCCATTTGCGCCGCATCAAGATTACTGACAAAGTGCGCTTTCGGACCGTTGGAGCTTACGGCACGCAAGGCCGTTGCCATCATCTTGGGTCCCAAATCCGAGCCGCCGATACCGACGTTAATGACATCGGTGATTTTTTCACCGGTTGATCCCTTAAGGGCCCCGGAGCGAACAGCCTCGGCAAATTGCCCCATACGGCGGCGTGTTTCAAGCACTTCGGGCATCACGTCACAGGCCGTCGGGAAGGGACCTGTGCTGCGACGCAGTGCCACGTGCAGGACCCGACGGTTTTCACTTTGGTTAATGCGGTCACCGGCGAACATGCGCTCGATGGCGTCTTTTAGGTGCGCCTCATGGGCAAGGTTGACTAATAGGTCGATTGTCTCGGCATCTAACCGCTGCTTGGAAAAGTCATAGTGCAAATTGTCAAATTCCCGTGTCAGTTCCGACACGCGATTTTCGTTGCAAGCGAAAAGTTCCCGTAAGTGTGTTCCGGCGAGCGCTTCTTTTTTCTTTTCCAGCGCTTGGTAAGAAGCGGTTTGAATCAGATGCATAGTCTCTCTTCCTTTTTCGTTTTAAACGGTTTTTCGGGCCAAAGCCAACGTGCCGAAAAGACCGAGATCGCCTGTGGTATCCAAAAACAATCGGATGCGTTTTAAGTAGTTTAAATGGGGTCCCCGGTAATTCAAAAATTCCGCAAGGAAATTCGGGTGCTTCACTAGACACGGGCTCTTGCGCGCAATGCCTCCGCCGATGACAAGGCTTTGCGTTAGGACGGCTAAGGCGGCGGTTCGAGCCGCGCGTCCGTAAAAGCGCGCAAAGGTCGCGCAGGTGTCGCTTGCGTCAAACCCCGCGTCGTGCGTAAAAAGAGCCGGCTCGGATTCGCTCCCCGTGTAATAGACATTTAGGAGCGTAAGCCCCCTTCCCGAGAGCACGTGTTCGACGGTAAGCGGCGTATCCGGATAAATGCTTTGGTAAAAGCGCTCGATTTCCCTTTCCTCGGAGGTAAAGGTCATCGGGATGTGGCCGAGTTCGCTTGCAATCACAGCGGACGACTCCCCTGTCAGGAGCCAGCCGGTTCCGAACCCCGTGCCGGCGCCGATGACGGTGCGAACGGGCGAGGAAAAGACCGGACCTTCCTCACAAAGGACCTCAAGCGAGTTTTCAATCCCGGGAAAATCAAGCCCCCAAGCCTGCGCCTGAAAGTCATTGACAAGAAGAACGCGAGCGCTTTGAAAAAGGTTCTTGACGAGCCTTACGTCGACGCTAAAGGCGGCATTTGTCATTTGCACGCGACCGTTTTCAACGGGGCCGGCGGCGGCAATGACAACGGCACGGACGTCATCGATTCCGTCCCGGGTTCGGATAATTTCGCGTAGGGCTTCTTCAAAGGACGCTTCCTGGCTGGAGAAAACGCGGCGGTTAAGCCACACTGCGCCCTCTGGCGTCAGGTTTGCCAGGGCAAACCGTGCGTTTGTGCCTCCGATATCTGCCGACAAAACCTTCATGACGCCCCCTCGCGGCGAAAGATAATTACGGACTCAAGAGTACAAAACCCATCGCACGCCCCTCGAAAACGGGGCGATAGATTGATTCTAATCAAGTTCGCTTAAGCGTTTTGTCTTGGAACGCAAATTTTGCTCAGGAATGCGAGTTAAGGGAGGCGTCCGAGTAAAATCTCGAAAATTAAAGTGTGCTTTTTGTGTCCGGCGGATTTATCAACACTAAGGTCGGTCAATCCCATTCGGAGTTTTAGTTTAAAAAATGTCAAAAAATCAAAAACTTACAGACAAATCCCTTGCCTTAGGAAGCGAAATCAAAGAAATCCTGCGTGATGTTTTGTCGCGCCCGGAGAATCGGACCAATGCAACGGAGCGCTACGTGGCGCTTTCGTATGCCGTGAGAAAACGCCTGTCGGAGCGGTGGGTCAAAACGCAGCTTGAAGATCAAGCCAACCACGCTCGTCGCATCTATTACATGTCGATGGAGTACCTGATCGGCAGGTCCCTTAATAACGCCTTAGCCGCCACGGGCTTAAAAGAGGCGGCCAAAGAGGCCGTGCGTGCCGAAGGCTATGAAGAGCTTTCCGATTTACTCGAATGTGAACACGATGCCGCCTTAGGTAACGGCGGCCTAGGACGCCTTGCCGCGTGTTTTTTGGATTCCATGGCCACCCTCGAGCTTCCGAGTTGGGGCTACGGCATGCGCTACGAGTACGGGATGTTCGCGCAGTCCATCGTCAACGGCTGCCAGGTCGAGCGACCCGATCAGTGGCTCGTGGACGGCGGAACGGTTTGGGAGTTTCCGCGTTACAACACCAGTTATACGGTGCGTTTCGGCGGCAAAACCGAAGCGCGCGGCGTCGATGCCTGTGCGTGGCTCAATGCCACGGAAGTGACGGCTCGTGCTTATGACTTTGTCATTCCCGGCCACGGAACCGACCGCGTGAGCACCATGCGCCTTTGGAAGGCCTTTGCTCCCGAACAGATTGATTTAAATGCATTTAATACCGGCGACTATGCCCGTGCGTCGGGGGTGAAGAACCAGTACGAAAACATTTCGTGGGTTTTGTACCCCAATGACAGCACGCCGCGCGGACGCGAGTTGCGCTTAAAGCAAGAATACCTTTTTGTTTCGGCGTCCATGCAAGATATCCTCAAGCACCACTTAGGCGAATACGGAACGCTCGAAAACCTTTCGGACAAGATTGCCATTCACTTAAACGATACGCACCCGGCGATTTCGGTCGCCGAACTCATGCGCCTTTTGGTCGATGAGCACTCGATGAGCTGGAAAGACGCTTGGGCGCAGTGTGCGAAGATTTTCTCGTACACGAACCACACGCTCATGCCCGAAGCCTTGGAAACCTGGCCCGTGCCGCTGATGAAGAGCCTGTTGCCGCGTCATATGGAAATCATCTATCGGATTAATGCGGAATTTTTGGCGATGGTGCGGGAAAAATTCCCGGGCGATATTGATTTGGTGCGTCGTGTTTCGCTTATTGATGACGGCAACTACACCGAAGAAAGCAAACGCGTGCGCATGTCGCATTTGAGCATTGTGGCAAGCCATAAGGTTAACGGCGTTTCCAAACTTCACAGTACCCTCATGGTCAAGACGATTTTCTCCGGCTTTGCTCGCATCTTCCCCGATCGCTTTGACAACAAAACGAACGGCATTACGCAGCGCCGCTGGCTTGCAGAGGCCAATCCCGGTCTTGCCGCCGTTTTAGATAAGTACGTCGGCACGAATTGGCGCTACAACTTAGATGACGTGGCGGGCCTACGCAAGGTTCTTGCTTCCGGTCAGGCTGATGCCATTTGTGATGAATTTTTAGCTGTCAAACGCGCCAATAAGGAACGCCTGGCCTCCTACGTGCGCCGCACGACCGGGGTGGAAATCAATCCTGCGGCCATGATGGACGTGCAAGTTAAGCGTATTCACGAATACAAGCGTCAGCTTTTAAACGTCCTGCACGTCATTGCGCTTTATAACGACATTAAGGACGGTCGTCCTCACCCGGCGCGTAACGTTATCTTCTCGGGTAAAGCCGCCTCTTCGTACTACATGGCCAAGCTCATCATTCGCCTCATTAACGATGTGGCGCGCATTATCAACGCGGACCCGGCCGTGAGCGGAAAACTCAAAGTGGCGTTTGTTCCGAACTACAGCGTCTCGGCTGCCGAAGTGATTATTCCGGCTGCGGACCTTTCCGAGCAGATTTCGACGGCGGGAACGGAAGCCTCGGGCACGGGCAACATGAAGCTTGCGTTAAACGGTGCCTTGACGATGGGCACCGAAGACGGCGCCACGATTGAAATTCGCGACAGCGTCGGGGCGGAAAACGTCTTTATCTTCGGCAACACGGCCTCGCAAATCGACGAGATTCGTCGTCGCGGCTACAACCCGCGCGTCATTTACCAGGGGAACGCTCGCCTTCGCCGCGTCTTGGACATGATTCGGACGGGGTATTTCTCGCCCGAGCAGCCCGAGCGCTACGCCGACATCTTCGCAGGTCTCGTGGACTACGGGGATTACTACATGCTTCTAGCGGACTTTGAAAGCTACGTTGCGGCGCAAGAGAGGGCCGAGGCGCTTTACGCCGACCCGAAGGCTTGGGCCAAGAAGGCACTTTTGAATGTGGCCGGCATGGGACCCTTTAGTTCCGACCGTACGATTCGCGACTACGCGCGCGATACCTGGAATCTGGAAAAATATCTTAGAAAATAACGCTTATCGGGAGTTTTTTAGCTTATGAAACATGTTATTACGCTCGATCGCGCTCAAATCGATTCACTTCTTCGCGGCGATCACAGCGACCCGTTTTCCGTGCTCGGACCGCATCGCATCAAGCGCACGCTCGTTGTGCGCGCCGTGCTCCCTAATGCCGTTTCCGTAACGGCTGTCGATCCGAAAACCGAAAAACCGATTGCCGTCTTTAAGGAACCTGTGAAGGGGTACTTTGAGGCGCGGTTAGGCGCTAAAAAAGACATTCGCTACAAGCTTCGTATCGACTGGGGGTCGGCTGTGCAGGTCACGGACGACCCGTACCGGTTCGGTACTGTGATTTCCGACTCGGATATGTGGCTTTTGTCCGAAGGCACGCACAAGCGCCCTTGGACGTGCTTCGGGGCTCGGCCCTGCGTCATAGACGGCGTTGCCGGTGTGGCCTTTGCCGTTTGGGCGCCGGGTGTGCGCCGTGTGAGTGTAGTCGGTGACTTTAACTCCTGGGACGGACGCCGTGCACCGATGCGCTTAAGACGAGATGCCGGAGTTTGGGAAATCTTTTTACCCGGAGTCAAAGAAGGTCAGTGCTACAAGTATGAAATTATCGCGGCCGACGGTCAGAAGTTGCCGCTTAAGGCCGACCCGTACGCCTTCCGTATGGAAATGCGCCCGGGCACGGCTTCGATTGTCTGTGCTCTGCCGAAGCGCCCCAAACCGATTGCCGTGAAAAACATCAACGGCTTTAATCGGCCCATGAGTATCTATGAAGTGCATCTCGGGAGTTGGATGCGTCACCCCAACGAGCGCTTTTACTACAACTGGGATGAGCTTGCCGACCGCCTCGTGACCTATGTCAAGGACATGGGCTTTACGCACATCGAACTATTACCGGTGAGCGAACACCCCTTTGACGGCTCGTGGGGCTATCAGGCGTTGGGGCTTTACGCTCCGACGGCGCGCTTCGGAGCCCCCGACGGGTTCGTGCACTTTGTCAATGCCTGCCATGAGGCCGGCATCGGCGTCATTGTCGATTGGGTTCCGGCTCACTTTCCGAAGGACGAGTCGGGTCTGGCGCGCTTTACCGGTGTTCCGCTTTACGAATATGCCGATCCGCGCGAGGGCGAACACAAAGATTGGGGCACCTATATCTATAACCTCGGGCGCCGGGAAGTGCTTGAGTACCTCGTGGGAAATGCGCTTTTCTGGGCGGAAGTCTACGGAGTGGACGGATTGCGCGTCGATGCCGTCGCCTCGATGCTCTATCGCGACTACAGTCGCAAAGAGGGTGAATGGATTCCGAACGTGTACGGCGGTCGGGAAAACCTCGAATCGATTGCGTTCTTGCGGCGTGTAAACGAAACGCTCGGACAGGAAGAGCCGAACGTGGCCACGTTTGCCGAAGAATCCACGGCCTGGCCCATGGTCTCGCGTCCGCCTTCGATGGGCGGCCTCGGTTTCCACTACAAGTGGAACATGGGTTGGATGCACGATGTTTTAAATTACATGCACGAAGATCCGGTGTACCGCCGTTGGCATCACAATGAGCTTACCTTCGGGCTTTTGTATGCATACTCGGAAAACTTTGTCTTACCGCTCTCGCACGACGAAGTGGTGCACGGCAAAGGGTCGCTTTTAGAGAAGATGTCTGGCGACGATTGGCAAAAATTTGCCAACCTGCGCGCCTTTTACGGCTTTATGTGGGCGTACCCGGGCAAAAAGCTTCTCTTTATGGGGGGTGAATTTGCGCAGCGCCGGGAGTGGAACGACAACGCCGAGCTCGATTGGGGTCTATTGCAGTACGACTCGCACAAAGGGGTTCAGCATCTAGTGAAGGACTTAAATCAGGTCCTGAAAGAGACCCCCGCTCTTTACGAAAAAGACTGCGAATTCGGCGGCTTTGAGTGGCTCGATGTCGACGATAAAGATAACTCGGTTGTGGCCTTTGCGCGTTGGGGTCAATCGGGCGATGAGTGTGTCGTCTGTATTTCGAACTTTACGCCCGTGGTGCGTCACAACTACCGCATCGGGGTTCCCAAGGCCGGAACGTATCGGGAAATTCTCAATACCGACAGCGCTTACTACTGGGGTAGTAACGTCGGAACGTCCGATGTTGCTGCCGTCGATTCCGAGGCCGTTCCTTTCCACGGCAAGAACCAGTCCGTTAACGTGACGTTGCCGCCGCTTGCGACGATTTATCTTAAATGGCATTCTTAGACACTTTGACGTTTTGTGCCGGCGCCCGGATTTGTCCGGGCGTTTCGCTCGATAGCGACGGCGCAGGCTTTGCGCTTTATTCGGAAAGTGCCCGTGCCGTAAGCGTCGTTTTGTTCGACGATAAGGGTGCGTCGCGTTCTTTTGCGCTTACTCGCAAAGGCAACCTTTGGGTCGGTCGCGTGTGCGGGGCTCTTGCCGGACTCCGTTACGGCTATCGCGTGCAAACAGAGCCGGACCCGGGAAATAAACCGACCGAAAACCTTCTTCTAGACCCATATGCCCCGGATATCACCGGGTGCTATGCGCGCGATGCCGCAGAGGGCGCATGCGGACTCTATGGCGTTTTGCCTGTGCCCGATACGTTCGATTGGGAAGACGATAGACCTCCGGCAACGCCGATTTCCGAATCCGTTTTCTATGAGGTCCACGTCAAAGGAGCTACCAAGCTCTTGTTTGACATTCCCGAAAAAATCCGAGGAACGTACGAGGGACTTGCAAGTGCCCCCTTCGTAAAACACCTCAAAGCGCTCGGCGTGACGGCCGTGGATATCCTTCCCGTAGCTTATGCGCTCGATGAAGATTGCCTGAAGGCGCGGGGGCTACGCAATTACTGGGGCTACAACCCGATTTCGTTTTTTGCTTTGCAGCATCGGTATGCCGCCGATCCCGCCCACGTGCGCGATGAGTTTCGGCGCACTGTCAAGGCCTTGCATAAGGCGGGCCTCGAAGTAATCCTCGATGTGGTCTATAACCACACGGCAGAGACCGATGAGACGGGACCGACACTCGGATTTCGCGGAATCGATAACAAAACCTACTACAAGGTACGAGGGGACAATCCCGATTTATATGTCAATGACACCGGGTGCGGTAACACCGTTAACGTAGCGCACCCGGCCGTTTTGGAACTTATCTTAGAGTCGCTTCGCACTTGGGTGCGCACGATGCATGTCGATGGGTTCCGCTTTGACTTGGCAGCCGCGTTAACACGCGAAAGCCGCTTTCTAGAGGCGGTTCGATCCGACCCGGTTTTACGGAACGTGAAACTCATTGCCGAGCCCTGGGATATCGGGCCTGACGGCTATAGGCTCGGGCACTTCGGCGTTCCCTGGAGCGAATGGAATGACCGTTTTCGCGATGACGTGCGCGCGTTTTGGGTTACCAAAAGCGCACCGATCGGCGCCCTGGCGCAGCGCCTTTGTGCCTCAAGCGAAGTCTTTCGGCGCGACGAACGAGCCCCGCAGGCAAGCGTCAATTTCATTACGGCGCACGACGGATTTACGCTATCGGACCTTGTGTCCTATAACGGCAAACACAATGAGGCCAACGGGGAAGACAATCGCGACGGCACCGACCGCAATTTAAGTTTTAACTGCGGCGTTGAGGGGGAAACGCGCGATGAAGCGGTACTTTTGCGTCGCCGCCTTTTAAGGCGCGCGCTTTTAGCTACGCTCCTTTTGTCGCAGGGCGTTCCGATGCTTCTTGCCGGGGATGAATTTGCGCATTCTCAAGGCGGGAACAACAACGCCTACTGTCAGGATAACCCGACGACGTGGCTCAGTTGGTACGAAAAAGAAGCCGATGACGATACGGCGTTTATCGGAACACTGTGTCGCATTCGCCGTGCGTTCGGACAGTTTGAAAACACCTCTTGGCTCACAGGTCTTGTGAAAGAAGGTGAGCGGGATATTACGTGGCTTACTCCCGATGCCCGGCAGATGAGGTCGGCCGATTGGACCGATCGGGCCGATACGCTCGGATTTTTGTTGGCGCGAAAGGAACTCACAGGTCGCGTTTTGGTGTATGTGTATCGCCAAGAAGGGGAAAAGACCCTCAAGCTTCCGCTCGGCGATTGGACGTGCATTTTAAAAACGGAAGAGGATAAGCCTGATCGTCCCTTTGAGTGCGGTGAGACTCTGACGGTCACAGGCCCTGGCGTTGCCGTTTTGTGTGAGAAATGCGAGCACCTGCCGCGCCGAAGCGGCCTGATTATGCATGTGACCTCGCTTGCCGGTCCCTTCGGGTCGGGCGATTTCGGCAAAGGGGCACGCGACTTTATCGACTGGATGAAGCGCGGGAACCAAAAGCTTTGGCAAGTGTTGCCGCTTACCGTCACGGGTGAAGGCAATTCCCCGTACATGGGGGAATCGGTTTTTGCAGGCAATGAGTTACTCATTGACCTTGCGACACTTGTGCGCGAACGGTTGCTTCTTCCTTCGGAACTTGCGGTAAAAGAGCCCTTTGATGAAGAGAAGGTCGATTTTGCCCGAGTGACGGACTTTCGTCTTGATCGACTCAAGAGAGCGGCCTTCCGGTTTTTCTCGCAAAAGACACTTCCGGAAGCGTTCGGGAAATTTGTGTGGCAGGAGCGCTATTGGCTCGAAGACTATGCGCTTTTTAAGGCCATCAAAACCGAACAGGCGGCCTTCGGGCGTCGTAAGTGGCAAGATTGGCCCGAGGAGCTGCGTCGTCGCAATCCGGAGGCCTTAAAAAAGGCGTTAATGCGCTTGATGCCGTCCGTACGCTTCTGGCAATTTGCGCAGTGGTGTTTTGCGCGGCAGTACGAGGCGCTGCGTCAAACCGCACACGCATCAGGAATCGAAATCATCGGGGACCTACCGATTTTCGTTTCTCCGCAAAGCGCCGATGTGTGGTCGCATCCCGAACTATTCCTATTGGATGAATTCGGCAATCCCAAGGCCGTTTCCGGTGTTCCGCCCGATTACTTCAGTCCCACGGGACAGCTTTGGGGTAATCCCCTTTACAACTGGCCCGCGCATGAAAAAGAGGGCTATGCGTGGTGGACGGCGCGCCTTTCGCGTGCAGCCGATTTGTATGACATCGTCCGTATCGATCACTTCCGAGGCTTTGATGCCTACTGGTCGGTACCGGCACGCGCTCGAACCGCGCTTCACGGACACTGGGAAAAGGGTCCCGGGAAAGAACCCTTTGAGCGCGTCATGAAGGCGCGTCCTGCGCTGCGCTTTATTGCCGAGGACTTAGGAATCATCACGCCTTCGGTACGGGCGCTACGCCGCACTTTGGGATTTCCCGGGATGCGGGTGTTGCAGTTTGCCTTTAGCGGCCAGATGGACAATCCCCACCTGCCGGGTTCTGTCCCGGAAAACGCGGCGTACTACCCGGGCACCCACGACAACAACACCATTTGCGGCTGGTACGAGGCTCTTGATGAAAGAGCCCGGCAATCGGTCGATGCAGTGCTTGTCGGCGATGACCCGATTCACGTTAAGGCCCTTCGCGCCGTTTATGCCTCGCGGGCGCGCTATGCCGTGGCCCTGGCGCAAGATGCCTTGGGACTGGATGCATCAGCGCGCATGAATCGTCCGGGAGATGCCACGGGCTCTTGGGGTTGGCGCCTTAAAAGCGAGATGCTCACCGATGAGGCGGCTCGAAAACTTGCCGATCTTTCTGCACAATACGCAAGAAACCAATAGCCAATCCGGAGGCCCTACGTGCGCCAGAAAATCGTCGGAATCGTTTTTTCGGTCCTTCTCGGGTGTTGTGCGGTGTTTACGGTCGGTGCCGGAACGCCGGCACACACGAGTGACGAAGCTAAGGTCGGGCTTGTGTTATCCGGAGGCGGCGCTCGGGGCTTAGCGCACATCGGCGTCTTAAAAGCCTTAGAAGAGCTTTGCATTCCCGTCGATTGTATTACGGCAACGAGCATGGGGGCTCTTGTGGGGGGCGGCTATGCCGCAGGCTATACCGCAAGCGAAATCGAGCATTTAACGCTCGGTATCGACTGGAAGACGATGTTTGCGTCCCGACCCGATCGCCGAGAGATGAAGTGGCGAGCCAAGGAAGACGATGATGCCTCGCTCGGAAGGACCTTTGAGCTCGGCGTCACGAAGGAGGGGTTGCGCACTCCCGGGGGCCTGATTTCAGGTCAGGAGCTGACGCTTTTTTTAAACCGCTCCGTGCAGTTTGCCGATTCGGTGCGAAACCTAAGCGATCTTCCGATTCCGTTTAGTGCGCTTTCAACCGACTTACTAACCGGAAAACGCGTGGTCTTAAGTCGCAACATTGCGCTTTCTAAGGCCATGCTGGCCTCCATGTCCATTCCCGGGGCTTTTACGCCTGTCAAATATCGCGGAAAGCTTCTTTGTGACGGGTGCTTGGTGGATAACCTACCGGTGGACGTGGCCCGCGATATGGGAGCTAAGCGCCTCATTGCTGTTAATGTCGGAACCCCGCTTTCCGATGCCGTGCCTCTTGAGAATATCCCTCAAATCATGGCGCAGGTCGTCAATATCCTAACTGAGCAAAATGTGCGCAAGTCGCTTTCGGAAATCGGCCGAGACGACGTGTTAATTACCCCGGCACTTGAGGACTACACGGCAGCAGACTTTTCCAAAACCCGCGAACTCATTGACATCGGCTACAAGGCCGTCATGAACGAAAAAGAGCGTTTGGCGTCGTTTCGCGTTACTCCCGAGGCATACGCGCGTTGGCGTGCCGAGAAAAAGATTCTGACAGGTCAGGCAAGCGAGCGACGCATCAATCGCATCGAAGTGCGAGGCAATCGCACCGTCAGCCGAGAAAGCATCATTAAGGAGGCGGACCTGGATACAAGTCAACCCGTGAGCGTTGAAGATGTGGAAAAAAGCGTACGACGTCTTTGGGGGACCGAACGCTTTGAAAAAGTTTCGTATCGGTTCCGTACCGGCGAGTACGGCGATACGCTCATTTACGAACCCGAAGAATGGGCCTGGGGACAGTCGAGCCTTAAATTCGGCGGTATGTTCCAAACCGACTTTATCGATATTTCACGGTATTCGGTTGTGGGCGCCTACACCCTCGGATCTGTGAACGCTTGGGATGCCGAATGGCGCACGCACGTTCAATTCGGGGACAAACGGTACCTATATACGGAGTTTTTCCAGCCGCTCGGTGCCGGAAGCCCGTGGTTCGTACGTCCCTTTGTCGGTCTGGACCAACAAAACTACGATGTGTACTTTAAGGAAACGGGCAACCACGTCGTCTCCCAAATGAAATCTATGCACTTTGAATCGGGTTTGGATTTGGGGGTGGAACTGGCTAGGCGCGCACGCTTGGTGGCCTCACTCGGGTGGGAGAGAACCTCGTATAGCACGCTACGCGGAACCGTACAGGCGCCCGATACAGAGCGCCGCTGGACGGGAGCCGTAGATTTGGCCTACGACACGCTCGATGATGTGAACTTCCCGAGAACGGGGGCTAAAGCGGAATTTCGGTATAGCCATGCGCTAGCCGGGAAAAACGGGTATGCCTACGACTTTCAGGGCGTTCTTCCCGTGGCCCTGAGTCAAAACTGGACGGCCGTTCTCGCAACGCGCCTCGGAAAGTCTTCGCAAAGCGGATACTACACGATGGGAGGTCTTTTCTCGCTTTCGGGAGCCCCGGAGGATCGTTATGCCGGAGAAAAACTCATTTTCGGAGCCGCGCGACTTTCGCGTCGCATCGACGCGATGGTTTCCTCTCCGATGCCGCTTTATGCGGGAATTACAATCGAAGGCGCACGGCTTTCCAATAACGATCGACAGACGTGGACCCATCAGGACGGTCGGTGGATCGGGGCTGCCAGTCTTTTCCTCGGAGCCGATACGTGGTTAGGCCCGGTCTTTTTAGGTCTCGGGCGGACAACGGAAGACTCCATGGCCGTAACGCTTTATTGGGGGCGCGTGAGCTGGTGGTAGGATATGCAAAAAAGGGAGATTTCATGAAAAAGATAACGAAAAACGTTTTACTCGGAACCGTGATTCTCGGCGCGTTTTCTGTACTCGTTTCGAGTCCTGTTTTCGCGAAATCGGAAACGGCAGGTGCGCTTTCCGAACTCGGTTCGGCCATCAAAAAGGATAGTGCCGACCTGTGGGATTCGGCCAAAGGGACGGCCGGTAAGGCTTGGAAGTCCACCAAACGCGCCACGCGCGATGCGAAAAACAAGGTCTCGGACTCGGCTGAAGACGTCTGGGACGGCGCCAAAGATAAGGCCGAGGAAGCGTGGGACGCCACAAAGTCAGGCGCCAAGAAGGCCGGAAAAGCTGCCGGTAAGGCGGTAAAAGACGCCAAAGACGCGTTCCAGTCCGAAACGTATTAACGAACGCTCAGCGTAGCGTATGCGCGGCGGATTTATCCTGATCCTGACGGCACTTTTGTGTTCGGCAACACTTGCCGTTGCGTTTGAACACCCCGGGCGCCACTATGACGCCTCGGGGCGCTATGTCGGAAGGACGGACGCAAGCGGACACCATTACGATGCTGCCGGTCGCTACACCGGAAAAACCGATTCAAAAGGGCGTCGTTATGATGCTTCCGGACGCTATCTCGGTCGCAAGGCTCCTGACGGACGTCACTACGATGCCTCGGGACGCTATACGGGTCGGATTGATTCGACCGGACGACGCTATGATGACTCGGGACGCTACTTAGGGCGGGAAGATAAAACCGGACGCCGATACGACAAATCGGGTCGCTACACCGGGCGCACGGAGCATTCCCGTTAAAAATATTCTCACCTTTAGCACAATTTGAGCCGCTCGGCCCTGTATGAATGCGCTAAGTATTTCACGTGGGTCTTTGTTTCTTTCCGAAAGGGGCGGCTTTGCCGAACGCCTAAAATGAGGCGCCCGTGTTTCCTACGGGAACCATAATAAAAACAACAACTCACTTACAGTCTCATGTCTTAGGAGGGGAATGTGTCTGATTCCATGTCAGGCAAGCAGGCGCTGATGCGCTACGGGTCCCTAGTTGCGGGCCCCTTGCTTTGTCTCATTATTTTTCTATCGATGCCATCGAGTTACGTCACGGCGGACGGCTCGGTTGCAGAGTTTTCTCAGGCCGGTCGCGCCTGCCTCGGAGTTCTCGTTTGGATGGCCATCTGGTGGTGCTTTGAAACCGCACCGATTTCCGTCACATCGCTTCTGCCGATGGTACTTTTTCCGCTTTTCGGCGTTTGTAAGCCTGCGGCGGCCATGGCCCCGTAC
>UQUS01000014.1 GCA_900544335.1 uncultured Sutterella sp.
AATGAGAACAAGGGTGTTGTCTATGCCCGTGCTTCCGTTCTGCGCGACTTTAAGGGCGAATCCGAATTTACGGCGAGTCTTGTTTCCGATTCCTCCGTGTGTTCGACCGTCAAGGACGATATCGGCGGAACCTACTACGAGATGGGTATCGGCGCGAACTACAAGTTTGCGGACAATGCCTACACGTATGTGGACTTCGAGCGTCAAAACGGCGGTGACGTCAAAGAAAAATGGCGTTGGAACGTCGGCTTCCGTTATGTCTGGTAAGACCTAATCGGAAAACGTCGGCGAAAGTAATTTTCGCCCCTAAACTCCCGACCGACTTGATACATAACGTATAAAGTCTTCGGGAGTTTTGTTACCCCGACGAGCGCGAGCAAATCGCGATAGTGTTTCGGAACGACTCCGACAATGAAAGCACCGGTTCGCCGGTGATTTCTTGCTTGTTCCAGCGAGAAGAGACCCGAGGTGACCGAAGAGTCGGTCACTTTTGTCAGACTAGATACTTCTGAAGGAGTGCATATCTATGGCACGAAACAATAGGATCTAGTGCAGGCGTGTGTTTGACGTTAAACGATACCGTTGCTTCGGGCTGTTCTTAGCCTCGGTTGCCCGGATGAGACCTTCCTGAATGAGATTGCCGATGTATTTTCTAAGGGTAGGGGAACTGCGTCCGGTTGCTTTTTGTAGTTCGCGGATTGATAACGAACTTTGACGAGAAAAGAGGTCGAGAATTACCTCTCGGACGTTTTCAGTTTTCCTGTCGCTCGTGACGGATTCTCGAGAAAGACGATCAAAGACAATTCTGAAATACGCGTTGTTACCTTCAAATCGCACAGACCCGTGTTGGGCTTGAACGAATGCCTGTCGAATCGCTCTAAGCCCCGTTCCTCGGTTTTCAACAACGTAGCTATTGTCCGGCATCGCCGTGGCTTCAAGAATCTGCGAAAGAAATTCGTTGCGTGTGGCAGAGAGTCCTGAGCTTAGGAGTTCATCAACGTCAAGTGCCCCATAAAGGCCTCCGGGATTCAGCACTTCCAAACAATCGGAGTACAGGTTGAGTTGAACCTGCGAGGAGCAACCTTGAGCAGAGTAGTCCCGATGCTGCAAGGCGTTTGCGACTGCCTCGCGAATGGCAATTAAGGGATAATCAGGGATGTCATAACGGACCGCTCCTTTGACGTGCGCGCCGATATGCATGTTTTTGCGCACAAAGGTAACGGCATCGACCACCATATCGGGAATGGAGCCGACAAGACGCTTTGTGTCAAGATAACGATTCTCAATAAAGTCGCCGATTTCAAGCGATGTTTGTTCTCGCGTTGTTGCGTAGCATGTGCAGGTTACGCAAAGCCGCGGGAAGTATTTCTGAGGAAATTCGCCGAAGGCAAGAAGGCCGGCCAAGGTTGGTTTTAATTCGCCGTCGGCTTTCTGCAAAACGCGCATTTGTACAAGTATTTCCTCGTCCGAAGAGTTTGCAAACCCCCGCGGTGTAAGAAAACGTTGTCGACTGATAAATAATTTGAGTGCATTTAAATCTAAATCGGCAAGAGAGGCTTCCTGGACAACGCGGATGTCGTGCTTGGGCTGAATTCGCTCCTCGAGCATGCGACTGATTTCATACTCGGTGAGTTTTCGATCGCCGTCCCCGGTTCGGATGTAGGAACCGCCGTAGACGCCTTGAGTTGTTACATAACAGGGCCTTGCAAGTAAGGGCATCGGTGCAATGATGGCGACAACAATCTTTGTTCCTTCAAAATCTAGCAAATGCACCTGCGGTCGTACCACCGGTGTTAGCTTGTCGCCGTAGTGCAGCATGTCGGAATAAACGGCATCTGCGTTAAATTTAGGAACGGGACGAAAGCCTTTTTCTTCGGAAAGACCGAGAATGACGGTTCCGCCTTGCCCGTTGGAAAACGCCGAGAGGGTTTCGGCAAGACTTTTAGGCGTTCCTTCCTGAGCCGATTTGACCTCGCAATGTTGGTTGTCGCGTCCGGATTGTCTCATGAAGGCAATTTGCCTAGTGATTGTTTCTTGTAACGAATCGGGCATAGAAGTCTGCAATTAACTTAGATAGTTGCTAAGTAGATTATAGAGTAAATCGCAGAATTGATAGAGTAAACAGGCAATTTTGTAGAGTAAGTTGGCAAATTTATAGAGTAAATCGATAAATTGGTAGAGTAAGCGGAGTCCTTGTCGAAGCGATTAGTCAAGTTAAGCGCTCGGAAGATGCGTTGCTGGAAGATTTCAGGTGAGGGCTCCGATGCAGGGCTCTTTAGTTTTTTGTTCGAGCTATTGCTCTGCCGCCATAACGATGAGTTGCGGTGAGCGCCGTCCCATGAAGGTATTAACTTCGGGTTTGTACGCTAAGCGCACATGGGAGGGAAGGGGCGTGGCGTGTCGAAAGAAAATGGCATCGAAGCGTTTTCCTTCGAGTTCCAAAAATAGTTTGAGGTGACTGCCCTTTAATACGCGCTGGTTGAGAACAGTAAATTCGTTCGCAAAAATCGGTGCTTCAAAACCTTGTCCCCAAATGCGTGACTCCAGTGCATCGATGAGCACGAAGTTAATCTCGTCGGCGGCTAAGGGACCGTCTACGACGATGCGGTTTTCCAAGGTGCGGGCATCGCATTTTCCCCGCACCACGGCATCGAAAAGCGATGTAAAGCGGGTCAGGTTTTCTTTTTTAATCGTCAGCCCGGCCGCCATGGCGTGTCCGCCGTAGCGCTGCATCAGCCCCGGGGCCTTTTTGTCCAAGTCCTCCAAGATATCGCGTAGGTGTAGGCCGTCAATCGATCGCCCCGATCCTTTCAGGTCTTCGCCCTCATCGGGAGCAAAGGCAATGACCGGGCGATGAACGGCTTCTTTGATGCGGCTCGCGACAAGACCGACAACGCCTTGGTGCCAGGTCGGATTAAATAGGACGATGCCGGCTTTCTTTTCAACGTCCATGTCTTGAATCAGCGCAAAAGCCTCGTTTTGCATGCCTTCTTCCAAGGAGCGCCTTTCCGAGTTCAGACGGTCGAGCTCTCGGGCATATTCCTGAGCACACACCGCATCATCGGTTAAAAGACAATCAATGCCGATTCCCATTTCGGTTAGGCGCCCGGCCGCATTAATACGCGGCGCGATGCTAAAGGCAAAGTCTTTAACGGAAGCAAGTCCCCTGTCGTGTCCGCACACGTCAAAAAGCGCTTGAATGCCGGCGCAGGCCTTCCCTTGGCGCACACGTGCTAAGCCCCGGGACACAAGAATGCGGTTATTTTTATCCAAAGCGACGACGTCGGCCACGGTTCCGAGTGCCACCAGGTCGCTTAACGCATCAAGGCGCGGTTGCGTTTCTTTGGAAAAAACACCTTCTTGCCGCAGACGAGCCCGAACGGCCAAAAGTAAGTAATACATCACGCCGCACCCGGCCAGGGCTTTACTCGGGAAGCGATTGCCGACTAAATTCGGATTGACGATAGCGCCGGCGTTCGGAAGCCTTTTGCCGGCTAAGTGGTGATCGGTGATGATGACGGTAAGACCCAAGGCATTGGCGTGGTCCACTCCGTCGACACTGGTAATGCCGTTATCGACGGTCAGAAGAATGGCGGGCTTTTCCGGTTGAGAAAGGGCTAAATCGACGATTTCCGGCGACAGACCGTATCCGTATTTAAAGCGGTCCGGAACAATGTAATCGACTCGGATTCCGAGGGCTTTCAGGCCTCGCACGGCCACGGCGCAGGCTGTTGCTCCGTCGCAGTCGTAATCGGCCACAATCGTGATGCGTTGTCCGGTTTTGCGTGCTCGGCACACAATGTCGGCGGCTGTATCAAGGCCCTCTAAAAGGGCCGGATCGGCAAGGGATTTCCAGTCTTCTGCTAAATCGTCCACGGACCGAATGCCGCGTGCCGCTAAAACGCGCGCTAACGCCGGGAGCATGCCGGAAGCCGTGAGCCGCTTGGCAACGGCCGCATCAAAGGGTCTTTCTTCAAAACGCGTTCTCATTGACCGGGTACCTCTTCGATTATCCAGGCGTTCACATCCGGCGTTTTTTGCGGACGAAAGCGGGAAAGAAGCGACTTTGGATTCGTGAGTTTCACGGTAAATGTTTTCGTCTTTTTTCCGCCGCAGGCCACAATCAGGGCCTCATCACACCCGCGAAGGCGTGCCGCTTCTTTCAAGGTAATAAGTTGCTCGGCCAGCGTCGGTAGGGCTCGGTTCCACGCATCCCAATCGCCCTGAATCCACGCCTTGTATAGGTTCGGAAAGAGGGCAAGCACGGCGCCCCTCGGGGCATCGGAAGGCCAAGAAAGAGCCCCGGTTATTTTCCCGACTCGGTGATTCAGAATTCCGGCGGCATCGGCCCAGCCTAAGACAGCCGCATCGTCCGAAAGAACGCTGCGGATTTGGGTGGGCGGATAAAAGTCTTGAATCGGACCTCCGCCGTCAATCCAAAGCCCCTCAAGCTCGGCGATGCCGAGCCCCTGAATCGCTTGCGTGAGTGTGCCAAGCAGGGTCAAGGCATTTGTCACGTTTTCCGCCTTGTCGGAGAAAAAGCCTTCTTCACTTGGAATCGGATGCCCGAGTAATGTTTCGACCTCGCGCACGGACACCTGCCAAGGGGTTTTTCGGGAAAGATAAAAATCGGCATCCCAACGTTGTAGCGTAAAGCCCTCTTTCTGAAAAAGCGGGTATAGGACCGAATACACGCGGTCTTGCTGCGCTTCCGTAAGAGAGGTCTTTCCGAGAACGCCTCCGTTCTTATCGCAATGCAGTAGTGTGAGGCGCCAGATTTGTCCGGAAAGCCGAGGACCTCCTTGCGTCACCCACCGATACGGAGCCGTTGCCATCGCTTCGCGACTGCGTGTTAACACGCGCCAACACCAAATAAGGTGCGCAGATCCCGTTTGATGGGATTCGGCTAAAGTTTGCTCGGTCCAGTCTTCAGCGCCTTGCGTGAGTTTTTCCACGCACGCAATCGCTTCGGGTGGAATCGCCTTCAACACGTTTCGGTTCGGAACGAGTAAGCCCGGGACGATGAAATACGCCTGTGTCATGCTCGACTGCCTCTACTGAGCAAAGCGGTTACATCAGGCTTTGGCATCCATCACGACTCGCATCAAATCGGCGATGGTACCGGAATTGGTTTTTCCCATAATCGAAGCGCGGTGCGCTTCGACGGTCTTGATGGAAATACCGAGGTCATCGGCAATTTGCTTATTTAAACGACCGGCTACGATGCGCTCCAAAACCTGCTGCTCGCGGGGCGTAAGGCGCCCGAGCAGGGCAACGTTGATGTTGCGCCGCTCGTTTTGCATGCGTTTTTCGCGAGCATCGGCGAGCATTTCTTCCACTTGCTGCTTTAAGGCCTGCAAGTCAAAGGGCTTTTCGATAAAGTCCACCGCACCTTTTTTCAGGGCATTGACGGCCATCGGAACATCGCCGTGACCGGTGATGAAAATAATCGGAAGGTCGGCGTTTTTCGAGCGTAAGAGTTCTTGAACTTCAAGCCCGCTCATGCCGTTCATGCGCACGTCCAATAGCAATACGGCAATGGCATTCGAATCGTAACGCGCGATAAAACTTTCGCCGCTTTCGTAAAGCTCAACCTTGTAGTTACTCGCCTCGAGTAACCAACGGATGGAATCGCGTACAGCCTCGTCATCATCGACAACGTAGACGGTTCCTAAAGTTTTTTCATTTTCGGCAAAGGCGTTCATAGTCAAAAAACGACGGCAAAAAGGGGCGTGAAAAAGAGGCTTGACAAACATTCATTGTAGTCTATCGAGCCAGCGATAAGTCAAAGTAAAAAATCGTCCCGCCTTCCGGGTTGTCGCGAAATGCCAGATGCCCGTTATGGCTCTCGACAATGGAGCGGCATAGGTTGAGCCCAATGCCCATTCCGGTTTCTTTTGTCGTGTAAAACGGCTGATACAGGGAGTCTTTTTTCTCCGGACTGATGCCTTCCCCGAAATCGATGACTTCGAACCGTAGAGAATTGCCCCAGTGATGCACATCGATTTGAACGCATTTTTTCTCCGTGTGTTCCGAAGCTTCGATGGCATTTTTAATGAGGTTAATGAGAACAAGGCCGATCAAAATCGCATCGCAGACAACGGTCGGCATCCCCGGCTCCAGACGCGTTTGTACTGCAACGCCGTGTTCTTTGGCTAAGGGGCGCGCCATCTCCACCGCCTCGTTGACAATTGTCACGACATTGGCCGGAGCTCGTATCGGATCGGTGCGTTTGGCAAAGCTGCGAATCCGTCGCATGACCTGAGTGGCTCGCTGAGTCTGCGCAATAATTTTCTCAAACATGCGAATGGCTTCTTCCGGCGACAGACGCTTATTTTCGAGCATCACCTTGGAAGCAACGGCATAGTTTTGCAGGGCGGCTAAGGGTTGATTGAGCTCATGGGCAAGCGAGCTTGCCATCTCGCCCATGTTAATGAGCTTAGAGGAGCGCTCGGCCTTTTCCATTTGCCGGGCGACGGTCTCGCGATTGATGTGCGCAGCCGTCACGTCGTACGCCGTCAGAAGTTGCGCTTCGCTCTCGTCAATCCACATGATGTTTTTCACATGAATGGCGTACCAGCGATTGCGCTCCTTGTCGTAAATGTCATCGGCATTGGCCGAGACTTCGTGTAAGAGCGAACAAAACTTGATGTGCTGGTCGGGGGAGTCTCCGAATTGGTCCTGATAGATGGTGTTGGCAAATAAAAGCGTCGGCTTGCTGCCCTGAAGCGAAATGACGCTCACGGCCGCATCCATGGTTTCCAAAACGCGGGTAAAGCGTTGCTGCATGGCCCGAAGTTCGCGTGCCGAACGATTCGCTTGCGTGATGTTGCTATACGTAACCATGTAGCCTAAGCGTTTGCCGTCGCCGGCAAAAAGCGGGAAGACCTGAACAGCGCATTCAAAATGCGTTAAGTCTTTGCGGACGGCTTCAAACTCAAAATACTGCTTTTTGTGGCGCTCGCCGGCACCGGCCAAGGCCAAAGAAAAGGCTTCGCGTACGGAGGTGTCGTCTTTGGGCCAGAAGGGGTAGGGGGGCATTAAACCCGTGGTCTCTTTTTGTCCGTATCCGAAAAGTTCCCCGAAGGCATCGTTGGAGTAAAGGATTTTTCCCTTGCTATCGATTACGCACAAGGCATCTAAAAGCGACTCACTGACGGCTCGCTGCACGAGAATACGTGCTCGCATCGCACTTTCGGCTTTCAGTTGTTGCGTCTGAAAACGCCAGAGCAAAAAGAGAGAAACAAAAATTAATCCCAGCATCACGAGCGCGCACCAAGCGTACAGGCTGTTGCTGTAAAAGGAACTTAGAAGGGACGATGTCAGACCGAGCTCCACGCGCGAGGGAAGCGGCGGGATCGGCAGACACACTTCCATGGCTTCCAGGCTCGGCAAATCCTTGTGAATGACCGTTGTGGCAAAAACGGTTTTAGCATCAAGGAGGTAATAGTGTTGAAAGCGATTGAGTTTATCGGCCGAGGCAAAGCGAAGCGTCACAGGGAGCGAGATGCGGGCAACAATCGATAGGTCGTTATGACTCGGCGGGAGGACCAAATCCGAAAAAGGTCCGGCCGGTCCGTTATCCAAATAAGGCGGCGAGTAAAAGGCCGAGTTGCTGGCCCTGGCGTGTTCTTTAGCTAGGAGCGTGCTCGGATTTGTGATCACCGAGCCTGTCGGGTGGGAGAGCTCACCCATCGCGCTCGGATTGGCACAACTTTTAAGAACGCGCCGGTCGGCATCGACAATAGAAAACTCAACAAGCTCCGGGTAGGTGTGAAAAAGGGGCTTCAGGCGCCGGCAGGAAAACCCCGGTCCGATTCCCGCGACAGACGACAGGCGCACCGAGATGTTCGTGAGGCGTTCCTCGGCACTAATCGAGATGTTTTCACCGGCAACGTACAGGGACTCAAGTTCATTTCGCCGCGTCTCGTCCGAGACAATGCGCCAGACAAAAACGGTTAAGGCAATTGCTGCAAAAATCAGAATCAACACGGCGCCGACACCGAACCGGCTCGCGTGCGTTTTTTTCGGCTGCACGAGCTCTAAGAGTAGGTCTCCGATCGGTTTTGGCGCTTTAAGTGTCATGGTGGTTTTCTTTTCGGATGTTGCGATAATAAGCCTAAAATGCCTTCGAACAAAGAACTCGGAGCCCCGAGCCTAGAACTATTTCTCTTAAAAAGGATTGTTGCGATGAATCAGGATCAATTAAAGCGCGAGGTGGGAAAGGCCGCCTTAAAGTATGTTATCGAAGGCGAGGTTCTCGGCGTCGGCACGGGTTCGACCGTTGACTGCTTTATCGATGCACTCAAAGAAAGCGGGCTTAAAGTTCCGGCTTGTGCCTCCAGTTCCGTGCGTTCGACAAAGCGCCTTGAGTCTTACGGCTTTAAGGTCGTCGATTTAAATACAATCGAATCGATTTCCGTTTACATCGACGGGGCCGATGAAGTCGACGAGACGCTCGCGATGATTAAGGGAGCGGGCGGTGCCTTAACGCGTGAAAAGATTGTCTCGAGTATTTCGAAAAAGTTCGTTTGCATTATCGATAAAAGCAAACACAGTAAGACCCTCGGTCATGTGGCGCTTCCCGTGGAAGTGATTCCGATGGCTGTGGCTTGTGTCTCGCGCACATTGCGCGCTATGGGCGGCAATCCCGTCGAACGCGACTTTACGACCGATAACGGAAATCGCATTCTCGATGTGGCAGGTTTAGATATGAGTGATCCGAAAGCGCTCGAAACTAAGATCAATCAGATTCCCGGTGTTGTGACAGTCGGTCTTTTTGCACATCGTAGAGCCGATGTGGTCCTTGTCGGCACCGAAAGCGGTGTTGAGACGTACACGCGCAAGTAATCAAGACTGATTGCCAGATATCAAGGCTCGGGGTAGCCGGTTGGACGGCTTTCCCGAGCTTATTTTTTCTCGAGGGGAACGTGGTTGGGGACAGCCTCGATACCGCCTCCGAAAAAGTACCGTTCGCACTGCTCGGAAACGTGCGCACGCACTTTGGGGTCGGCACAATTTAAGCCGTACTCGTTGATAATCATCGTCTGCAGTTTCTTCCAGTCTTCCCAAGCTTCTTTGCTGACAGACTCGTAAATCCGTTTTCCGAGTTCTCCGGGAACGGGAGGAAAATCCAAACCTTCGGCGTCTTTATTAAGTTTGACGCAATGCACCATGCGGGTCATCCGTAAGTCTCCATGCGGTTAACGCCGCTCATTATATAGGGGAGGTCCCCGGGACAAAAAGGGTGTCTTCCGATGTGCGAAAGACACCCTTTGAGACCGAGAAAAGAAGGTCTATTTAGTCGGCTTTACTTCATTGATAAAAAGCGGAGCGAACGTCGCAACGGGCTTATTCTTAGCGTAGGTATAAAGCCACACATCGTTTAAAACGCCGGTCGGAAGACCCTTAGCGAGATCGAGCGAATCGAACGTCAGGACGATGTCCTTGCGACCGTCTTTGTTCACGTCGACAATCTTGGAGGAAAGAACACCTGCCATCTGGTCGATGTCGCCCTTGCCGATAGCCGAGCGCGAAACACCGGCATGGGTCTTCGTTAGATCAATCTTCGTCGCATCAAACGTCTTGTCCGATAGCAGGGCAATTTCAACAAGGCGTCCCTTGGCAGGCTCTACGGAGGAAACGTCAATCTGCATCTTGTGCGGAGAAAGACTCTTGACGCGTTTTTCAATCGCTTCCTGGGCCTTTTCAAAGCTCTTATGGTTGTACCGATACAGGTACGCCATCGCTTCCTTACGATTCTTGGCTAAAAGCTCGGCGGCTTTTTGCTCGACCTTCGCTTCGTCCTTATAAAGGGTCTTTTCCAAATCGGCTAAGAACTTGACGTTGTCTTTAAACCCGGTGTTTTGGAAGTCGACTACGTTCACGTACCGGATAAAGGGCCAAACCGGCCAATCCGTTCGAAGGTCAAAGTGCGATTTCACGCCCTTAAAGTGATCGACAGTGGCCCGAATCGGCGTCAGGAAACTTGTGCCGGCATCGGGTTTGGCAAGCGGATAGAAGGGAACGTACGGCGTTTCGCACGGAAGCGCCATGGCACGATACCCGCGAATGAGTTCGGGTTTGGCATTCATCACGAACACTTCCGATTCGTGCGTTGTCGGACGGCAAATGCCGATGCCGCGCTTGTGGTACCAACCGCCATTGACCTGAAGCGAATCCTCGTGCGTGCGCAAAATAGTTTTGACATCTTCAACGCCGAACTTGCGATTCGGGACGACGCTGTAGGGGAACTTATCCGGGTCGGTGATGGTTTTACCCGTGATGAATCTCCAAGCAAGCATGTTGCGCGACTGGTTGTACTCGGCGGCGCGCCGCGTTAAGGGCTGATAGGCTTCGCGGAAATTAAAGTCGGTGTAAACCCCTTCTTTGGCGGGCTTGTAGCGACCCTTGGCGATGGCGTTCTCAATCAGACCGGGTGAACAAATGACGTTTTCCTTATCGGTTGCATCGATTTTGTTCATCATGAAGTTATTGGGGATGTAGGTAATTTCGTTATCTTGGACGCGACGGGCAACCCAAACATTGCCCTTATGGATTGCCAGTTGCCAGGCTTCTTTCGTGTCGGCAATCGTGTAGGTGCGCCCTTCGGCGTGGTAGCCGTATTTAGCGAGTAGCTCGGAGGCGACGCGGATGGCATCACGTGCGCTGACAGCGCGTTCGGCAATGAGGCGCCGGATTCCGTATCCGATGCCGCCTTCATTTAATTTTTGGTCGTTATCCGGGAAGATCTGTGCGCAGTTATTCGAGACAAGAACGACACCTTTGTCATTGACAAAACTATCCGAATAGGAGGCTCCGGTAAGGTCGAGTGTCTGCGCCCAATAAAAGCCGAGCGTCTGTTCGACCTGAGGAATGCGTGCCATGCCTTCTTCGAATTCAATCATCTCGCCGGCTTTGTGCTTGGCAGGGGGAACATAGTATTGCGCCGAGTAGATGCGTCCGCCGTTATCTTCGTTGTGTCCGACCAGGACGGTTCCCGTCTGGCTGACGGCTTTGCCGACAACGACGGTTGAACAGGCGTAGCTAACTCCGGCGGCTGCAAGTGTGGCTGTAGCAACAACTGACAAAAGAATGGCCTTTCTCATAATGCGATACTCCAAAAAAATCCGCAGAATAAACAGGAGGTTTTCCTCCTTGCGGTCACGTCGATTGTATCAGGAAATGCAACAGCATTTTTCGTCAATTCCCCTGTATCATTTCTCTTCTATGCGCATAGGTTTTGTTGGTGCCAAGAGCCCGAGTCGGTAAAATTCGCACGATTTTTTCAAGCGTTCCTATTGGCATTTCCTGAATGAATACGGAGTCTTCCCTTAAAAATTTGCGAGAACTTATCGGAAAGACCACTCGGCCTTACGGAAAAAAACCGTCGGTTAAAAAGCCCGTTTCCGAACACGAAAAGCTGTCAACCGCAGACGGTGCAATCTCGGAGAAATCTTCGACGTCCTCTTTTTTGCCGGGTTTCCCGGATACCCGCACGCCGATTCCGCTTTTTACACTGGCGCCTGACCTTCCCGTCAGTCGCGATAGCGCCGTTTTGGAAAAGGCCATTCGCGACAATCCCGTCATCATCGTGAGTGGCGAAACAGGCTCAGGGAAGACAACACAACTGCCGAAGATCTGCCTTTTAGCCGGGCGCGGACGGCGGGGTTTAATCGGGCACACGCAACCGAGGCGCATTGCTGCAAGTTCCGTTGCCAAGCGCATCGCCGAAGAAATGAAAACTCCGTTAGGAGATGTCGTCGGCTACAAGGTGCGTTTTACCGATAAGACAAGTCCCGGGGCAACGATCAAACTCATGACTGACGGCATCTTGCTTGCCGAGACGCAAACCGATCCGCACCTAAAAAAATACGACACGATCATTATCGACGAGGCCCACGAACGGTCGGTCAATATTGACTTTTTGCTCGGGTATTTAAAGCGCCTTCTTCTTAAACGCCGGGATTTGCGCGTAATCGTCACATCGGCCACCATCGATTCGGAGCGCTTTGCCAAGCATTTTGCGAGCGAGGGAAAGCCCGCTCCTGTTTTTTCGATTTCCGGACGAACCTATCCGGTGGAAATTCGGTATCGTCCTTTTGAAGATGCCGATGAGGACGATGACAAAACCCTCATGGATTCGGTGGCCGATGCCGTTGACGAACTTGAGATGGCAGGCCGCGGCGACATTCTCGTGTTTTTCCCGGGCGAGCGGGAGATTCGGGAAGCCGCCGACGTTTTGCTACGGCGCCACAGACCGGGAACGGTCGAAGTCTTGCCGCTTTATGCGCGTCTTTCGGCCGAAGAACAAGAGCGCGTCTTTAAAAGGTCCGGTGCCCGTCGCATTGTCCTTGCGACCAATGTGGCCGAAACCTCCATTACCGTACCCGGTATCCGCTATGTCGTCGATACGGGGCTGGCGCGCGTTAAGCGCTATTCGTATCGCAACAAAGTCGAGCAACTTTTAATCGAACCCATCAGTCGCGCCTCTGCCGACCAACGCGCCGGTCGGTGCGGTCGCGTCGGTCCGGGTATTTGTATTCGCCTTTATAGCGACCTCGATTACCAAAGACGCCCGGCGTACACAGACCCTGAAATCGTGCGCTCGAACTTAGCCTCAGTTATTTTGCGCATGAAGGCGTTAAAGCTCGGCGATGTGCGCGAGTTTCCGTTTGTTCAAGCGCCCCCTGCGCGAGCGATTTCCGACGGCCTTTCGATTTTAAGTGGGCTAAATGCCATTGATACGGACGGCAATCTGACACGCACTGGGCGGGAACTCGCCAAACTGCCGATCGATCCGAAACTCTCGCGCATTCTTTTGGCAGCCAGAGAAAACGGGTCGCTACGCGAGGCCCTGATTATTGTTTCGGGCCTGGCCGTCCAAGACCCGCGCGAAAGACCGGCCGATGCGACGGCAGCAGCCGATGCGGCGCACAAAGAATTTTCAGATTCCAAGAGCGACTTTATGAGTTACTTACGTCTGTGGAATTGGTTTATCGATGCCAATGCCAAGAAGGAAAGTAATCGCCTTTTAGCCGCCCTCTTAAAAAAGAAATACCTTTCGCCGCGACGCCTGCGCGAATGGCGCGATGTGTGGCATCAGCTCGGAGACTTAACGCGCGAACTCGGATGGACGGCCAATGCCGCCGATGCCACGTTCGAAGAAATTCACAGCACGCTTTTAACCGGGCTACTCGGCAATGTCGGCATGCGTCAGCTCGATGCGGATTTAAAGGCCCCGCCTTTTTTAGGTGCTCGCGGCATTCGCTTTTGGATCTGGCCGGGTTCTGCCTTAGCCAAAAAAGCCGGACGCTGGATTCTTGCCGCCGAAATCGTCGAAACAAGTCGACTTTTTGCGCGGTGTGTGGCCGACATCGAGCCCGAATGGATTGAACGGGCGGCACGCTATGTCATTAAAAGGAGTTGGTCCGATCCGCATTGGGAGAAAAATCGCGGTGAGGTTGTAGCCTACGAAAAGGGAACGCTCTACGGGATGGCCGTCTACGGCAATCGCCGTGTTTCCTTTACCGAACATGACCCGGTGTTAAGTCGCGAACTTTTTATCCGAGGCGCATTGGTGGACGGGGATTTTGATTGCCGGGCGCCCTTTTTCGAGCACAATAAACGCTTGATTCGCGATATCGAAGATATCGAGCACAAGACGCGACGCCAAGACGTACTCGTCGATGACGAAACGATGTTCGCCTTTTACGATGAAAAGATTCCCGAGACGGTGGTCGATGCGGTCTCCTTTGAGGTTTGGCGCAAAAAGGTCGAGCGCGAGTCTCCCAAGTTACTGTTCCTCACGCGGGAAGATTTGATGCGCAAGGACGCAGCCGGAGCGCCGATTGATTTTTATCCGAAGGCCCTTGAGATGGCAGGCGTGACGATGCCCTTGACGTACTACTTCGAGCCCGGTTCGTACAAGGACGGCGTGACGCTGGTCGTGCCGATTTATGTCCTCAATCAAATCGATGCCGTGCGTGCCGAGTGGCTCGTGCCCGGCATGCTCAGAGAAAAGGTGCAAGCCCTGTTAAAGAGCCTTCCGCAACGGCTTCGCCGTCACTGCGTACCGCTTAAAGATTACGCCCAAGGCTTTTTTGAACGACATCTTAAGAACCCGGACACAGCCGTTTCTCTCATTGATGCCCTCATTGAGGATTTGAAAACGACGCTACGTTTGACGTGTGAGAAAAGCGACTTTAAGACCGAGAACCTGGCCCCGCACCTCTTTATGAACTTTAAGGTCATCGACGATCACGGCAGGCAACTCGGGGTTGGGCGTAATTTGGCAGAACTTCGTTCAGAGCTCGGAGGTAAGGCCCAAGACGAGTTTCGGCATGTGGTCCAAGCCGGTGCAACGCGAGATGAGTCGGCCGATGAACGAATTGTCGATTGGACATTCGGGGAGCTTCCCGAACTCATGGAAATTTGTCGCAAGGGACAGAGCCTGATCGGGCATCCGGCCTTGGTGGACTGTAAAACGTATTGCTCGTTAGAAGTTTTCGATGACCCGAGTGAGGCCAAGCGGTCTCAAAGAGCCGGATTGCGACGCCTCTTTTTGTTGCAACTACGCGAGCAAGTGCGGTTTTTAGAAAAGAACCTCACGGGACTACAAACCGTTCAAATGCGCGCCTCGGTCGTCGATGCGGTTGCCGATGCCTTTGAAAGTTACGAGGCTCTTCGTTCGGACTTAGTGGCCGCCACGGTCGATGCCGTGGCGCTTTACGAGCCCTGGCCGACAAACGAGGCGCAATTTCGGGTGCGTCGCGAAGAGGCCAAAGGGAAACTTAATCTTGTCGGCCGAGAGCTTGCGCGCTCGCTGGAGGCTCTTGCTAGTGAGCTATCCGGTATCCCTAAGCGCCTTGCGGCAGCGCGCGCTTTTCCCGACGTCGTTCAGGACATTCGTGTGCAGTTAAAGGGGCTTTTTCCCAGGGGCTTTTTGCTGACAACGCCGCCCGAGCAACTGCGCCACTACACGCGCTATGTGCGAGCGATTAACGTGCGTTTGGATAAATTGCGTAATGCCCCGGAACGCGATGCCGTGCAAATGCAGGCCGTGAACAAACTTTTCGTTCCGTATGCCCGCGAGGTGGCTTCCCGTAAGGGTGTTGTCGATGAGCACCTTGAAGCGTTTCGCTGGATGCTCGAGGAATTGCGTGTGTCGCTTTTTGCCCAAGAGCTTCGGACTCCGATGCCTGTTTCCGTCAAGCGCCTGACGAAAGTCTGGGAATCCATACGGCGCTTGTAACCGCTCGTCGCTCCTTTTTCCTCCCTTCGGCGAACCGACCTAAGCCGATTGCCGTATACCCAAAAAAAGAAAGCGGGATATGATTGACAACCTGCGGATAGTGGGTAAAAACAGCTATTTCACACATCGGTTTTAGACGGCAATGGAGAAAAACTATGAAGCGAATCGGAATCGTTGCGACGCAGGTGGCGATGTTGCGGGCGCTTGAAGTCAAGACTCAGGTGCTTTTAAAGGAGCCGGACTTTGATGTTCAGCTCGAGACACTGCAGTTGGCAAAGGCCCCGACACCGCGCATCGAACTCGGGGATTTGAAAATCGAACTTTTTAATGCGGCCGAACGCTTATTTGAGCGCGGCTACGGCGTTGTCGGTTTTGCCGATGAGACCGTTCCTTCGTTTTTCCCGGAACTTGCCACCGAATGCCGCGCGCGTCTTGTGAATCCGAAAGACCTATCGGCATCGACCTATGCCGCAGACCTCATTGATGCGTTAAAAGACGGTCCCGTTTTAAAGGGTTTTAAGGTCGGCATCATCGGGGGGCTCGGACCGGCGGCAACCGTCGACTTGTACGACAAGATCGTGAAGGCAACGCCGGCTAAAATCGACCAGGAACACATCAAGCTTGTTGTGGAACAAAACCCGCAGATTCCCGATCGCACGGCGGCACTGCTTTCGGGCGGCGTCGACCCGACACTTGCGCTTTATAACTGCGCCAAGCGTCTTGAGGACGACGGATGCGATGTCATCATTATTCCCTGCAATACAGCCCATGCCTTTATTCCGTACATGGAGCGGCATCTGAAGATTCCGTTTATCAACATGCAGCAGGCAGCCCTTGATGAGATTAAGGAAAAATTCGGCGATGCGGCGCGTATCGGCCTGATGGCTACGACCGGTACCGTCAAGACCGGCATTTATTCGAACAAGGCCGAAGAGATGGGCATGCCGCTTTTCGTGCCTTCCTCCGAGCGTCAGGAAGACGTAATGTCAGCCATCTACGGGCCCGAGGGAGCCAAGGCCGGAAAGACCGACGGCATTTGCCGTGAGGAGTTGATGCGCGCGGCCGAGGAACTCGTGCGCGAATACGACTGCAACGTTCTTATTTTGGGTTGCACGGAATTGCCGCTCATTTTGCACGAAGGGGATTTGCCGTGTGCCGGAAAGACCGTGTTTGTCATCGATCCGACGAGTGCTTTGGCGCGCAAAGTCGTCGCAATGGCTCTTAAGGCCAATGAGGAACGCGGCGTTCGGTAACGCTTGAAGGCGGTATCGGTTGAAGCGATGAATCCCCGTAAGCCCCCTGGCTCCGGGGATTTTGCATAGCCGGTTAAGCCGGCAGCCTATCCTAGGAGCCCGAGTGAGAAAGCGCCTTTGCCGTAGCAAGAAGGCTTTTAAGGGCTTCGGGCGGAAACGAGGTTTGCCCTGCAAATAAAAGCGCGAGGGCGGCTGTCGCTTCGCTTTTCTCGTCAGGCTGCACGGGGACGGCCACGGTGTATCCGTGCACATCGTCTAAGGAGCCGACCCAGCCGTTTCGAAGGAAAGACTCGCGTTGTAAAAAGAGCGTTTCACGTGCCTTTCCCGTCAGATTCTGTCGCGTCATGTACGCGGTTAGTTTGTCCGGAGTCTCCGATCCGAGTAGCGCAATGCCGCAAGCCGTTTCGTAAAGAGGAAGAACATGGGTTTGATTTTGCGTCAGAATCGCGACGGAGTCACCGATGCGAATTGCGAGAGAAAAGATTCCGCCCGTTTCTTTTTCCAAGGCCTTAAAAAGTGCGGCATCCGGGGAGGCAAGGTGTTTGTTACGCAAGGCATTAAGGCCTAAGACCACCAGGGCGTTGCCCGGAATCCACTTTCTTTCGGGCGTTTGCTCGACAAAGCCTTGTGATTGCAAGCCGACCATCAGGCGCTGGGCTGTCGAGGGAGCAAGGTCGGCTCGCTTAGCAAGTGCGCGTACGCCGCAAGGGGCGCTTTCTTGCGTTAATGCCTTTAAAAGGCGCCCGATGCGCGTTAAAACCTGAACTTTCTCGTGTTGGTTCTTAGGCCTTGGCATTGTTCGGTTCGCCCGTTTCTTGCATCGCATCGGCCACGATTTCGGCGATGTCTTCAATCGGAATTTCTTTGTCGGAGCTGGCGGCCGTGAGCATCGTCAGACAGTGCGGGCATTCCACGGCGATGTGCTGAGCGCCGGTGTCTTTTAACTCTTTAATGCGGATGGTGTTGATGCGCAGGGGCTTATCTTGGAAAAGTTGTGCGCCGCCTGCGCCGCAACAAAAGGCCGTCATCGCACTTTCACTCGGCTCGGCAATCCGAGCGCCGGCTTTTTTCAGAATCTTGCGCGGTTCTTTAACAAAGCCGTTGGCGCGTGCCAAGTAGCAGGCATCGTGCAGGGCAATCTTTGCGCGGTCGCTCTTTTTGAGCGTGATGCGATGCGCCTTGATTAGCGCACGAATGAATTCGACGTGATTGCGCACGACGTAGCAACCGCCTTCGAACTGCGGGTATTCGTTTTTAAGCGTATTAAAGCAATGCGGGCAGGCCGTGACGATCTCATCAAAATCGTAGCGACTTAGGTTGCCGATATTTTCTTGGGCTGCCGTCTGAAATAGGTACTCCTCACCGGCGCGTCGTGCCCAGTCGGCGTGACACCGCTCTTCGGCCATCACGGCAAATTTCACACCGGCGGCGCGGAAAATTCGAACCATGGCGCGGGCAATCTTTTGGGCGCGTTTGTCGTAGGAAGCCGAACAGCCGACCCAGTAAAGGACATCGTAATGTTCGCCGACTCGGGCAAGCGGGACATTCAAGTCTTTTGTCCAGCGGGTGCGGGAGGCCGGATCCATACCCCAGGGATTGCCGACGCTCGCGGCGTTTTCAAGTGCATGCGCAAGACCGGCGGGAAATTCCCCTTTTTCAAGCGCCAGGTTCCGTCGCATGGAAATAATAAGATCGGGAATCGGGATTCGTGCCGGGCAGACCTGAGCGCAGGCATTACAGGTCGTGCAGTCCCAAAGACCGGCTTTAGGCACCAGACCGTCGATTAGCGGCACGTCGCGCTTTTCTCCGTGCAATCGGGTTTGCAGCGCCGAGATAAGCGACTTGGGATCTAAGGTGCTTCCGGCACGGAAAGCCGGGCAGACGGCACGGCATCTGCCGCATTCGGTGCACCCGTCGATGTGAATACGATCTTCGAGCGTAAAGTCCTTAAAGTCGCTCACGCCGAAATGCTCTTTCTCTTCGATATTTTCAATCTTGGCAACGGCTGCCGTCGGGCCGCGTTTTTCCCAACGAATCGACGCAGGAGTCTTAAATAGGTGCGCATAAAACGTCAGCGGTATGACGGCAATAAAGCACAGGGACGTCAAGGCGTGAATGACCCAGACAAACAGGTGCGTGATGCGAAGCGACTCAGGGGACATAGCCGCAAAGCAGTGGCTCAGGAGGAACCCGACCGGAGACCAGACGGCCCAGGGAGGATTTTGAGCGGCAAGCCGCAGCGCCTCGAGAACAAAGCCTAAAACGATGATGCCGGCCAAGGTGCCGAGAATGACGCCCGAACGCCCCGTGGGCTCGACCTTCGGATCGCCCCAGACAAAGCGTCGTAAGGCGGCGTACGCAAGACCGAGGAGGGCAGCAAGCCCTGCTAGGTCCAAGACCAACTTGTAAACTAGGTAAACGCGTCCCGAAAGAATGCGCTTATCAAAGGCAAGCCATGCAACGTCCCAATCGACCGTGGCAAGAACAGTGCCTAAAAATAAAAAGACAAAGCCCCAGAAAATCGCAAAATGCGCTAGGCCGCTGCGTGTTTCTCGCACCTTGCGTTGCATCAGGACGGTCAGGAGTGTTTTGGTATAAGAAAGCTTAGCCGGTGCCGAGACTTCCGAGGGCATATCTTCGCGCACGATTTTCCAGGCCCGCACAAGGCCTGCGAAAAAAATTGCGATGCAAATGAATCCGAGCACATACACGCCCACCTGTGCCCAGAAGGGAACGTTCCAAAAGTACGGACGAAGAATCGAGTCGGTTGGAATCATCGGCGAATGTTTTCTAGTTAGGACCGTGTTTTTAGCACGATAGCGCAAAATCAAAAATCATGTCTGACGTCTTGAGCCGCATGACCTAAGCCGTCGGACTTAATCGCGCGGATGCACTCGTAGACTAAGGCCGGCCCGAATTCGACGAACCCTGTTAAAAGCTGCACGAGGCTCGCTCCGGCCTGAATGCGAGACAAGGCCTCTTCACCGCTACGAATGCCGCCGCAGGCAATGACGGGAACGGCCTTGTCGATGTGCTGTGTTACGAGAAAAAGCGTCTTTAAGGCATCATCCGTTAGGGCGCGTCCCGAAAGGTAGGTCTTGCCTCCCTTGGACTGCTTTCCCGAGGTGGCAATCAGGGCTTCGGCCCCGCTTTTTAGGAGTGCATCGAGGCGCGGTAAGAGCGTGTCTTTTGCCTCCGGAGCAATTTTGACGGCAATCGGCTTACTCTTTAAGGGTTCCGAATCGAGCAATCGATGCCGCACCTCAAGAAGGCGCGACATCGCCCGAACCGAGTCCTCTACAGAGAGCTCGGCGGCGTTTAGCGTCACGTAGTCGGCCTTCTTGTAGGCTTTTTCAAAGCAAAGCGCCAGATTGCTATAGGAAGACTCGGTTTGACTCTGAGTCAGGCGCAGGTTGATTCCGAGCACCCCGCCCCGAAGGTGATAGGCATCGGCGCTTTTAAGACGAACAAGGACCTTGTCGATTCCGTCGTTGACAATCGGGCTTTCGTAGGAAAGCGTCAGGCCGTCTTTTTTCTCGCGACGCACATCAAAAGAGCCAGTAATCGGAGATGCGCTGAGACTTCCGACCTCAATGTGACCGAATCCGTACCCTCCGAGGGAACTGATGCATTCGCCGTTCGTGTCAAATCCGGCTGCCAGGCCCACGGCATTCGGAAACCGAATTCCCATGACCCATACGGGGTTCTCAGGCGCGGTCGGCGCCATCTCGGCATTTAAGCCGAAAACCGTAAACCAGTCGAGATTGTTTAAAACCAGACGGTGTGCTCTTTGCGCACTGAGGCAATCGAGTATCTTTTTAACGGTGGCAAAACGCATCGGAACTCATCCCGAGAATAGGGCAAATGTTTCGTTTTTCTTGACGAATAAACCGTTATTCTATAGAATCCCGAATTCTTACAGGACCGCGGGGTGGAGCAGTCTGGTAGCTCGTCGGGCTCATAACCCGAAGGTCGGAGGTTCAAATCCTTCCCCCGCAACCAAATCATCGGAACTTCTCTTCGGAGAAGTTTTTTTGTATCCGGAAAGTCTTTTTTCTACTGCTGCGGCAGGAAAAGGTCGCCCTTTCTCTGCCGCGCAAGAAACATCAATCTTTGTTTTTACGGTTCTTCGCCGGCACCATCGCTTCGATGTCAACCGTGCGAATCACAAAGAGTTTTTCCAGAAGTTTTTCGGCCGTGTGTTCGGCTTTCGCAATCAAATCGCGGTTAAACGTCTCTAATAGCTCAAGGGCAGCGGCTTTGTCGCTTTGATACAGTTCAAGAACGTTTTTTTCCATCGCTTCTTGTTCAAGTTTGGCTTGTGCCTCAAACTCAGCCCACGTTTGTTTGACGATGGGAGCAAGTTTCGGATAGTCGGTCATCGCCAAGGTCTGCACGCGACGGAACTTCCAGTAAGCCGAATCGGCCTCACCCTGATCGGTGCCTTTTTGCCAGGATTCGGGAATGTGCGTGAGACCGGCATAAAACGGAATAAAGACCGACAAATCGGCCATGCCCATCGCCACATAAAGGACTTCGCCAATCGGTTTCGGAAGCCACGGACGCACTTGCAGCACGTGGGCTTCATAGGTACGGAAAACACTGATCGGGCGCCAGGGTTCGTCACCGCGCAAATCTGCGCCGTACGGATCGTGCTCGGTTCCCTCGAAGTGGTCGCGCAAAATCGCTTTGGCATCCTCGACAGTTACTTTCTTTTCCGGCGTGAGATACACGGGGAAGTTGCGTCCTTGCTGCGGATCTTGCGTGAGTGTGGGATTGAGCATCTTTTGGATAATCCAAACACGCGGGTCGTTATAAATGCGATCTCGCCCGTCATCGCGTGTGTAGGCCTTGGCAAAATTAAATTTTCCGTCCGTTTCCGGTTTGTATAGGCCTTGGGCAATGGCAAACTCCACCAGTGTTTTCGAGCCTAAAGTATCGGGTGAGTTGGGGTCATAGTCTTGCAGACGCCCTTGATTGGCCGAGGCAAAATATTTGCCATCGGGCGTTTTCTGGGCAACCCACTGATGGCCGGTTCCCGTTTCCAAATACCAAATTTCATCGGCATCGACAAAGGCAACGCCGAAGCCTTCGCCCGCGCCTTTTTCTTCGATAATCGAACCGAGCAAGAGGACGCCTTCCCGAGCCGTTCGGCAACGCGACAGGATGATGTCGGCAATGTCATCTTCGGTAATGCCCGTTTCTTTGACGTAGGGGTCGGCGGCTAAGGCGATGTCGCTCGCGTAAATTGATTCGGTGCCTGTTACGCCGAGGCCTGCCTCATTAAAGCCTGCCGCTCCGTGTAACTGCGTCTTCCAAAACGGCATGGTTGTGTAAGCTAAGGAGGTTTCCGGAAGCGGATACGTAAAGTCGTTGACGCCCCCGTGTGCTTTTGTGCTGTACGTCCCTGTTTGTCCGGTACGAGCCGGGTGGTAAACGAAATGCTGGGCTTTAATGGCCGCACTGTCGGCGCTACGGGCCACAATCAAAGAGCCGTCTGCCGTAACGGCTTTTCCGGCTGTAAAACTCGTGCACATAAGGTAATCCCCCTGAAGTAAAAAAGTTCGGGTTCGGTTTCTGGAAAAGGAAATTGCATCTTCCGATTGCAATAAAACTCAAGTGTATCGAAGAAACGCCTCTTTGTGCCGACGGATAAAATACGGCACATCGGAAAACGGCGTAGGGGAAACGTGATGATTGAGGCGATACTCAATTCCTTGTGTGCGGTGGCGGTCGTTGCAGTTGTAGCCGGAGTCGGCTTTTATTTTGCGCACAAAGGCACTTTTAATGAACAAAGTCGGGCGCTTATTGCCAAACTCGTCAATATTTCACTGCCGTGTTTTCTCTTTTATTCCGTGGCGGCGCGGTTTACGCACGACCAGTTCATGGAATTGGCGCAAAGTCTGACGCTTCCCTTTATCGTTATTTTCATTAACTTTCTTTTCTCGATCCTGTTTATCAAAATCGGCTGGGTTGCCAAGGAGCGTGCCGGAACCTTTATTTCCTGCTTTTCCGGTTCGACCGTGCTTTTTGTCGGCGTTCCCATCGTCATGGCCATGTACGGCGAGCGCGGTATTCCGTACGTGCTCGAGTACTTTATTGCCAATTGCCTTTTTATTTGGACGGTCGGTCTATATAACATTCAACTCGATAACGTGCGGCGCGTCGGGGGTAAGGCGCCGAAGCTTTGGTCTTTTAAGAGCATCCGCATGCTTTTCAAGCCCCCGCTTGTCGGATGTGCTTTGGGTCTTTTGTGTGTCCTCGTTAGCCTCAAAGTGCCCGATACAATCATGATGATTACGCGGTACCTGGGAAATCTTACGACGCCCTTGGCGTTGATTTTCGTGGGTATTACGGTGCAAATGGTCGGGTTCGGACGCTTAAAAAAGATGCCGCGCGAGTTGTGGCTGATTTTGTTTGCCTGCTACGTTTTGCGCCCGATTATTACGTACTGCGCAGCACAACCTTTCGGTCTTGATCCCTTCATGCTTCGCGTCTTTATGATTGTGTCGGCGCTTCCCGTCTCTTCCGTGATTTCGGTTTTAAGTAAGGCCTACGGGGGCGATGCGGAATTTGCTGCCGAGGCCATCGGCGCTTCGACGGCGGCCGTTGTTTTTGCCATGCCGGTGATTTTGGTGATTGTGAACCTCATCTAAGGGCAGACAAATTCCTATACAATCTGCCCTCGGCGGGCCCCCTCGCATAAGAGCTCTGCTAACCTGGTCAGGTCGGGAACGAAGCAGCCACGGCGGAACACTCTTAGTGCCGAGGATAAGGCTCGCCTTTTCTTTGGTCGTTTTTCGTGCGTTTTCAGGGCGGTCGGTTCGCCGATTATGCCGAACTCCTTTGGCCTCTTTCCTTTAAAATGCCTGCCGAACATAAATGACCGTTCGGGTCGCAATCGCTCCTACTTTACGGTTTCAAACAGCATATGAGTTATCAAGTCTTGGCGCGCAAATGGCGTCCGCATGATTTTGACAGTATGGTCGGACAAGAGCACGTCGTCGCAGCGTTGCGGCATGCGCTCGATGAAAACAGACTGCATCACGCCTATCTATTTACCGGCACGCGCGGCGTCGGCAAAACCACGCTCTCGCGCATTCTTGCCAAGTGCCTTAATTGCACGGGCGAGGACGGCAAAGGGGGTGTGACCAGTCACCCGTGCGGCAAATGCGAGGCGTGCCGCGCGATCGATGAAGGACGCTTTATCGACTACATTGAAATCGATGCGGCCTCGAACCGTTCGGTCGAAGAGATGACAGCGCTTTTGGAGCGCGCGATGTATGCGCCCACCAATGCGCGCTACAAGGTCTACATGATCGACGAAGTGCATATGCTAAGTGCCCATGCCTTCAACGCCATGCTCAAGACCCTGGAAGAGCCTCCCGAATACGTCAAATTCATTCTGGTAACAACCGACCCGCAAAAGGTTCCCGTGACGGTGCTTTCGCGCTGTCTGCAATTTAATCTTAAAAATATGACGCCCGAGGCTGTAGCCTCGCACATGGCGCATATCCTTCAGGTTGAGGGGATTAAGGCGGAGCCTGCGGCGCTACACCTACTCGGCGTCGGCGCCCGCGGCTCGATGCGAGACGGCTTAAGCCTATTAGATCAAGCGATTGCTTACGCTGCCGGTCCCGTAACCCTTGAAGCGGTTCGCAACATGCTCGGCATCGTCGATTCGGATGTTTTAGTGCAAATGACCGAGGCGGTCTTGGAAGGCAGTGCCAAAAAGGCACTTCGCCTTGCCGATGAAATGAATGCGCGCAGTTTTTCGTTTTCTCAGGCCGTTCGCGATTGGGCCTCGCTTTTTCACAGCGTAGCCATCGCTCAGCGTGTTCCGGATGCCTACCCGGCCGACAACCCTCAAAATAGCGGGATTTTGCGTCTAGCCAAAGAGATGACGCCCGAAGAGGTGCAGCTCGATTATCAAATCGTTCTTCAGGCACGCGCGGACATGTCGGTCGCGCCCGACGAATACGCCGGATTTACGATGGCCGTTTTGCGGATGCTGGCCTTTAAACCCGCCGGATTTAAAGGCACGGTTCCCGTTCATGAGGAAAAGGGAGCGACACCTGAAGCCCCTTCCGAGAGTTCGAAAGAGGCACGTCCTGCGCCCGCGCCTTGGGAGGACGAGCCGGGAAAACCCTAGCGCCTTCCGACTTCGGACACGAACTCAAATGGGGCGACGCAATTGATTTTGTTCCGTCTCCTGAGTTACTCGGTTGGCGCCGTTTGCTGTGTCAGACGTGCTTGGAGGGTTTCCCGCGGGAAGTCGCCTCCGGCAGTGAGCTACTCGCCTTTGACGATAAGCACGTATCATTACGCCCGCGTTCGCGTTCGTTTGTGACCGAGGAACTGATCGGTCAATTAACGAAGGCCATTCGGGATGTCACGGGATCGCCCTTTACGGTGACGTTTGCTTCGGGCGAATGCACGAGTGAGGCAACGAGCATTTCCAAATTGGAACGAGCCGAGAAACTTCGTGCCCAAAAGGCTTTAATCGAGGCCTTCCGTAGCGATCCTTTTGTGCAGAAATGTTTACAGATGTTTGATGCGACACTCGACGAGGCGTCGGTACGCATCGCTCAAGAAAAAGGAAAGAAATCATGATGAGAGGTAATTTTCAGGGACTTCTTGCCCAAGCGCAGAAGATGCAACAAAACATCGAGCGCGCCCAGGCCGAACTCGGCAATATGGAAGTTGTCGGTGAGGCCGGTGCCGGCATGGTCAGAATTACGATGACTTGCAAGCACGAGGCCAAGAAGGTTCAAATCGATCCGAGCGTCTTTTCCGGTGAGCCCGATGATCGGGAAATGCTCGAAGACCTGATTGCCGCGGCATTAAACGATGCGGCGCACAAGGTCACGGAGACAACGGAAGCGAAGATGCGGTCGGTCACGGCCGGCATGCCCCTTCCTCCGGGAATGAAGCTTCCCTTCTAATCGACTCGGGAACCCTTTTTTATGCATTGGCTTGAAGCCGTACAGGCGATTTTCCTCGGCATCGTCGAGGGATTAACGGAGTTTTTGCCGATTAGTTCCACCGGGCACCTGATTGTCGCCGGTGCTGTTGTCCGTTTTAACGGCGAGGGTGCCGATACGTTTTTTGTCGCGATTCAGGCAGGTGCCATTTTGGCCGTGTGTTGGTATTACCGCGATCGGATTATTTCGATTCTGAAAAATCTGTTTCATCCGGGAAAAGATCAGCGTCTGGCCGTTAACACGGTCGTTGCGTTTATTCCGGCGGCCCTTATCGGTCTGATGCTGGCCAAGGCCATCAAGATGTACCTATTTAATCCGGTGACGGTGGCCGTGACACTCATTGTCGGCGGCGTTGTGATTTTGCTCGTTGAAAACATCAATATTCGGAAAGCCTGGACGCCGCGCGTCGAAACGATGGATGATATGACAGTCAAAGACGCCTTCGGTGTGGGCTGCATGCAGTGCCTTGCCTTGATTCCGGGGATGAGCCGCTCAGGTGCCACGATTATCGGCGGGATGGTCTTAGGTTTATCGCGCCGGGCTGCCACGGAATTTTCTTTCTTTTTGTCGATTCCGACGATTTTCGGCGCAACGGTCTACGACCTATTTAAAAACTATGAGTCCTTAAGCGTCGAGATGGGGCCGGCGATTTTGCTCGGCGGCGTTGTCAGTTTCATCTCGGCCATTGTGGTCGTCAAGTGGCTCTTGGCCTTTGTCAGTCACAACGATTTCCGCGGGTTCGGCTGGTACCGAATTGTTTTCGGTTTGGTCGTGCTCTTTTTGGCCGCAGAAAGTTTCATTTAACACGGAAAAGCCGGCGATGTCGCCGGCTCTACTGCTTCGCGCTCGGTCAATTTCCCTCTCGGCGTTTGGCCTGATGCATCACTCGCGTCGGAGCCGTTCCGCCTAGGTGGTTGCACGCTCAGAGCAATCCTTCCAAGGTCAAAACCTAACACAAACCACGGGCGTCAAGTCTGAGGACTGGTATCGCTCCGAACGGGGGTGTCAGGAGGACATTGTTTGCTTTTCGGTAAAATTTCACATCGTTTTTTAAGACCGTTCGAACCGGCGGTTTTACGGGAAGGATTCGAAAGTACAATGGAAAAACAATCAATTGTTATCGCCAGTCGGGAAAGTGCCCTGGCTATGTGGCAGGCCAAGCACGTTCAGTCGTTACTTCAGAGGCGCTACCCGACCTGTGATGTTTCGATTCTCAGCATCACAACGCGCGGCGATAAGATTCTCGATAAGAAACTCTCGCTTGTCGGCGGCAAGGGGCTTTTTGTCAAAGAACTTGAGGCAGCGATGCAAGAGGGAAGAGCCGACCTTGCCGTTCACTCCCTTAAAGATGTCCCGATGCAACTGCCCGAAGGGTTTTCCTTAGCTTGCGTCACGGTGCGCGAAGATTCGCGCGATGCGTTTGTCAGTTCCCGATTTGCCTCTTTAGAAGCGATGCCCGAGGGCTCTGTTGTCGGAACATCAAGCCTGCGACGCGAATTGATGCTCAAAAGCCGGTATCCGCACCTTGTCGTTCGGTCCGTGCGCGGTAATGTCGGAACGCGGCTAAGTAAACTCGATGCCGGACAGTTCGATGCATTGATTATGGCCGGGGCAGGGTTAAAGCGCCTGGGGCTTTCCGATCGCATCCGCAAGTGGCTTCCGCCTGAAGTGAGTCTTCCCGCTCCCGGACAAGGAGCCCTCGGAATTGAAATTCGTTCGAACGATGAACGCTTGGCTCGACTGGTTGCGTTTTTGAATGACGAAAAAACGCGTGCGGCTTGCACAGCCGAGCGCGCCGTCAGTCGTGCGCTCGGCGGCTCTTGTCAGGTGCCGCTTGCTGCGTATGCCGTCGACCGGGACGGGAACCTTTGGCTTCGGGCTCTTGTCGGAGATCATCGAACCGGTCGCGTGCTCTTTGCTCAAGAATGTGCCCCGTACGCACAAGCCGAAGAGCTGGCTTCGCGTGTTGTCGGGCAACTATTAAAGCAGGGCGCGCAAAAAGTCCTGGATGCCGTTTTGTCGGAGACACGGAATTCATGACGCGCAAGGCTCGCTTCATTTTGACGCGCCCACCCAAGGAGTCGGAAAACTTAGCTCGGGAACTTGCCGAATCCGCGACATGGCTTTGGCCTGCCTTTACGTTTGCTCCTCCGAGCGATATGAACGCCGTGAATCGGACGCTTTCGAATCTGTCGCGATTTGATGCGTTTTTGTTTGTCAGTCCGACGGCCGTTTCTTTTGCTCACGTGCAGATGCCGAGCATCCCGCCGTCTGTTACCGTTTGCTGTGCCGGAGGGGCAACGGCTCGGGCCGTGCAAAATGCCTGGGGCCCATCGGTCCGAATCCTTTGCCCGGAAGGTCAGGTAGCTTCCTCCGGGAGTGAATCTCTTTTTAAAGCGATGAAGATTGCGGGTCTACCGAAATCGCTATTAATTTTCCGAGCGCAAAGCGGGCGGGAGTGGCTTTCCGAGCAACTAATTGATGCCGGTGTGCATATCGAAAAGCTGTGTATCTATGAGCGCATCCCCTTTACGATGGACACGGAGAAAAAAGAGGCGCTTAAAAAGGCAATGCAAGAAGAGTACCCCGTCTTGCTCCTGACAAGCACCGAAGCCGTCGGTGTTTTCAAAAGGGCGCTTGAGGGGATTCCCGACGCATTTGGGTGGCTGCAATCGGGACGAGTTCTCACAATTCACCCGCGCTGCGTACAGGCGCTCAAGGAATCCGGGTTTTCTGACGTGACCCTTGCCGGGGATACGGAACCCGAAACCCTGGCTCGAGCCCTTAAGAAATTAGCCGGCGACGGGAACCGGGTCTTTTGAGACATCGACCCAGCCGACAGCTTCGGCACTTTCTTCCAATTCTTTGAGCGTCAGGTCCACGGCACTGTGAGCCGTTCCGCAGGCAGGGAAGATTTTCTCGTAGCGCTTCAGAGATTGATCTAGATAGACGCGGCAGCCTTCTTTGACGCCGAACGGGCAGACGCCTCCCATCGGGTGTCCCGTGTAGTCTTCAACGGCTTCGTGAGCAATCATGCTCGCTTTGGTGCGAAAGACAGCTTTAAATTTTTTGTTGTCGATACGAGCATCGCCGGCGGCGACAACCAAAACGGGTTTGCCGTCAACCAAAAAGGCCAGTGTCTTTGCAATATTGCCCGGCGCGCACCCCAACGCATGTGCAGCCGTCTCCACCGTCGGTGTCGGATCCTCGCAAATACGTATTTTGTCTGATAGGTTGTGGCGTGCGAGTTGCGCTTTTGCAGATTCAAAACTCAAGAAAACGCTCCTTAAAAGGGTTGTGACTACAATTGTCCCGCCTCAAAACGAAAGGACAAGCAATTATGTTAGGCGTTTCAATTTTTCAAATCAATGCGTCTGTCGGCGATTTCCGCGCCAATGCCGAGAAATTGCAGGAAGCGTCTTTACGTGCTCGTCAGGAAGGCGCCGGTCTTCTTGTCGCGCCTCTGGGCGCGTTAACCGGATATCCGGTAGAAGGTTTTTCCCGCCGCGCGGAGTTTTTGCTCCGGCAAAAGGAGGCCTTTACGACGCTTGCTCCGAAACTTGCCGTTCCGGCACTATTCGGAATGACTCCCGGGCTCGTCCTCGTTGAAAACGGCACCAATCGTTTGGTTGTGCCCGGGGAAGTTGTCGAAATCGCCGGAACGCGCTTCGGGATTTTGACGCAAATCGATTCACTCCCGGATTCGGTTTCCGATATGAAACTACGCGGAGCCGAAGCCGTGTTGGTGGTCGCCGCCGATCCCTTTAAACGGGCGCGCCCCAAGGAGCGTCTTAACATAGTAAGTCAAGCTGCCAAAAAGCTCGCTTTGCCGGTTCTTTTTGCCAACCTTGTCGGCGGCGCCGATGTGTGGGTTTTTGACGGCGCGAGCTTTGTCGTTAACCGCGACGGGGCCTGTACAGCGCGTCTTGCGTGCTCGACCGAGGACTTTAAGACCGTGGATTTGACCGGCACGAAAGCGCTTGACCCGACCCCGGTCGATGACCTCGGAGAGCTTTACGACGCCTTAGTTCTCGCCCTTGGCGACTATGTGCACAAGAACGGCTTTAAAGCCGTACAAATCGGGCTATCGGGTGGCGTGGACAGCGCCTTGGTTGCAACGATTTGTGCCGATGCGTTGGGGCCGGAAAACGTGTATACGCTCATGATGCCGACGCGATACACGACGGATTTAAGCTTGACGGAAGCGGAAAAACTCGCGAAGAACCTCGGGATTCACTACACCATCCGTCCGATCGGGGCTCTTTTTGATGCCTATCGCAAGGAGCTTTCGGAGGATTTTGCCGGGACGACCTGGGACGCTACGGAAGAAAACCTTCAGGCGCGTATCCGCGGCAATCTTTTGATGGCCTACGCCAACAAGTTCGGGCGTCTTGTCATTGCCACCAGCAATAAGAGTGAGTCGGCGGCCGGGTATGCGACGCTTTACGGCGATACCACGGGGGCATTTGAAGCAATTTCCGATGTCTACAAGACCGATGTCTGGGCGCTTTGCCGATATCGCAATGCGCGAGCCGGGCGAGAACTCATTCCCGAAAGTATTATTTCGAGAGCGCCTTCGGCCGAATTGCGCGAAGGGCAGAAGGACTCGCAAAGTCTCCCGGAGTATCCGGTTTTAGATGCCGTCTTGCGTCTTTATGTCGATCAGGGAAAATCGGTATCCGAAATCGTTAAAGCCGGATTCGATCGAGCCTTGGTCGAGCGCATCGTCCGCATGACGCACCGAGCCGAATTTAAGCGACGCCAGTGCCCGATCGGAGCACGCGTCAGTGACGTGGCCTTCTCGGGTCCGGTTTGGAATTATCCGATGACCGTTAAATTGGAAAAATAAGGGAAAAGAATGGCTTTACTACGACACTTTTTAAAACTGGCCGATTTCAGCGCCGAAGAACTTGAGCACATGCTTGAAAGGGCTCTTTGGATTAAAGCCCGTCAAAAGGCCGGAAATCCCTACGAGCCCTTCCACGGAAAAGTTCTTGCGATGATTTTCGAGAAGGCGAGCACCCGTACGCGCGTGTCTTTTGAAACGGGCTTTTACCAGATGGGCGGCAACGTGGTGAATCTGACAAGCCAGGGCTCGCAACTCGGGCGTTCCGAATCAATTGAAGATACCGCCCGCGTCATCAGTCGCATGGTCGATTTGGTGATGATTCGCACCTTCGGGCAAGACCGCCTTGTCGCCTTTGCTCAAAATAGTCAGGTGCCTGTAATCAACGGCCTTACAAACGAATACCACCCGGTGCAAATCATGACCGACATCCTGACCTTCATGGAGCATAAGGGGTCGATTCGCGGCAAAAGGGTCGCCTGGATCGGGGACGCCAACAACATGAGCTACTCATGGCTCGAAGCGGCCAAGATTTTGGGCTTTGAGATGACGCTTGCCATCCCCGAAGGCTATCCGATTGACACGAGTTTGATTCCGGCCGGCAACTACTACACCGTCACGCGTGATCCGATTGAAGCCGCCAAGGGCGCCGACCTTGTGACAACTGACGTTTGGACCTCGATGGGCTTTGAAAAAGAAAACGAGAAGCGCCGTCATGATTTTGCGTCCTTTCAGGTCAACGATGCCGTCATGGCCGCAGCCGGTCCGCAGGCTCTTTTCATGCACTGCTTGCCGGCCCATCGCGGCGAAGAGGTGGCCGCCTCCGTAATCGACGGGCCGCAGTCTGTCGTTTGGGATGAAGCAGAAAATCGCTTGCATGCCCAAAAAGGCATCATGGAGTATTGCCTTCTGGGGGCGGTTTAATGGGTGTTGAGGCCGGTCCGAAACTCGTTCGCCTCAGTAAGCGCATGAGTGAGCTCGGCCTTGCGAGTCGTCGCGAGGCCGATGCGTGGATTGAAGCGGGCCTTGTGAAGGTCAACGGGAAAACAGCGCAACTCGGGGAGAAAATCCGATCCGATGCTGTGATTACCGTCGACCGGGTCGCGCAGCGCGAACAGGCATCGCGCGTGACGATTCTGATTCATAAACCCGTGGGGTACGTAAGCGGCCAAGCCGAAGACGGGTATCTACCGGCTCGCGTTCTTGTGACGCCGGAAAACCATTGGGCGGGCGATACGTCGAAGCGGCGTTTTTCTCCTGCACAACTTAAAAGTCTGGTGCCGGCCGGTCGCCTTGACATTGATTCGGTCGGACTTCTGGTGTTAACGCAAGACGGGCGTGTGGCTAAGACCCTGATCGATGCCTCGTCCACTGTTGAAAAAGAATACATCGTGCGTATTGCAGGCTTTGACGGCCGGTCCGGTCGTGAGGCTCTTTCGGAAAAGGGTTTGGCGCTTTTAAATCACGGACTTGCGCTTGACGGGAAACCTCTTCTTCCGGCTAAAGTTTCTTGGCTCAATGAAAGCGAACTGCGCTTTATCTTGCAGGAAGGCAAGAAGCGTCAGATTCGCCGCATGTGCGAGGCCGTCGGTCTGCGTGTTTTGCGTTTAAAGCGCGTGCGTATCGGCAATGTGCGCCTCGGAAATCTTCCGTACGGCAGGTGGCGGTACTTGACGGACGAGGAGCACTTTTAAGGTCGAGGACTTACACGTCTCGATTTATAATGGACGCCATCGAAACGGAGGGTGACGAACTTATGGATTCCTCACAGTTAAACGACGATGAAGAGGAAGTCAAACTTCCCGGATTGCCGCCCAATACGAAAAATTACATGACGCCGGCGTGCTACAGGCGACTTTTGGACGAGCGCGAAAAGCTCGTGAATGTGGAGCGCCCGGCGATGGTCAATGTCGTCAGTTGGGCGGCCAGTAACGGCGACCGTAGCGAAAACGGTGATTACCTGTACGGCAAGCGTCGGTTGCGTGAAATGGATCGGCGAATCCGTTTTCTCAACAAGCGCATTGAATCGGCCGAAGTGGTCGACCCGGCAACGCGCCCTCAAACCGACCAGATTTTCTTCGGCGCCACGGTCGTTTACGAATCGCTTTCGGACCATACCGAACACACCATCCGCATTGTCGGAATCGATGAAGCCGATCCCGAGCACGGTGACGTCAGTTGGGTCAGCCCCATTGCCCGCGTGTTCTTAAAGGCCCGCGAAGGCGATCAAGTGAAACTTCCGACGCCCGCGACAATCGACCATCCGGCGCACGTGGAGATTTTGGAAATTATCGAAGTGCGGTACGTGAGCGAAAAGCCCGGCTAGTCGTTTAAAGTCGACAGAGGCGAGCCTCCTTCAGTAACGCAAAACCGCCGAATTTTCGGCGGTTTTGTCCAGTGGCTAACCCGAGCGACGCATCATGTCGAAGAACTCGGCATTACTCTTGGTGTTACGCATCTTATCCAAGAGGAATTCCATCGCCTCGATTTCATCCATATCGTAAAGAAGCTTGCGCAGGACCCAAACTTTCTGCAACACGTCGGGCTTGAGCAAAAGTTCTTCGCGACGTGTGCCGGAACGGTTGACATTGATGGCCGGATAGACGCGTTTTTCCGCCAGGCGCCGCTCCAGATGGATTTCCATGTTGCCCGTGCCTTTGAACTCTTCGTAAATCACGTCGTCCATACGCGAGCCCGTATCAATCAGGGCCGTTGCAAGAATCGTCAGCGACCCGCCTTCTTCGATATTGCGTGCCGCACCGAAAAAGCGCTTGGGGCGCTGCAGGGCATTGGCATCGACACCGCCCGTCAGAACCTTCCCGGAACTCGGAATGACGGTGTTGTAGGCGCGAGCCAGACGCGTAATCGAATCCAAAAGGATGATGACGTCTTTCTTGCTTTCGGCCAAACGCTTGGCTTTTTCGATGACCATTTCGGCCACTTGCACGTGGCGTGTGGCCGGCTCGTCGAACGTACTGGCAATCACTTCGCCGCGCACGGAGCGCTGCATCTCGGTCACTTCTTCCGGACGTTCGTCAATCAGGAGCACGATGAGGATGCAATCGGGGTGATTGGCCGTGATGGCGTGGGCAATGTGCTGCATCAAGACGGTCTTACCGGATTTGGGACTTGCGACAAGTAGACCGCGCTGCCCCTTGCCGATCGGGGCAATGATGTCGATTAGTCGCCCCGTGATGTTCTCATCGCCGCGCATGTTGCGCTCAAGTGTGAGCGGCACGTTCGGAAAGAGCGGCGTGAGGTTTTCAAAGAGCATGCGGTGCTTGAGGTTTTCCGGCGGTTGGCCGTTGACCGTATCGACCTTGACGAGGGCAAAGTACCGCTCGTTATCCTTGGGGGTACGCACTTCACCTTCAATCGAGTCGCCCGTATGTAAGTTAAAGCGGCGAATCTGCGAGGGCGAGATGTAAATGTCATCGGTGCTGGCCAGGTAACTCGTATCCGGGCTTCTTAAGAAACCGAATCCGTCGGGCAGAACCTCCAGGGTTCCGTCTCCGAAAATCTGTTCGCCGGACTTGGCACGTTTTTTGAGAATGGCAAACATCAACTCCTGTTTGCGCATACGCTGCGCGTTCTCGATCTCAAGCTCCGTGGCCATGTCGAGCAGATGGCTGATGTGCAGGGTTTTAAGTTCTGAAAGATGCATGAAAAAAGAAGAAAAGAAAAACGCTGAGCAGACGTTCGTGCGCGTCTGCCCGCTCAAAAGAAGGTTTTAAAGATATTGGTCGATAAAGGCGGTCAATTGGGATTTAGCCATCATGCCCGTATGCTGTCCGACTAAGTCTCCGTTTTTAAAGACCAGCAATGTCGGCACGCCGCGCACGCCGTACTGAGCGGCAACCTCTCCGCCCTCATCGACGTTGTACTTGGCAAAAAGAACACGCCCTTCGTACTCTTCGGCCGCCGCGTCAACCAGGGGCGAGAGCATACGGCACGGGCCGCACCACGGTGCCCAGAAATCGACGATAACGGGCGTGTCCGTGACGGAGAGGACTTCGGACTGAAAATCGCTGTCGGAAACGGAGAGGATTAAATCACTCATCAGAGAGTTCCTTTATTCAACGGTAGTGGAAAGAGTCTTTATTCGGTTGTCGGGAAATTTTCGGTTTTCAAACACAAACAAGCCAAGCGGGCACACGGTGCGAAACTGGAAAGGGAAAAATCGCGACAGCTCCGGAACTGGGGCGCGATGCAGGAACATCACGGGCAGACTATATCAAAAATCAGCGTTTGTGTGCGCCTTCTTTTCGGGTATTTTTCGAAAATACGAAGCAACAATCGATCCGGAGATGATGTTCCAGAAACTGAAAATCGCCGACGGAACGGCAATCATCGGCATCGCGGCAAAGTGAAGTGAGGCCAGAGCAGCCCCGAGGCCGGCGTTTTGGGTGCCGACTTCGATGGAAATGCATTTGCGTTTGGCCAAGTCCGAACCGCAGGCAAGCGCCAAAAGGTATCCTAAAAGCAGCCCGAGACCGTTATGAAGGAATACGGCCAGGAAAGCGAGCGGAACGGCTTGCGAGAGCGAGTCCCGGGCACCGGCCACGACAACGGCTACGATGACGATAATGACAGCAATACTTAGAAGCGGCAGGACGTCGGAAGCCTGACGGATTCTCTCTCCGACCAGGGCGTGCACGGCAACGCCGGCTGCCACGGGAATCAAAATAATCCAGCAGATGGATTTAAACATCGCATAGGGGTCAACGGCCACCCACTCCTGGGCTAACCACGCCACGATGGTCGGGGTGACAAAGGGGGCTAAAAGCGTCGTGCAACTCGTGAGGGTTACCGAGAGCGCCACATCGCCGCGCGCCAAATACGTCAGAACGTTACTCGAGGTTCCGCCCGGGCAGGCTCCGACCAAAATCACGCCGATGGCAAGTTCCCCGGGCAGATCCAAGGCAACGCAAATGCCGTAGGCAATGGCCGGCATCAAACTGTATTGCGCGAAAATGCCGAGGATTACTTCCGTCGGATGCGAGAGGACGGCTTTAAAGTCCGAAATCGAAAGCGTCAATCCCATGCCGAACATCACTAGTCCGAGCATCGGCGAGACCCAAGGTGTCAGAGAGACGAAAAGTTCGGGCTTGATATACGCCGCGCCTGCAAACACGAGCATCCAAAGCGGGAAGGTTTTGTTGGCGAACCGACTGAAGCGCTCAAGTGTCTGCATGGAAGGTTGTCCGAAATGAATCCTTTCGTTTGTTCGGGATTATCTGGTCGGATTGCCGATCGGCAAGTCCGACAACACAGAAAAAAAAGGCCACCGAAAGGTGGACCGTTTTTTGAATCTGGCTCCCCGAGTTGGGCTCGAACCAACGACCCACGGATTAACAGTCCGTTGCTCTACCGACTGAGCTATCGGGGAATGCAGAAGCGGAACTATATACATAATCGGAAAAATTGGCAAGACGCGATTCGGAGTTTTTTCGGTTCTGCAAAACGGGTGTTTCCGTTGTGTCGCGCTCCCGAAAAAAGAATCGATTCGCTTCTTGCCGAAACCCCTTTAAAGCACGGCGGAAAAGGCGCGTGCCACGTAGTCAATGTTCTTATCGTTTAATCCGCATAGGCAAATTCGTCCGTTTTGGACGGCATAGATGCCGAAGTCACTGGCGAGGCGTTCGATCTGCTCGGGTGTAAAGCCTGTGTAGGAGAACATGCCTTTTTGCCGCGCGATAAAACTGAAATCGCGTTTGGCTCCGATCTCTTTCATGGCACGCGCAAGTGTGACTCGCATTGTGCGGATGCGATTGCGCATGCCGTTCACTTCGTTTTCCCAAGCGGCTTTTTTCACCGGGTCCGTCAAGATATTGCGCACGATTCGGGCGCCGTGAAGCGGGGGATTGGAGTAACTGCTGCGCACGAGGCTTTCGGCCTGAGTTAAAACGGCGTGCGCTTCTTTTTCGTTTTGCGTGACAACCGTCAGGGCCCCGATTCGCTCTCCGTACAGACCGAAGTTTTTGGAAAACGAACTGGAAACGAAAAAGTCCAGACCCGATTGCGCAAAAAGACGCACGGCGTAAGTGTCTTCCGTAAGACCGTCCCCGAAACCTTGGTAGGCGATATCTAAAAGCGCAATCAGGTGGTTTTTCCGGCAAACATCGAGTACCTCGTTCCACTGGTCGCTATTTAAGTCATACCCGGTCGGGTTGTGGCAACAGGCGTGCAAAAGGGTCACGCTTTTTTCCGGAAGCGCCTGTAAGTCTTCGATTAGGCCCTCGAAATCTACGCCGACTTCGGGTTTGTAGTAGCGATACCGTAAAACTTTGAGGCCCGAGGCGGCAAAAAGGGCGTTGTGGTTATCCCAGGTCGGGTTGCTTGTCGCACCGACTGTGCAGGATAGGCGCGAGGCAAGTAGGTCGCCAGCTAAGCGCAGTGCCCCCGTTCCTCCGAGCGTTTGAACGGTGGCGGCGCGTTTGCTGCGAACGATTTCGCTATCAGCCCCGAAAAGTAACTCTTGCACGGCGCCTCGCAAGGCCGCATCGCCGCTCATGGGACCGTAATAGTGGCGTGAACCGCCGGGTGTGCCGGCCAAGGCTGTTTCTTCCTGACGGACGACCTCTAAGGTTGTCGGATTGCCGTTGGTGTCAAGATAGGCGCCGACGCCGAGATTGACCTTTTCGGCTCGATTGTCTCGGGCAAAGCGCGCGGAAACGCTGAGAATCGGATCGGCCGGAGCCTCATCAAGGGTATGAAACAAATCGTCGTGCATGGCTAGTCCTCCTACAAATGCGTGGATACGAAAAGACTATACAGATAGCCGTCTTCCCGAATTACTTAGGAAACTTGACCGAACGCGGATTTCAGTGTTCTTGTCGCTAAAGCAACATCGCGTTGCCCGCAAATCGCTGAAACCACAGCAATGCCTCGGGCTCCGGCGCGGCGCATTTGTCGGGCTTGCGTAACGCCGATGCCGCCGATAGCAACAACCGGGACGGAAAGCTTTTCGACGATTCGGCGCAACAGATCCGGTCCCATTGCCGGAGCGGCATCTTTTTTGGTCGACGTGGCGTAAACCGGACCTACACCGGCGTAGTCGACAACAGTGGGATCTAGGGTTCCGATTTCTTCGTACCGGGTAATCGAAAGACCGATGAGAGCGTCATCGCCTAAAAGGGCACGCGCCTTGCGCGGATCCATATCGCTTTGCCCGACGTGCACCCCGCTCGCGCCGATCTGTTCGGCGGCCTTCACGTCGTTATTGACAATGAGCGGCACCCCGTAGGGCGATAAAACGTGTTTTAACTTCAGTCCGCAGTCCACAAGCGCTTGCGTGCTCCAATCGGGCGCTCGAAGTTGCACGCAGGTGGCGCCGGCCTGAGCGGCTTGCAGGGCCGTTTGCACCATACCCTCGGCCCCGCCGCACAAAACGGGGTCTAAGACTAGGTAAAGCGTCAAATCCGGAGGCGTTCGCATCACAGGGCCTGCAGGCTGACGGTTTCGATGGCGTCCAAATAGGCCGTATGAAAACTTCCGTAGGGCTTGTCTCCGACAGTTTGTGCTGCCGTTTTCGCAAGGGCACAGGCAGAAGCGGCGGCCACAAGAAGATCGTCGGCGCCTGCGATAAAGGCAGCGACCAAGGCCGACAAGGAGCAGCCGGTTCCGACAATACGTCCGACTTTGGCGTTGCCGCCTGCAACTGAAAGCGTTCGGGTTCCGTTCGTGATGTAGTCAACTTGCCCCGTGACGGCAACGATGGTTTGAGCGCCGGAAGCCAGAGTTTGGGCGGCCTCTAATGCATCGGCACTTGTCAGGATGCTATCTACGCCCTTGGCGGTTTTTTCTCCGCCGCTGAGTGCCACGATTTCAGATGGGTTGCCGCGGATAACCGTCGGGCTGTTCAAAACGAGTTTGGCAATCACGGAATCACGCCAAAGCGAAACGCCGGCGGCAACCGGGTCGAGAACCCAGGGCTTTTTGGCATACAGGGCCGCGCGCGTTGTCAGGAGCATCGCGTCGGCATCGGGAGCCGTCAGGGTCCCGACATTGACGAGTAACGCGGCGGCAATACGCGTAAAGTCCGGCGCTTCTTCTTTCGCAGGTAGCATGGCAGGGCTGGCTCCGGCAGCAGCTAAGACATCGGCCGTGAAAGCACAGGCAACGGCATTAGTCATGCAGTGAACGAGGGGATTGGTACGACGGACGCGAGCCCATTCGCGGCGGGCACCCGATAAGTCAAGGGGTTGGATGGACATGGATTCTCTTTCTTTTAGACGGCTGAAAAAACGCGCCGTATCGTTTTTTGTCCGCATTATAGAAGCGAGCCAAGAGGGCTTTTTCCCCGCGCCTGTGTCAAAACGCAACGAACCGAAGGCGCGTTTTTTTCAACTCAATTCAAATAAATCCGCTCATCCATGAGTAAAATGCCCCCGTTGCGTGCGTAGCGAAGGGGCTTAGAACAGTCCCTCGTCTGCGTTGTGTTTAATTTTCTTTTTCGGATTTATGGCAAAAGAAGACCTGATTGAAATGGCCGGTGAAGTACTCGAAGTGCTTCCCGATGCGCGGTATCGCGTGAAATTGGAAAACGGGCATGAGCTTATTGCCTACACAAACGGCAAGATGCGTAAGCACCACATTCGTATTCTGGCGGGAGACAAAGTCTCCTTGGAACTTTCTCCGTACGATTTAACAAAAGGTCGTATCACGTTCCGTCACATTGACGGTCGCCCGGCTGCGGCTCCTGCTCCGGCCCGTCGTCGTTAATCGGTTTTCACTTCGGGGCAACCTTATTCCCGAAGAAGGCGCGCCTTCCTATGTTTGAGGATGACGACTTATTTTCGGTTCCCGACCCAGTCCGGGAGGCGCCCCTTTTTTCCGTTTCCGATTTACTCGGACAACTCAATGCCGTGATGGCCGGAACCTTTGGTCAGGTTCGCGTCATCGGTGAAATCCACGCATTCAAACCGGCGGTGTCCGGACACTGGTATATCGATTTGAAAGACGAACACCGGGATGCGGTCTTGCAGCTATGCTTTTTCCGGCAAAAGCGGTTTGCTCAAACCTATATCCCGAAAGTCGGCGATTTGGTTCAAGTCCGAGGGAACCTTAATATCTACATGCCTCGCGGGCAGCTCTCGCTCAATGTCTCGTCGATGGAGCCGGCAGGCGACGGCGTTCTTTACGCTCAGTTTATGGCCCTAAAGGCCAAACTCGAGGCCGAAGGTCTTTTTGATGCGGCACGCAAAAAACCGATTCCGCTATACCCGAAGCGAGTCGGTGTGGTCACAAGCTTAGCCGGCGCTGCTTTGCGCGACGTCGTTAAAACCATCTCGTTGCACGCTCCCAACATTGAACTGATTGTGTACCCGACGCCGGTGCAGGGGATCGAAGCCGAAAGCCAAGTGATTCGGGCTTTACACGACGCCGATGCACAGAACCTAGTTGACTGCATTCTGTTGGTGCGCGGCGGAGGGTCGCTAACGGACTTGTGGACCTTTAACGGAGAGGCTCTGGCGCGAGCTATTGCGGGAATGCACCTGCCGGTTGTAAGCGGTATCGGACACGAGACCGACACGACGATTGCCGACTTTGTCGCCGACCTTCGGGCGGCAACACCGACGGCGGCGGCCTTGAGTGTCGCATCGGGTTGGGAAAACGGTCGCGAGAAGTTTTCCGGGCTTTGTAAGCGCCTTGGCGCGGCCAAAGAGGCCAAACTCAGACTTGCCGAGCAAATGCTCAAAGGGAGAGCCAATCCGAGGCGAGCCTTAGAAGCGATTTTAGACAACCTCGGACGACGGTCCGATGAGGCGCACCACGGTCTAGAAAGTGCCGTTCTCACCCTTTTTAACGAAAAGGCGCGGCGTGCTCAAGAGCTTACAGATCGCCTTTTACGCGCCAAACCCTCGGTGCGCGAATCGTCGGAGCAACTTGTGCACGTGCTGACGCGTTTTGAAAACGCACGAGTCGGCATTTTGCAGCAACGCACCCATTGCGTGGACCTCTTAAAGGTGCGTCTAAACGGGGTAAGACCGAATTTTTCCCAAGCGCAAGGTCGGTTAGATGTCGCAAAGAAGCGCCTGAATTTAGCGTATTCGCGCCTCGCGGAAACGCGCCTTGCGCGCCTTAGCGCTCTGAAAGATCGCTTGCAAAGCGTGGATGTCAAACGTGTTCTTGAGCGCGGATTTTGTCTTGTACAAGACGAAAACGGGCGCCTTCGGTCACGTGCCGGGGAGCTTGCGGTCGGGCAAGGTGTCGACCTATATTTTTCCGACGGCAACGCTTTTGCACGCGTTGAGAAAACCGCTCTGAAAAAATAGTTTTCGATTTTTCAGGGCTCTTGCTGTTTTCGTCCGTCTTTTTTTCGTTTCTTCCTATATGATGTGTCACTAAGGGGAAATTCCGATTGCAAACGGGATTTCGGGTTCGTAACTTACTAGATGATTCAGAGGAGACGCCCATGCCAGAGTTTGTCTTACCGCCTTTGGGTTTTTCGCTTGACAGCCTCGCGCCCGCCATGAGCCGGGAAACGCTTGAGTACCATTACGGAAAGCACCACCAGGGCTATATCAGCAATCTAAATACCTTGGTCAAAGGCAGTATCTTCGAGGGCAAGTCCCTCAAGGAAATCGTTAAAACAGCGCAGGGCGCTGTTTTTGACAATGCTGCACAGGCGTTTAACCATTCGTTCTTCTGGAAAAGCTTAACGCCCAACGGCGGCGGTGAACCCGGCGAAAAACTGATGGCGGCCATTGTGGCCCGTTGGGGTAGCTTCGAAGGGTTTAAGAAGGCTTTCCTTGCCGCCTCGCTGGCGCGCATCGGAAGCGGTTGGGTTTGGCTCGTGCACAAGTCCTCGGGCTCTCTTGAAATTGTTTCGACGTCCAATGCAGGAACACCCTTAACGGAACATATGCGTCCGCTTTTGGTTCTCGACGTTTGGGAGCATGCGTACTATTTGGATTATCGCAATGCACGCGGCAAGTACGTCGAGGCGTTCTTCAATAGTTGTGTCAACTGGAAATTTGCCGACGCCCGCTTTAACGGGCAGCCGAGCGGCTGTGACTGCCGTCCGGAGTAAAGACGTCGGTTCTTCTCAAAAAGCAAAAGAGGCTTCGCTCGAGGGCGGGGCCTTTTTTTGAGTTTTCGCCCCTTTAATTAAGCCATTTCCCATGTCAGTGAGTTAAAATCCTAAACTCCCAGAGTGATTTCATAATCTAGGAACTTGATTAGAGGGTGGCATCAGCCACCCTTTAATCTAAATTTC
>UQUS01000015.1 GCA_900544335.1 uncultured Sutterella sp.
AACCCTGACAACTGCTATGCTGGACAGATTGTTGCATCACAGTGAAATCATCGTGATTCGCGGAGACAGCTACCGTCCCCTGGAGAAACGAAAGGAAGGACTTTTAACCTCAGCCAGGGCTGTTGGTACAGCTTTGACTGATTAACAACAGGAGCTCAATTTAAACGACGTTTTCGGGGGTCAATTCAGAGGACGCTTGACAGGTATCACGTTTTTGAAGCCAGAATTAACCCCTAAAAACCAGGCGGTTGCCTTTGTGAAACCGCCGTCCGGATTCCGTGGGATTTTGCAGCAGTCACATGCGATCTGCGCAAAAGTTCAAATACTCGCATTGGCAACACTGAGCAGATGTGGCTGGCGTTATTGGCATTACGGCCAGATTGAGAGATTTGCGAATTGAGTCAACTACTCGTAAAACCTCAAGACGTTTAGTTTGATTAAATTGGATTTCGTAGGTTTTTCCGCGCTTTCCCATCAAGATAAAACCACAAGCGATTACAATATTTTCTTTCTTTTCCAAAAGCATGGCGTATGCGGTAAGTTGTATTTCCGTAGCCAAGGTAGGTGCTTGACCTTCTGTCATTTTGAATTCAAGCGGATAAACCCTACCCTCTTTCGTGTAAAGAGCCCCATCGCATACCCCATGGAGACCTAGTTCTTTATCGTAAAGTCTTATATTTGCCACGAATCGGAAACTACTTGCAGACAAAGAATAATGACTCAAATTCCGGCGTCTCGTAAGCATTTCTGTCCGTTCGTGAAAGGACAGTCCCTGATGTACCCAAAGACCACCTTTTACATTGAGTCCCTTCATCAATGCTAAGTAAGGAATTCTGGGACAAAATAAGTATTGTCTTAAATTGGAAACCGGAATGCTAAATGACTCCATAACCATCTGGCTCCACGTAATTCCAATTGGCATAGCCGAGACACTTCCGTATTTCGTCGGGTTTGAGATAACAAGCAAACCAAAAACACCTATCCTCGTTCGCCTCAAGCAACTCGGTAGCGGCACGAGCGAGTGCAGAAATCTCTGCATTTCTTATATCACCATAAAAAACCGATTTCTGCATAGAAACAAACCCCAGATTTTTAAGAACATCTGAAAAGCGTTGACGGCGTTTGTTGTTAGAAATATCATAACAAACGAGATATTTTGTATACATTCCCATAATGCTTTTACCAACGAAATCGAATCCCGCGATACGCTTTCTTGTCCACGATGGCACCCGCCAACCTGTACGCTTGGCGCTGAAGTATGTTCTCAAGTCGAAGGGATTTTTTATGCCAATACAACGGCGTTGCCATTGTTTTATCAACAGCTTCCACAATTATTTTCTTTAACTCGATAGTTAATCCTTTCTTGGCTGAGTCCTCAAGTTTATGCCGCAACTTGATTATATTTCTATCGACGACCCAAGCTCGATACTCTTCCATGAAATCAAGTACGAGAGATGGCTTCCCCGGTCTTTTTACATGAAACAATCCTGCATAAAGTTCAAGTCCTGCATTATCAAGAGCTGACCATACATAACTTTGGAGGATGGCATAGCCATAATTGAGTGCCGAATTGCCAATTTCGACTGAGCCGCGACCTTCGCGTTGGAAAAAAGACTTCGGCAACAATTCCGTCTCTCGTAATGCCTTCCAATAAAGCGTCGCAGCAACTCCCTCAAGTCCCAGGAGAACATTGCGCCAATTTTTCTGCGAAGGAACAACCTCAACTAACAGCTCCCGTGCGACATCCTCTAGGAGTGCGGCTCCTCTGCGTAATTGCTCACAAACAGCCACTGATGTCTTGGCAGAATATTTACTAAAGTAGAGCAATACTGCTCGCTGGTTGCGAACCTTTGAGAAAACAATCTCTCTGGCAAGAATGAGTGATTCTTCCTGAGAGTGGATACACTCAAACTGCGCCTCACGAACTTTCACGACGGCGTGTTGATGTAAACCCGCGACGGCTGCGATACCAATCCCGCGCCAATCCAGAAAATAAAGCCGAATCCCCCTAGCGGCGCAAGCGAGGATGAGATTGGAGGAAATTGAAACCCCTTCTTTCTCCACGCGAATTGTTCGAAGCCGAGAAAGCGCAGTTTCCCAACTCTCCCCATTTTCTGTAACAACAAGACGCTCCCCAGTGACGCCAAGAGAAACACCAAAGGAGGAAATCGTTAAATGCCTCATGGATTAGTGGAGTTATCGTAAGCCTTTAGAATGCTTGGTTTGTTACTAATTACTGTGTAACGAAATCTCACTCGCTCTCCTACGTTTTCGAAAACTATGGTGTCTCGAGGATAGGCGAGAATATCCTTAAGTTCTGGCGGAAATGCAGAAAAGAAAGCTTTTGTTTTGACATCTTTTTTCGACTTCAGTTTGAGCAACGCCGGAATTTCAAGAAAGGATGAAATATCCATGGACGGCTCGCCAGCCATAATCCATCTTCTCACGTCCTCAAACGGCGCTTCAATCCTGACATTAAACCGAATAGCACTCCCTGGCTCAAGCCAAACCTTTATGGCTCCGTCCAAAACTTGTCGCCACTCGTGCAACGAGGTTGTTTCTGTTTCGGGGAAGTAGCGCGCACTAAAGGCGGCCATTTTTAAAGATTGAAACCGCTCAAAGAGCACTTCTTTCTTCCATAGTGTTATGCCATTTGATTGAGCAAAACCAGCAAGTTTTGCATTAGCTGCATGTACCTGAACAATATCCTGCTGAGCCCTCGTTCTTCGCCTAATCCGGAATGCTCCGGAAGGTGAATCGAGAATCGGCAAGCTCAGTTCTCTATGCGTGGGAATGTGGCTTAGCTTTTGTTTGTGAGGTCGTTTCCAGAAACGGTTTATTACGGTTTGGAGATCTTCTTCAGAGGTTGTTGCTGTCAACGCTGAATAAATCTTGGACCATTCCTTTTTTACAGGCAACGTAAGTTTTCCTTCCAATTGGACTTGACGCAGTCCCGAAATCTTTACTTTTAACTGCCATTCTTTGCCTTTAGAAAATCTCTCTTCTGAAATTATCTTTTTTTCCTTTGCATCCCAAAGAACCGATGATACAGCGGCACGTTTCGTGCAAAAACTCAGAGCTTCAATGAGACTAGCCGTTTGTAAGTTTTCGTCCGTGGTCTTCTTATGCGCTACATCAAAAAACAGCCCCAGAACCTTGGAACGATTCAGGGTGTAAGTTGTGTTTCTTTCTATATCTCCGTCATAAGGTCTTTGAAAGTATGGCGAGAGCAGTTGCAACAGCAACTCTGTTTTTTTTCCACCGACTTTGAGCGCTCCTGGCATTGCCCCAGCATCGTCAGGCTTGGATGCAAACCCCACATAGACTTTTCCGCCATGTGTAAATATGGGAAGATATCTTTCGGAGTAAATGCCATCTTTGAACAACGGAACTCCTCCGAAGGTCGTTTTATTTTCTAGAGGTTTCCGTTGAATCTGGACAATTTCACATTCTTTTGGATAAATCTCCGCAAGCTTTCTGACATCGGAAATCCCTGAGAGAGAAGGATCTACGACATACTCCTCATCTGAACCAACGGCAAGAGCACAAAGAGCATCAATAGAATGAGAAGCTACGGGTTGCACATCCATTTTTTTCATCGGAGGGTTGTATTCACCTAGATTTCCACGAAGACGCATAGAGACTTCAGGAGAAACTGGGAATGCGCAGAAAGAAATATGGTTGCCCGTTGTCGCACACCAAGAGGCTAACTCCTTGTCGAGTTTTTCGATAAGTTGACGAACAAGCCACATTTGTGTGCCATTGACTCTTGCTCGGCTTTGATTAGCAAGAGATTCAACGACAATTTGTCGTGCCTGGCTGGAACTTGGAAGAAATAGAGCATGCCGCACGCATGCTTGCTCATCATCCGAGAGTAAATCAAAGAAACGAAGTCGCTTCGTCTGTTGTAAATCTAGGATTGTCTTTTCAATCCGTTGTTCGATTACTTCCAATGAGTCTGAATGAAATACCTCTTTTAAATAATTATCGGCAAGGTCCCTGAGACCATAAAGTTGATTCCCTTTCCTCTGATTTCCCTCTTGAGAGGTATAGATGAGATTGGCTTCAGCATTGAAAATAGTACCTGCCCTTTTTTTAGAAGCACTTCGCGGAATGATGTGGTCAATTTCACCTTTAAGACCAATGACCTTCCCCGTATACGGACAAATAGAGTGACTGGCTTTCTTGATGCGCTCAGTTTTGTCCTGCCACCGTTTGTACTGTACTTCGGAATTGCTCTGAAGTTTTTTTCTAGCATTCGTGTTGCACTTTAATTCGGCAACAGACGCTGAGAATTCGAATCGGTTTTCCTCAACGAAGAGTGGGATTTCAACTTGGCATTGATTGTCGCTAACGCTACTACGAATCGACTCAGCTACGCGCTGTGCAATTTCCCACGCCTTGCGATCAATCATTCGGCGGACAACCCCATCAAAAGGCCGAGTAGCATCTGCTGGAAGTCTTGCGCAATTTGCACATTCCCTCTTGTTACCATTCTCATCTAGAAATTCATGCATTTGCATGCGCCAATTATTTTCGTTATGCGCAGCCACAGAAACAGTAGTAAAACCATCGCGTTCCGTTTCGATTATTGTGAAAAGTTGGGCCAAAGAATACGGGTTAGAAAAACGTTTCTTTTGAGAATCAGACAGACCAAGAGTATCAGCAATGACCGTCGACGCGTCTTCGACCTTCTGGCTTAATGCCACAAAGCCTTTTTCTTCGGCAGACAGTTTCTCTTTACGTTCCCATTGAAGGAGAGCACCTCTATAAAGACGGTTAAAGTCTCCTCCATATTTTTTTCGAATAACTTCAACAGATGAACAAATTGAGCGAACCGAACTCCGTCCAACCTTCTTTTTCCATACCTCATCTAGAAACTGTTTCCCCAACTTCTGATTTTGTAGAACACTTCCGACCAAAAGACAAAGAATCTTTTTCTTCACCGGCGGGTGTATGTCTGCACGTTCCAAGAAAAGACTTGTTTGGGGCAACCAAAGCCCAACTTTGGCCGACCTCACTTCCGCATAGTAATCAGAAGCGAACGAAAGGAATGTATCTATATGTTGTTGACCAAGAACAGATTCAAGTTGGTTCCTAGCATTTTTCAAAACAATTCCGTCAGCCTGTGCTCGAATAGCATAGGGATCAAGAGGTCGTGATCTATCCAGCACCCGCTGAAGAATATAGGCAAATTGGTATTGCAACTTAGGAAGAGGTTCATTCCCATCTCGGCGAATCCGAGACTTACGATCTGTTTGTTCCAAATTATGCTCTAGGGCTTCTTCCAACTCTGGTTCAGTTTTGGCGAAAGCCTTTGCCCAAATCGTCCATTTATCCTGAAAATGATTAGTCAGTTTCCTTGGATCCAAAAATAATGTCTGGTCCAATGGGGGGCGACGATTGTTTTGGTCTTCATACGGGGGAATGGTTCGTTCCGGATTAATTGAACAGAGTGTCTCAATGATATCTTGAGAACGTTCTAGTTCAGAAACCAAAGTTGCTAGGCGCTCTTTTTCATCTCTTTCTTGCGAGGGATGAAAATATTTAAAAGCTCTAATGATGGATTTCTTCAGTTTGCCCGGTTCCCACTCGTCTCCTTTTATCATATTAGGAGCATTGAAATACCAACGTTCTGCTCGAAGTTGGAGATTCGAAATGTTGCCGATTAAATGATGGAACCGCTCCACTCCGCCGAAAGCCTCAATAACTTTTTTGAGTCGAGAATCTCCACGCGTCAAGTCCTTCATTAAATCAGCCAAATACTTCACGCGATGTTTGTGTCCCATAACTTGTTGAGTTACGATGTTATGAGCTGCATCCCTGACAGCACAAGCAGCATCTTTTGCAACACCGACCTCATCCTTTTCAAGACCCATTTTTTTAAATGCGGCTTTGAAATCTGCAACTGAAAACTTACTTATGTCTCTATCTAGGTTGCGAATACTGTCTGTTTTATTTGTTAAATCTTCCCATTGATCGGCAAGAGGACGATTGGAGTCAGGGAAATAATGCTTCATAACCTCATGGTGAGAAAACCATTCAGAATTAGTTTCTTCAAGAATATCTAAATTAATTTCCGACTCGATGCGAGAATAGCCACGACGCCGAAGAAGACCGCTTACGGCTTCGGTCATTTTTTTCTGTTCTTCTAGACTTAGCGATATGTTAGATGCAGCCAGTTTTTCGTTGATTAGAAGATTTGCCAGACGACGAGCGAGATTAAACCGCTTCTTGCCACGGATTCTATGTCTGACCGCTGTCCGTTGTGCCTGAGATAAAGTCATTTTCTCAGAATCTGGCATTACGACCGTGAAAGCGGTTAAATCCTCTTGAGTAAGTTCTTCTCCTGGGGTGTAATTCGCAATTACAACTCCTGTGTACTTTGCGCCCAAATCAATCCCAATGGCAGTGCGATGCTTCTTGGCTTGCATTCTATGTCTCCAGTAGTTGCGATATTTTCTGGTTCGCTGTGTGTTTTTTTTAGTTCGAACTGTCAAAAAAGAACAATCAATCTCTGCAATAGACCTCGGAAATGAGTGTACAACATGCTATTAATTTTTCCACGGTTTAATGTTGGCGGACGTACAGAAGTAGGCCGTTTCGTCGCATAAAAATAATCCACTGAGTTTTTGCGGTCGCGATGAATGTGTCACTAAAAATGAACATCCCCCATTTGGTGTTAGGCGCTGCGCTAAAGTAGGCCACGGGGAGGTGCGGACAAAAATCTGGATTAAGAATTAATAATTCGAGGTTCAAGATATGTACACGCAAAAAGAGATTAACAAGGCCGTAAAACTGTATGAGCGGCTTGGATCAATTGCCGCTGGACCTCTAAAAACACCCCCTCAGACAACGAGGTGCTTATTTCCTAAATTAAATCAACTTGTTAGCCAACATCGCAGAGGTTCGTTTTGGACAGTAGTGATCGCGGATGCGAAAGAAGACGACGGAAGACACGGATTTAAGGACGTGCTACACAGTTCCGGAGTTATTGAAACGGTTCCAAAAAATCCGTCTAGTCAAGACATCCAAAGGCGACTTGATTCTGAATAACGTGACGGAAAAAGATAAGAACTTGGTGGCAAAACGGGGCTTTCCGGAATTGTTCGACTCGGCGGAATCGGTCGCAGAACTGCTCTCGGTCAGGAAGATTGAATCTGTCAAAGTTTAAGATTTATACCTACACCAGAAGCGGGACTTTGGGCGGTAAGGCAAGGAGGCAACGGAACTTTTGGGTGACAGCTTTTGTGGGGAATTGCAAACACAGCCCCTACTCGGCGGAAGAGAGGAGATTTTTCGTGATTATCTTGGTGTCTCAGAGTGTTAGGTGGTGGAGGTGAGGGGAGTTGAACCCCTGTCCGAAACGATTCTTCCGCCGGATCTACATGCTTAGCCCAATGATTTAAATTTCACTTTCGATACTGCCGATGGACGGGCCTACCGAGAGCAAGTCACTAAGATTTTCGTAAGTATCGTCATGACTCCGATGCTTCTTAGTCTCTGTATATGACGGTGCCCTTGGTTTTACCCAAGCCGGACCAGAGACCTTCCGGTGCACCGCTCGCGGCCCTTAGGCGGCGAGAGCGAAACGCTCGTTATTGGCGTTTATATTTTTTCTAGTTGTTTAACGAGGAACCAGACCTCGGCATGCACCGTGCAGCGTCCTACGCCCCGTCGAAGCCAGGACACCCCCACGTACAAAGCAGATTATAAGCAGTGCTCGGATTTCTCTTTCGTTTTTTTGAAAGAAATCGTATCAAAAGTCGGATATGCACCAAAACAGGGCGCGCCCCATTTAGAATTCGTCTCGCGTATTTCCGCACAGCATCTGTGTTGGTGGTGGCGGAGCTTTTACAGATTTCTTTATTAAGAGGTTTTCTCGATGACGACACCGGTTGAAGTAATCAAACTGATTGAAGACAACGACGTCAAGTTCGTCGACTTGCGTATTACGGATACATTGGGCAAAGAGCAGCATCTGACGGTGCCGGCCTCTCACGTAACGGAAGCCCTTTTTGAAGACGGACAGCCCTTTGACGGCTCTTCGATGATGGGCTGGAAGGGAATCGAAGCAAGCGACATGTTGCTTGTTCCCGACCCGAATACGGCGCATATGGATCCGTTTCGCGAGCACGACACGCTCGTTTTAACGTGTGACGTTATTGAGCCCGATACCGGGAACGGGTATTCGCGTGATCCGCGCTCGGTTGCGCATCGTGCGGAAAGCTATCTGAAATCCACAGGAATCGGCGACAAAGCGTATTTCGGGCCGGAACCCGAGTTCTTTATTTTGGACGGTGTGACGTGGGGCTGTGAGCCGCAAAACACGTTCTTTAAGATTCGTAGTGACGAAGGCGCGTGGTCCAGTCACATCGACTACGACGCCGGCAATCTCGGCCACCGTCCTCGCACCAAGCACGGATATTTGGCGCTCGCTCCCGTCGATAGTTTGACGGATATTCGCTCCGAGGCGATGACGCTTTTGGAGCAACAGGGGGTTCCTTGCGAAATCCATCACCACGAAAACGGCGGCGCCGGCCAGTGTGAAATCGGAACGCGCTTTTCTACGCTCGTGGAACGCGCCGATTGGAACCAAATTCTCAAGTACACGGTTTGGAACGTCGCCGCTGCGTACGGCAAAACGGCCACCTTTATGCCTAAGCCCATCACCGGGGACGCGGGATCGGGTATGCATGTGAATCAGTCGATTTGGAAAGGCAGCAAGAACCTATTTGCCGGCAACGGCTATGCAGGCCTTTCGGACATGGCGCTTTACTACATCGGCGGCATCATTCGTCATGCGCGTGCCCTAAATGCGATTACTAATCCGTCGACGAACTCGTACAAGCGCCTTGTGCCGGGCTTTGAAGCGCCGGTGAAATTGGCGTACTCGGCGCGCAATCGCTCCGCCTCGATTCGCATTCCGCACGTCTCGGGAGAAAAAGCGCGTCGTGTGGAAGTGCGTTTCCCCGACCCTCTGGCTAATCCCTACCTCGCGTTCTCGGCAATGCTCATGGCAGGTCTTGACGGTATCCAAAATAAGATCGATCCGGGTGACCCGGCAACGAAGAACTTGTATGATCTGCCGCCTGAGGAAAACGCCAAGATTGCCGTCGTGTGTGCCGACTTGCAAGAGGCCGTCGATGCGCTCGATGCCGACCGCGAGTTCTTAACGCGAGGCGGAGTGTTCTCCGACGATTTAATCGATAGTTACTTGGAGTTAAAGTGTCGCGAGATTTCGCAGTACCGTCAGACGGTGCAGCCCTGTGAATACGCGATGTATTTCGCGCTCTAACGAACACGGAATAAGGCTAAAGGACCAATGAGACCGGATAGCGCAAAGCTTTTAAGCCAGTCTCTTGCGACGGGCGTTGTTCTCATGGACAACGACGGGCTCATCCTTTGGTGCAATGAGGCAGCCGAGACCCTTTTCGGCGCTTCGGGTAAGAACCTCATTGGGACTGATGCGTCGCAGTTTTTCCCGCCTTTAAAGACGTGGATTCGGGCGCTACATGCCGATGCTGAAAAGGCCTCGCTTTGCAGTGCTCTCGTGCGGCTAAGTCCCGTGGCAGGCACTCCGAAAAGTTCGGTACTTGCCGTTCTTTCGGTCCCGGAGCCCGGAAAGCTTCTTTTGGAAATGAGCGAGGCCGAACAAGCTTTTACCTTGGATCGCCAGGAACAAAAAGAGGGATTAAATGACGCAAGTCGCGTTCTCTTACGCAACCTGGCGCACGAGATAAAAAACCCCTTAGGGGGCATTCGCGGAGCGGCGCAGCTTCTTGAGACCGAACTTCCCGATCCTGCTCTTCGGGAATTTACCGGGGTCATTATTCGCGAGGCCGATCGCTTGCGTGCGCTTGTCGATCGCCTTTTGGAGCCCTATCGAGACGAACGACACGTAACAAACGTGAACTTACATGAGATTCTCGAGAGCGTGCGTAATCTCGTGTCAGCTGAGTTTCCCGCCGGCCTTACGGTTGTGCGCGATTACGATGTGTCGGTTCCGACATTTGAGGCCGATCGCGAGCAACTGACGCAAATTTTTTTAAACCTCATGCGCAATGCCGCACAAGCGATGGAAAAAGGCATTGCCGCCGGTTCGGCTCGCATTACGCTTAAAACCCGGGTGGCGCGCGGCGTTGTGATTCGGCGTCGCCGTTGCCGCTTGGCGGTTGTCATCGACGTTATTGATAACGGCCCGGGTATTGACCCTGCAATCCGCGAAAAAATCTTTTATCCGCTAGTCACCACTCGAGCGCACGGCACGGGCCTGGGTCTTTCGATTGTTCGTACCTATGCCGAGCGTAACGGAGGCGAAGTGGAACTTGAAAGCGAAGCAGGACGCACGGATTTTCGGATTGTCTTGCCGCTTGACGGTCCGCACGAAGGGAGACAGTGATGCCGTCGATTTGGATTGCCGACGATGACCGTTCGATTCGCTGGGTTCTAGGTAAAGCCTTAGAGCGCGAAGGGGTAGATTATCGTCTCTTTGAAGATGCTGCGTCCGTCATACAAGCACTTGATAGTGAGCCCCCGGCGGTGTTGGTGACCGATATTCGCATGCCCGGCATGACGGGAACCGACCTCTTGCGTCGCGTCAAAGAAAAATATCCGGAACTTCCCGTCATCATCATGACGGCCTTCGGCGATTTGGAAAGCGCCGTGACGGCCTTTGAGGGGGGGGCCTACGAGTACCTTGCCAAACCCTTTGATATCACGGCCGCTGTGAGTTTAATTAAGCGCGCCAGTGAAGAAGCGTGCCGCAACGACCCTGAGCCCAAAGAGCAAGCCCCGGCACTTGTCTCGGAAATCGTCGGGCAGTCGCCTGCGATGCAAGAGCTCTTTCGAGCCATCGGGCGCCTTTCGCAAAGCCATGTGACGGTGTTGATTACGGGCGAAAGCGGTACGGGAAAAGAACTGGTTGCTCGCGCCCTTCACCGGCATAGTCCGCGCAAAAATGCTCCCTTTATTGCGATTAACACGGCGGCCATTCCCGCCGACCTATTAGAAAGCGAACTTTTCGGACACGAAAAAGGCGCTTTTACGGGTGCAAGTGAGCAACGCATCGGTCGCTTTGAACAGGCCCGAGGCGGAACGCTCTTTTTAGATGAAATCGGCGATATGCCGATGCCGATGCAAACCAAACTTTTGCGTGTTTTATCGGATGCAAGTTTTTATCGCGTGGGAGGCAAAACCCTTGTACATGCCGATGTGCGCGTCATTGCTGCTACGAACCAAAACCTAGAAGAGCGGGTGCGAGAAGGTCTTTTCCGTGAGGATTTGTATCACCGCCTTAATGTCATTCGCTTGCGCTTGCCGCCTTTGCGTGATCGCCCCGAGGATATTCCGGCCTTAGCCGAACACTTCTTAACGCTTGCCGCTAAAAGCCTGAAGACAGAAAAAAAGCACCTCTCTCAAAAAGCCTCTGAGCGCATTGCAGTCTTTCCTTTCCCGGGCAATGTCAGGCAACTTGAAAACCTGTGTAATTACCTCACGGTTATGGCTCCCTCGCAAGTGATTGAAGCGCAGGACCTTCCCGCGGAGTTCGCTTCAGAAAATCTTCCCGATGCGCCAACTGAGGATTCGGCAGGCGGCGCCGGCGACTGGAAAGCGTCCCTGCGATGTGCCGTTGACGCTGCGCTTCATAACGGGAAAAGCAACGTGATGGATTCCTTGACGCGCGACTTTGAAACGGTGCTTTACCGGGCTGCGTTAGATCAGACGCACGGAAAGCGCATTCTCGCGGCGAAAAAACTCGGTGTCGGGCGTAACACACTCACGCGCAAACTCAAAGAACTCGGGATTGCGGATGCCGACACGTAACATCGCTTCCATCGGTCAAATCGAGCACGACTTGCGTCTTTCAGGCGCCAAGAGCTCGCACATTCGTCAGATTTTTCGGGCGTGGTTCGGACGCGCTTCGTGGGACGCTCCGGCCTGGGGCGCCTACCCGAAGTCGTTACGAGAAATAATCCCGACCTTGCAAGAGAACCTCGACTCGTTCGGACATGTGATTGTCGCGCAGGGTAAGGGCGTTACTCGTAAGCTTTTAATCGGCCTACAGGACGGGCAGTGCGTGGAAACGGTAATACTCCCGCGCGATGCGCTTTGCGTTTCCACTCAGGTCGGGTGCGCCGTCGGATGCCTATTTTGCTCAACGGGAAAAAACGGTCTCATTCGTCAACTGACAAGTGCCGAAATCGTCTTTCAGGTGCGTGAGGCGTTGCGTATCAATCCGCGCCTTAAAAAGGTGGTTTTCATGGGCATGGGCGAGCCGTCGCACAACCTTAAAAACGTCGCCGAGGCCGTGCGGTTCTTGGGGGATGCTCTTGGAATGGCTCACAAGGAGATTGTGATCTCTTCTGTCGGTGACAGGCGTCTTTTTGATGCTATGCCGACTTGGTCCGTAAAACCGGCCTTTGCGTTAAGCCTTCATACGACAGATGAAGCGAAACGCAGGCGCCTTTTGCCGCATGCGCCCGATATTCCCGTGGAAGAACTTATCGAAAGAACCCTTGAGTACGCACAAAACACCAAGTACCCGGCGCAAATCGAGTGGACGCTGATTGAAGGCGTTAACGATAGTAAGGAGGACGTTAAGCGCCTTGCCGAGCTCTTAGATCCGCGCCTTGCGATGGTCAATTTCATTGCCGTCAACGCCGTTGCAGGTTCGCCTTTTAAGCGACCTGCGCCCTCGCACATGCAAGACCTTATTACGATTTTGCGCGAAAAGGGTTTTGTGGCAACGCTTCGCGAAAGCGCTGCGCAAGAGATCGAAGGCGGGTGCGGCCAGTTGCGCGCCCGCGTGTTAGGAGAAACCGAACATGGCACGCCGTAAACAGAAAATCAGTCGCGAAAAATCCCGCACGATGTGGCTTGCGTGGAGCGCCTGGCTTTTCATCGGAGGTATTTTCGTCTTTGAAGACACGCAAGGGGGAACGGGGTGGCTTACCTGGACCTTAACGGCGCCCTTTTGGCTTGCCTTTGTCGTTTGGCCCTTCCTTTGGGGGTATTTAGCCACACGACGCAATCCCGACTACGTTGAAATTGACGATGATATTCGCACCGATGACAGTGTCTGTCGTCTGGTGCAAAAAGACGGCGTTCGGTATGCGGAAAAAGCTTCTCTTTTGTCGGCCTTTGATATCCGAGGAGCTCTTCCGACACAAACTTTAGCGGGCGGCACGGAAGAATTTGTTCCGATTGAGGCCTTGCGAAAGGCCGCTAAAGAGAACAAGAAACTTGCTGCGTGGCTTGCCGTTGTCGATTCGATTGCCTCGCCCCGTTGCTACTACTAACCCTAGCGGCTGCTTTCCACGGGGTCAAACGTAATCTGAATGGTCCTCGGAAGAACCTTTCCGGCCTCGGCTGGCGGGAAGGGATTGCACCACCGGATGGCGCTTTCTACCGCCGCATCGAAAGCCGGAAGGCCCGAACTTTTCTCTAAGGTCGGGGGTTTAGCCTGTGAGCCGTCGGGCAGTAGGTAAACCGTGTAGACCGCCTGGCGCTCGCCGCTCTTAAGACCCGGCGGCACTTGGAAGATAATCCGCGGACGGAGCATGGCAATCACTTTGGCCACGTAATTGGCTTGTCCGGACGTGCCGGCATTGGGGGTGGTTACACGCATGTCCCCGGTTGTTTTCCCGACGCGTTCAGCGTTTTTCACAGGAGCTGCGCCGAGAATACGCGCAAGTTCCTCTTTCCTTAGTTCTTCTTGGCGCCGTTTTTCTGCTTCTTCGCGTTTCTTTTTGGCTTCTAGGGCGCGCTTTTGTTCCTCAAGGCGACGCGCTTCTTGAAGCTTCTTGCGCGCGAGTTCCTCAAGTTTCTTTTGCTTTTCTTCTTCCGCAATGCGAATTTGCGCCTCGCGGTCGATGCGCTCCTGAATCTCTTCGGGTGTGGGCTTGGTAATCGGCGTCTCTTCGGGCGCGACTTTTTCCTGAGGCTTAGGCGTCAGCGCCTCGGCACTTGCGTTTTCCGGCGCCCAAAGCTCGGCGGTAAATGTCACGGGTTCCGTGTTCCACTGAAAGACCGTGATCAGTCCGAAGATTAAAACCGCGTGCGCAACAAGCGCCGCAACAAACCCTAAGGGCTTGTCGGTGATGCGCTCGTTTTTGGCCTTTAAAGGCGTCGCGGTTTTCTTCTCGTCAGCCATCGCTTATTTCCTAGCGCTTGGTGTTTTCTAGTTGCAGGGCAAGACCGACGCGCGCGACATCGGCTTTTTGCAGCGTCTTCATCACGTCGATGACTTTGCCGTAATTGACGTCTTTGTCGGCAGCAATGACAACGGGTGTGGTTTGAAGCGAGCCCTGCGATTTGACGCGTTCAACAAGGGTTCCGATTGTCACGGGCACCAGACTTTTTCCTGCGCGAACCGAGATTTTCCCGTCCGTGTGCACGACAACTTCCACGGGTTTGTCGGGTGCTTTGCTCGCTTTTTGCACACTCGGCAGATTGACGACCGAGGGATTGACAAAGGGAGCCGCGACCATGAGGATGACGACCAAAACGAGCATGACGTCGATGTACGGCACCACGTTCATCTCGCTCATCATGCGTCGGCGCGTGTGTTTGCCAAGAGACCTTAAGGACATAGTGACCTCCTCGCGCTTAGCGCTGGCGCGCCAGAATGTTCATGAATTCTTCCGAGAAACTATCAAATCGATTCGTAATACGGTCAAGACGTGTGGCAAAGGTGTTGTAGGCGGCCGTGGCCGGAATGGCGGCAAATAGACCGATGGCCGTTGCCACAAGTGCCTCGGCAATGCCCGGGGCCACGACGGCAAGCGAGACGTTTTCTAAGGTCGATAGGCCCGTAAAGGCATTCATGATGCCCCAGACCGTCCCGAAGAGGCCGATGTACGGGGACACAGATCCGATGGAGGCTAAAAGGGGAAGCCCGCGCTCCAAATCGTCGATTTCACGCTGAAAGGCCGCACTCATGCCGCGACGCACGCCCGAGAGCATTTCGGCTTCCGGCTTGTCCGAAAGCTTTAAAAACTCGGTCATACCGGCCACGAAGATACGCTCTTCGGAACTCGTGCGATTGGTGCGCGAGGTCGCTGTCTCCAGGAGCTTGGTTAAATTGGCTCCCGACCAGAAGCGCTGCTCGAACTCGTCGGTTTGACGCAACGTGCGCGAGAGCACGATCCATTTACTGAAAATCGTCGCCCAACTGGCCAGACTTGCGATCACCAAAATCGCGAGTACACACTGAACGACAGGAGAGGCATTCATCACCAAGGTGACAATGGACATATCAGCGGAAGCATTCATGATTGTTCGTCCTCCGATGTAAGGTAAGACTTAAAGAGCGTAAGAGTGTCCGGGGAAAAGGCAACGGGGTGCCCGGTGAGCGTATCGACATAGCCTAAACGCACGTTAGCTGTCGTTAATAGCGTTTGATTGCGCCAAACGGTTTGCTCAACCACAAACGAGGCGGTTTTAAGGGCAATTAAACGCGTGCGTACCGTCACGGTGTCATCCAAATGCGCCGGGCGCTTGTAGGCAATTGTCAGATTGGCGACAACGAGAGCACGGTGGCTTTCCGTTAGGAGCGCATCTTGGTTTAGCCCCAAGGATCTGGCCCACTCCGAGCGGGCGCGCTCCATCCAACGGATGTAATTGGCGTGGTAAACGATGCCGCTTGCATCGGTATCTTCCCAATAGACCCGCGTTGTCAGTGAAGGAATCGGATTTGTCATGCTCAGTGAAAAAGAGTTTCCCGAAAGGCAACGTAAAAAAGAAAAGCACGCCGCCTGTTCTTAAAGCCGGCGTCATTGCAATCGGGCCAAAGCGAAAGTATATTGAATAGCCGTGTGTTTTTGTTTGCAAAACCGTTTGATTTTGTCAACGTGCCGGGGGAAGCGTGAAGGGAAAACGAGGGCTACGCGACTTTGCCGTGCTCCTAGGGGCCGTAGGACTTGTTGCGCTTACCGGGTGCCGCGAAGTCCTTAACGCGCCGCGCCCGGTTTCCGAATACGCGACGAACACAATTTTTTCGACATTTTCCTTAAGCCCCAAGACCTTAGATCCTCAAGTGTCGTACTCGCAGGGCGAAAGCGTTTTCGTGTATTTGACGTACGAGCCGCCGTACGCCTACCACTACTTAAAGCGCCCGTTTACGCTCGAGGCGCGTTCGGTCGAGTGCGTCGCCGTGCCCGAGTACTTAGATCAAGACGGGAAAGTTCTTTCGCGCAATGCGCCTGCTTCGTCCATTGCCGTCAGTCGCTACACCCTGAAAGTGAAATCCGGGATTTTCTTTGCCCCTCACCCGGCTTTTGCCAAAGACGAAACCGGCTCCTATCGCTACCACAACCTACCTGAAAAGACGGCGGCATCGCTTTCAAGTCCCTTAGATCTTCCCTACAAGGACACACGGGAACTTGTGGCCGATGATTTTGTTTATGCCATCAAGCGCATGGCAAGCCCGCGCCTTGTTTCGCCGGTTTTGCGGGTGTTAGGCGAACATATGCCCGGACTCATCGACCTATCCCGAAGGCTTGAGAAAAAGGAAGCGACAAACCGCCCCACGTGGCTAGACCTTCGAAGCGAGGCCTTAGAGGGTGTTCGAACGCTTGACCGTATGACGTTTCAAATCGACGTCAAAGGCAAATATCCGCAGTTTTCCAATTGGTTGGCGATGAGCTTTTTTGCACCGGTTCCGTGGGAGGCCGAAGCGTTTTACGCCAACGAAAAACTCAAAGAAGGCAATATCACGCTCGCATCCTGGCCCGTGGGCACGGGGCCCTATTACATGGCCGTCTCGCGCCAAAACCGCGAACACGTGTTAAAGAAAAACCCGCTTTTTCATACGGTGCTGTATCCGTGCGAAGGCGATCAAAACGATGAGAAAGAGGGCTTTTTAAAAGACTGCGGGAAAAAGCTGCCGCTCACGGACCGCATTGTGCTCACGATTGAAAAAGAATCGGTCCCGACAACCTCTAAGTTCCTGCAGGGTTTTTACGATAGTCCGGAGATTACGCGTCTTGATGTCGGGCAGGGGTTTATGACGGCCGCCTTAGATAATCCGGAAAAAGGGAAGCTCTATGAGGAGCGGCGCCTTCAGTTTCCCAAAACCGTCGGCTCGAACATCACGTACTTGGGGTTTAATTGGCTTGATCCTGTGGTCGGAGGCGGAAAGACGGCAAGTCAAGCGCGTCGCAATCGGCTCTTACGACAAGCCGTCAGTATCGCGCTTAATTGGGAAGAAAAAATCTCGATTTTTAACGTCGGTCAGGGCATGGCCGCGGCCGGTCCCTTGCCGCCCGGGTTTTTCGGGTGGAGACCCGATTCGCCTGCCGCTTTTAATCCCGTTGTCTACAAAAAAAGGTCAGACGGACGCGTGATGCGACGGTCTCTTTCCGAGGCCAAGCGCCTTTTGAAAGCAGCGGGCTACCCGGACGGGCGTGATGCCAAAACCGGCCAACCCTTGGTTCTTAATTTTGACTGGCAGGGTGCTGCGGCCGGGTCTCGCGCGTACTTAGAATGGGTGACGCGGCAATTTGCTAAGCTCGGCATTCAATTGGAAATTCGGGCGACCGACTACAACCGCTTTCAGGATAAGATGCAAAAGGGCGCTGCTCAGATTTATGTCTGGGGGTGGCTCGCGGACTACCCGGATGCGGAAAACTTTTTATTTCTCCTGTATGGGAAAAACGGCAAAGTCGCTTACGGCGGAGAAAATGCCTCAAACTACGTTAACCCCGAATACGACCGCCTTTTTGAGACGATGCGGTATTTAGAGGACGGACCGGAAAAAGCGCGCCTCATCGACCGGATGATTTCGATTGTGCAAGAAGATGCCCCGTGGAGCTTCGGGACATTTTCAACGGCTGTTGCCGCCTCACACCACTGGGTGAAAAATTTAAAACCGACGCAAATCATTCAAGACCGTCTTATGTATATCGGCATTGATGCCGCCGAACGCGAGGCCGCCGTTCGGGCGTGGAATCGACCGATTCTCTGGCCCTTAGGCGTAATCGCGGGGTTAATCGTGCTCTTTTTATTCGGGGTGCGGCATGTCTTAAGGGCTCGGGCTCGTCGCAAAGTCTCATCAAGGAGCGCGCCGTGATTGCTTATATCCTTCGCCGTGCGTTTTACGGGGTGCTGATTTTGCTCGGCGTGAACCTTATGACATTCGCCCTCTTTTTTTCCGTCAATACGCCGGACGATATGGCAAGGCTCTCACTCGGGGGTAAATATGTGACGCCCGAACTCATCGCAAGCTGGAAAAGCGCGCACGGCTACGATTTGCCGCTTTATTGGAACGGGGCGCAAACGGGCACAGCCAAAGTGACACAAACGGTGTTTTACACACGCTCGGTGCCGCTTTTAAAAGGCGATTTCGGCCTTTCGGATGCCGGCCGCAGCATCAATCGCGAGATTGCCGAGCGCATCGGCCCCTCGTTGGCCCTTGCCGTGCCGACCTTTATTTTGGGGCTTGTGGTGGTCATTGTGTTTTCGCTTTTACTCGTGCTTGTAAGGCGCACGCGCCTTGAGTGGGCCGGTGTGACCTTCAGCGTCCTTGTGATGAGCGTCTCCGGGCTTTTTTACATCATTCTCGGGCAGTGGCTTTTCTCACGCACGCTGCGCCTTGTGCCCGTTTCGGGCTTTGAGGGCGGGTGGGGCATGGTGCCATTCCTGCTCTTACCGGTTTTAATCGGGGTTTTCTCGCGCTTAGGAAGCGATGCGCTTTTGTATCGGTCGCTTTTTTTGGAAGAAGTCGGTAAAGACTACGTGCGAACGGCGCGCGCCAAAGGCGCAAGCGAAGAGCGGGCTCTTTTCCGTCATGTTTTAAGAAATGCTCTTTTACCGATTTTAACGAGCACGGTTTCTGTGATTCCGATGCTATTTATGGGGTCCCTCGTGATGGAAAACTTTTTTGCCATCCCGGGCTTGGGGTCGTACACAATCGATGCAATTAATGCACAGGACTTTTCGATTGTCCGTGCCATGGTCTTTTTAGGGACAGCGGCCTATGTCATAGGGTTGACGCTCACCGACATTACCTACGCGTTAGTCGATCCGCGGATACGGTTTAAGTAGGGAGAGTGAACGGGATGCCGCGCTTTGTCTTTCTTTACACCGATGCCGTGATTTGGGCGATTGTGCTCGCGCTGGTGCTGTATGCACACCATGCAGCGAAAACACCGGAACTTGCCGCCAAGTGGAAAAAACTGACGGGCAACACCACGGCGCTTTTTTGTGCCGCTCTTTTAAGTGTCTTTTTTTCCGTGGCATTAGCGGACTCCGTGCATTTCAGACCGCGCTTAGACGTCGGTCCAACGGGCGTTGTTGCTTATGCACCGAAAACGGTGTCGGCTTTGGACTACTTTGTGGGAAGGCACATTGCCGGCACCGAACGCAGTTACTCGGCACCTTTTGCGCTCTTTGATTTTGATAAGACCTCGGCCTTGGTTGACCAAAAGCCCGTGCGCCGCTTTGCGCGCCTTAAGGGGGCATCGCCCGACGTGGCGCCTGAGGATAAGGCGCAGGCTTTGGTAACCGACTTTGCACGCGGGGCGACAGCCGGTCTCGGCTTAAGTTGCCTTCTATTGGGTGTTTTTACCCTTTTACGGCGCCAAAAGGGCGAGCGTTTATCTCAAAGTATTCGACGTTTAACGGGTTCTCAGAATCCCTTAAGCCCGATTCTTTGGGTTTGGACGGGTGCGTTTTTTGTCGCAGGCCTTCTTTGGGGGCTTTGGCCTTTCTGGCACATTTTCGGGACCGATGCCGTCGGAAACGACGTGCTTTTAAGTGCCGTTAAATCCGTTCGTACCGGGGTTGTCATCGGGTCGTTGGCAACGGCCTGTATGTTGCCGCCTGCCGTGTTCCTCGGAATTGCTGCCGGATACTTTAAAGGGTGCGTCGATGACGTGATTCAGTACATCTATACGACGATTACGTCCATTCCGTCGGTGCTTTTAATCGCCGCCTCCGTTCTCATGATTCAGGTGTTCATCGACACCAATCCCTCGCTTTATCAAACAGGGCTTGAGCGGGCGGACTTGCGACTCTTTTCGCTCTCGGTAATCATCGGTGTGACAAGCTGGGCAGGCCTTGCGCGTCTTTTGCGCGCTGAGACGATGAAGCTATCGGAAGTTGACTTTATTGCGGCGGCCAAGGCATTCGGCGTTTCGCCCGTTCGTATTATGGCGCGCCACATATTCCCGAATGTGGCCCACATTGTGCTCATCGTCGCCGTGTTGGATTTTTCGGGCATTGTGCTTTATGAGGCCGTTTTAAGCTATGTCGGCGTCGGGGTAGATCCTGCGATGGCTTCCTTCGGGAGCATGATTAATTCGGCCGCCTCCGAGATGGGACGCAGCCCCACGGTCTGGTGGAATTTGGCAGCGAGTTTGCTCTTTATGGTGTCCCTCGTTTTAAGCGCTAATTTGTTTGCCTCGGGCGTGCGGGAGGTCTTCGATCCGCGAGCAAAAAAGGAGAGAAACCGTGCTTGAGGTCAGCCACTTAACACTCACGCTTTCCGATTCCTCGGCTAAAACACCGCTCGTTCGGGACGTTTCTTTTGTCGTTCGCCCCAATGAAACGTATGCCCTCGTGGGAGAGTCTGGATGCGGAAAGTCCTTGACGGCGCTCTCATTGATGCGCCTTTTGCCCGAGGGAGTTTCGGTGCAAGAGGGAAGCGTTTTGTGCGGCGGACGCGATTTATTTACCCTCACTGAGCGAGAAATGAATGCCGTACGCGGCGCCGGGATTTCGCTTATTTTCCAGGAGCCCGCAACGAGTTTAAATCCGGTGATTCGCGTCGGCGAGCAAATCCGCGAGGTGCTGACACTGCATCCGAACGTGTGTCCGGATGCCTCGCCCGAAGCCGTTTCTCGGTGGCTTGCGCGTGTCGGGTTCGATGACCCCGAGCGCATTGCAAAGTCTTTTCCGCACGAGCTTTCAGGCGGACAAAAGCAGCGCGTCATGATTGCAATGGCCTTAGCGGCGTCCCCTTCGGTGGTTGTCGCTGATGAACCGACGACGGCCCTAGACGTGACGTTGCAGGCACAGATTCTCGACCTATTGCGGGACTTAAAGCGCGAAAGACACTTGGCGCTACTTCTCATTACGCACGATTTGGCGCTTGTAAGGCACTACGCCGATCGAGTCGGGCTGATGTATGCCGGTCAAATTCTCGAAGAGGCGCCCGTTAAGGATTTTTTCTCAAAGCCCTTGCACCCGTATGCTGCCGGGCTCTTGCGGGCGGTCCCACAAAGCGCTTCGCGCAAGAAAGCGTTAGCCGGAATTCCGGGTGTTGTTCCGAGTCCGGGTGAGGTGGTTGTCGGCTGCCGCTTTGCCTCGCGCTGCCCCGTGAAACGCGAGGCGTGTACGGCCTGTGCCGTTCCTCTTAAGAGCATCGGAAAGGACCACGTCGTGCGGTGCCTGTTTCCGGGGAAGTTTGAGGGAAAAGACGTCGGAACTTCATGCGCCACGCACCTGACGGGAAGCCCCGTGTTAACGCTTGAGCACTTTTGCGTTACGTACGAAAGCGCCGGAGGCTTTTTCTCGCGCAAAAAGACCTTTGAAGCAGTAAAGGACGTCACGCTTTCGCTTCGGGCAGGCGAGACGCTTGCTCTTGTCGGAGAGTCGGGATCGGGGAAATCGACGCTTGCTAAAACACTTTTGCGCCTGACGGACGGGCATGTCCGTACGAGCGGCGTTGCGCGCATCGGCAATCTCGATGTGATGAGCGCTCACGGCAGAGCCTTGCAAGATTTGCACCGCTTTGCGCAGATTGTCTTTCAAGATCCCTTTTCCTCTTTCGATCCCCGCATGAGCGTGGGCGCGTGTATTGCCGAAGGCATCACGGCACTCGGTGTGCTTCGGGATAAAGACGCGATTTTTGAGCGCGTCGGAGAATTGCTCGAAACGGTGGGGCTGACGCGCGACGCTTTTACGCGTCTTCCGCATGAATTTTCGGGCGGTCAGCGGCAGCGCCTTGCCCTGGCGCGAGCGCTTGCCGTCTCTCCCAAAGTCATTATTCTCGATGAACCGACGAGCGCTTTGGATGTTTCCGTACAGGCCCAGATTCTTAACCTCTTGCGGGATGTGCAGAGAAAAACCGGGGTGGCGTACCTATTTATCACGCACAACTTTGCCGTTGTCGAGTGGATGGCAGACCGCGTTGCCGTGATGAAAGATGGGAGAATTGTCGAAGAAGGAACCGCTCAGGAAGTCCTTTGCCGTCCGAAAGAAGCGTACACAAAAGCGCTTTTAGCCTCGGTGCCTCGCCTTTAAGGGAACACGCCCCCTTAAGACACGTGGCTTTAAGGGGGCTAAGGACTTCGGACGACGCACGGCGTGCTCGTCCGAAGGCGCTGAGAATTACAGATGGCGCGAGATGACGCTCGCGAGGATCTTGACGCCTTCGCGAATCTTCTCGGGCGGAACCGTCACGAACGACAGACGAGCGTGGTTCGATTCGGGTTTTCCGGCATAAAAGGCCATGCTCGGCACGAAGGCAACCTTGGCAGCAACGGCTTCTTTAAAGAGAACGGCCGAGTCGATGGTCTTCGGTAGATGCAACCAAATGAACATGCCGCCCGTCGGATGCGTCCAGGAAATTTCCGGATGCTTGGGCATGAATTCATCGAGGGCATCGAGCATTGCCTTGCACTGACCCTTGTAAATCGCACGGACAGCCGGAATATGGGTCTTTAACGTCCCTTCCGAAATCACGCGAGCGGCCACAAGTTGTGTGAAGGTCGAGGTATGTAAATCCATCGAAGACTTCAGACCCGAGAAAATCTTGCGGATTTCGGGCTTGGCAACGATGTAGCCCAAACGCAAACCGGGCGAGAGAACCTTGGAAAGAGTTCCTAAGCGAAGTGTGCGTTCCGGCGCAAAATGTCGCAGTGAAACCGGCGGCTTCTTGTCGTACCAAAGTTCCCCGTACGGATCGTCTTCAATGAGCCAGAAGTCATACTTGCGGGCTTTCTCGGCGAGCTTTTCACGACGAGTTTCATCGATGGTAAGACCCGTGGGGTTGGCAAACGTGGGCATCACGTATGCCACGTTCACGTCGCTGCAGCTATCGTCCAAGGCATCGGGGTTCATGCCGAGTTCGTCCACAGGAATTTCGGCATAGCGGGGCTTGGTCATGTTAAAGGCCGAAAGCGCACCCAAATAGGTCGGGCTTTCCACCATCAGACGGCATTCGGGGACCGAGAAGACGCGAGCTACAAGGTCCAAAGCCTGCTGAGAGCCGGTCACGATCTGAATCTCGTCGGCTGTGGTCGGAATACCGTGTTCGGTTTCCATTTGTGCCAAAGCCTCACGCAACTCCGGAACACCCTCGGCCTGAGAGTATTGCAACGCGCGGGAGCCTTCCTTGTCCAAAACGTAGTCAGCCGCTTCTTTGACAGCGGCAATCGGGAATCCCTTCGGGCTCGGCAGACCGCCGGCAAACGAAATAATGTCAGGGCGACCCGTTAACGAAAGCAACTCCAAAACGGCCTCAGATCCGGTATCTGTTGCCAGAGCGCTTAATTTCGGAAAAGGTGCGCAAGTTGAGACTGTCATAGTGTTTTATCCTCTTTAAACCAAAAGCTTTTCGATTCTAGACTTCTTGGTGCGCGTTGCAAGGGAAAATCAGCGTCTCCCTTGACGCAAATAGTGCGGCATAAGGCGAAACGCTTAGGTGCCGAGCGGCAGCTGAAAAGGTACAACGCGTGTCGAGACTTTTTGTCGGTTTGACTGGGAAAACCGAGTACACTTGAAAAATGATTCGACGAAAAACAGGGATTTCGTTCAAGTCATTCTTAGGGGGACGTGTTTTGAGATACCCGTGCGTAATCGAGCCGAGTCACGGAGATACCGAATACGGAGTCATTTTTCCGGATTTGGCGGGATGCTATGCAACCGGAACGACGTTGGACGAGGCACTTAAAACGCCAAGGAAGCCGCGGCTCTCTGGATCGAAGAAGAAATCAGAGACGGAAGGGAAAGACCGAGCCCTTCCGACTTGGCCGCGATTTCAAAGAATCCGGCCTGGGATGGGTGGGTTGTCACTTACGTTGATACAGACTTGGCTCACTCAAATCAGGGCGATGCAGAACCGGTGATTTAAGAATTCCGAATTCCGGTCGCGTAGACAAAAACGCCGGCAGAAAACCTGTCGGCGTCTTTAAAGTTCGGAGAGAAGCTAAGCTTCATCCCCGGTACGGAAGCGCTTTTCCATATACGCCACGATTTGCGAAATCGTAAAGGTCATCACTAGGTACAAAATCGCCACCGTCGACCAGATTTCCACCGACCCATACGTGTCGGCAATAATGAGTTGCCCCTTGCGTGTGAGCTCCTCAAAGCCGATCACCGACACCAAGGACGAGTCCTTGAGCATCGCGATAAATTCATTGCCGAGCGGCGGAATGACACGCTTAAAAGCCTGCGGGAGCACGACGTAGCGCATTGTCTGACGCGGAGTCATTCCGAGGCTTAACGCAGCACGGGATTGTCCGATGGAAATCGACTGAATGCCGGCGCGGAAAATTTCCGCCACATAGGCACCCGAGTTAATCGAGCAGGCGGCAACGGCGGCCGTAAACGGGTCGATACGCGTTCCGAGAATCACCGGGAGCGCAAAGTACAAAATGAAGATTTGCACCAAAAGCGGCGTGCCGCGGATGAAGTTGACATACGTGCGCGCCGTGTAATGCAAAACTCGGTTGCGGCTCAGGGCTCCGACGGCGGCAATTAAGCCGAAAACCATTCCGAGACCCACGGCCATGGCCGTGATTTTGAGCGTGACCAAGGCACCCGCTAATAAAAGCGGAAGCGACTGGGTCACCAAGGAAAAATCAAACTCCATGAGCAACTCCCGAGTTTTGTGCCGTACGGATTACTGGCCGAACCACTTGGTCATCACAGCCTGATACGAGCCGTCTTGCTTAGCTTCGCGTAAGGCCTTGTTCATGCGGTCCAAAAGGGCCTTGTTGTTCTTGGCCACAATAAATCCGAACTGCTCGACGTTGAGAATCTGGCTCTGGTGCGAGAAAATCTTGGCGTTGCGCGGATTGCTTGCCATGAAGTACCCGATGGTCGGACGGTCACCGATAACGGCGGCACACCCGTTGTTGCGCAGTTCCATATACGCTTCGTTCATCGTGTTAAAGGTCTTGGTCTTGGCACCGGGAATCGTCTTGGCATAAGCCATGCCGGAGTTGCCGATCTGACCGCAGATGATCTTATTTTGCAAATCCTTGTCGGTCTTGTAGACGTCCTTGTCGGCTTTGCGAACCAAAATCGAAAGACCCGAATCGTAGTACGGGTCCGTAAAGCTCACTTTCTTGGCGCGCTCTTCGGTAATCGAGACGGCAGCACCGGCAATATCAATCTGCTTACCCAAAATCGCAGGAATCAGGGCATCGAACCCCATCGAGGCAATCTTGACGGTAAAGCCGGCCTTTTGACCAATCAGGCGAATCATGTCGACGTCAAAGCCGATGACTTCCGAACCGTTCTTCGTGTCAACGTATTCAAAGGGCGGGTAGGTGCTTTCCGTACCCATGACGAGTTCTTCGGCCTGCGTAGCAGCAGAGGCAGCGAGCATTGCGCCCGCGGCAGCAAATAAAAGAGTTTTCTTAAACATGAAAATTTCCCTAAAAAAGGCCGTTAACCGTCCTATTTTGGGAGCGATTGTCAGCCAAACAAACAATTTTAAGAAAGGCGAGGGCGCATCGGGGCGCGCTTACCGCCTTTTGCTTGATTTGTTGTAAAAAAAGGACAAAAAGAAAGAGCGCAAAAAGACGTCGGAGGCAAAAACGCTCTCCGACGTCGCGTATCGCTTGCACGCCTTTTAGGCGGTGCGGCAGATTACTGACCGAACCACTTGACTAACAGTGCCTTGTACGAGCCGTCCTTTTTGGCTTCTTCAAAGGCTTTATCCAGGCGCTCTAAGAGCTTTTTATTGTCCTTGGCGACGATAAAGCCGAATTGTTCGACATTTAAAATCGTATCTTGCAAGGTAAAGAGTTTCTTGTTGCGCGCGTTGCTCGTCATAAAGTACGCAATGGTCGGACGGTCGCCGATGACGGCTTCGCAACCCTTATTCCGGAGTTCCATGTACGTCTCATTCATCGTATTGAAGGTCTTGACGGTTGTGCCTTCAATCGTGCGCGCGTAAGCGGCACCCGAGGTCCCGAGCTGACCGCAAATAATCTTATTTTTCAGATCCTTATCGGTCTTGTAGGTGTCTTTGTCGGCTTTGCGGACCAAAATCGATAGGCCCGAGTCGTAGTAAGGCTGTGTGAAGCCCACTTTCTTAGCGCGCTCTTCGGTAATCGTGATGGCCGCCCCGGCAATGTCAATCTGGCGACTTAAAATCGCCGGAATCAGGGCATCGAACCCCATGGAGACAACCTTGATGGTAAAGCCGGCTTTTTGCCCGAGCATTCGTACCATGTCGATATCGAATCCGACGATTTCCGATCCGTTTTTCGTATCGGTGTATTCAAAGGGAGGATACGTGCTTTCCGTACCCATAATGAGCTGCTCGGCATGAGCAACGGCCGAGGCTGCCGTAAGGGCGCTGCAGGCCGTAAGAAAGAGCATTTTTTTTAACATGGGAAACTCCCGAAAAACAAAACGGTGCCGTGTGGGCGTTTTTTGGCCGAACGAGGCGGTCAAGTCACGGATTGTACGAACGATGCAGCGAACTTAAGCCGAACGCGTGCCTTGAATTCATTGGGTTTGTTGCACTTTTTTTACACGTAAAAGTACTTAGACAGGCGTCAAAACTGACTGAAACGATATCCCTTCTTTTTTAGTCGGGAATTATTCGTTAGACTGTCGTAATCTTGACAAAACCACTCGGGAATTCACAGCTATGAAGCTTACAACGCGAGGTCGCTTTGCCGTCACGAGCATGATTGACATTGCGCTTTACGGAAAAAACGGGCCGGTCCGTTTAGCCGACATTGCTCGGCGCGAACAGATTTCGGTGGCCTATCTCGAGCAGATTTTCGGTCGACTGCGTCACGCCGAACTTGTGACGGCCAATCGGGGGCCGGGCGGCGGATACCGTTTAGCGCGTCCCCCCGAGGAAATCAGTGCCGGTGAAATCGTCCGAGCAGTCGAAGAAAGCTTAGATGCCACGCATTGCTACGGCACGGGACAGTGCCGAGGCGGTGCCGAATGTTTGGCGCACGGACTTTGGTCGGATATGAACCGATTGATGACGGATTTTTTAGACGGACAATCGCTTGCGGCGATTAAGACACGTTATGCGAATACGCATCGGTCGCCGGGCGATGAGGCTGTCGTGATATTTAAGAATAAACGGGCTTAAAGAAAGGAAGTAACGTATGAATCTGAAGCGTCCTATTTATTTGGACTATTCGGCAACGACGCCGGTCGATCCGCGTGTGGCCGAAAAGATGATCCCCTACTTGTGCGAGAAGTTCGGGAACCCCGCCAGCCGCTCGCACGCATACGGATGGGAAGCGGAAAAGGCCGTTGACGAGGCCCGTGCCGAGGTTGCCGCCTACATTAACGCCGATCCCAAGGAAATCGTTTGGACGTCGGGCGCAACCGAGTCCGATAACTTGGCCGTCAAGGGAGCTGCGCACTTTTACAAGGACAAGGGCAAGCACCTCATTACCGTTAAGACCGAACACAAGGCGATTCTCGATTCGATGCGCCATCTGGAAACGGAAGGCTATGAGGTGACGTACCTGGATGTTCAGGAAAACGGGCTTCTCGATTTAAAGGTCCTGGAAGCGGCGATGCGTCCGGATACGACGCTCGTGTCCGTCATGGCTGTCAATAACGAAATCGGCGTGATTCAGGATATTGCCGCCATCGGCGAGATGTGCCGTGCTCGCGGCATTATTTTCCACTGCGATGCGACGCAGGCTCCGGGCAAGATGGTCTTGGATACCCAGAAACTCAAAGTCGATTTGATGAGCCTTTCTTCGCACAAGGTCTACGGACCCAAAGGCATCGGCGCGCTTTACGTGCGTCGTAAGCCCCGTGTGCGTATCGAGCCGCAGATTCACGGCGGCGGACACGAACGCGGCATGCGCTCGGGAACGTTGGCCGTGCACCAGATTGTCGGCATGGGCGAGGCCTACCGCTTGGCGCGCCTTGAGCAGGACAAAGACATCGCGCACTGCTTCAAATTGCGTGAGCGTCTTTTAAACGGCATTCTCAAAAATATTCCCGATGTCGTTGTTAACGGGGATATGGAGCACCGTGTCTGCACGAACTTGAATGTGTCTTTTGCCTATGTCGAAGGCGAAAGCCTCATGATGGCCTTAAAGGATATTGCCGTCAGTTCCGGTTCGGCCTGCACGTCCGCGTCCTTAGAGCCGAGCTACGTTTTGCGTGCCCTCGGTCGCGACGATGAACTTGCGCATAGTTCGATTCGCTTTACGTTCGGTCGCTTTACGACAGAAGAAGAAATCGACTACACCGTCAAGCTTTTAACCGAGCAGGTCGCTAAGCTCCGTGAGATGTCGCCCCTGTGGGAAATGCACAAGGAAGGCGTGGATTTAAAGTCCGTGAAGTGGAGTAACCACTAGGAGAAATCATGCCCTACAGTGAAAAACTGATCGAACAGTACGAGCACCCGAAAAACGTCGGTACGCTCGATAAGAACGATGAGTCGGTCGGAACCGGCATGGTCGGAGCTCCGGCGTGCGGCGATGTGATGCGCTTGCAAATTAAGGTAAACGATGAAGGCATCATCGAAGATGCCAAATTTAAGACCTACGGGTGCGCAAGCGCCATTGCCTCAAGTTCCCTTGTCTCCGAATGGGTCAAGGGTAAGAGCCTTGAGGAAGCCGGTAAGATTTCCAACACGCAAATTGCCGAAGAACTTGCGCTACCGCCCGTCAAGATTCACTGCTCGATTTTGGCCGAAGATGCCGTCAAGGCAGCAATCGACGACTACAAAGCCAAACGCGCCGCCAAGGATAAGAAAGCATGATTACGTTAACTCCGGCGGCCGCCCGACACGTTCAGGCGTTTCTTGCCAAACGCGGTAAGGGCGTGGGCTTACGACTCGGCGTCAAAACGTCCGGGTGCTCGGGCATGGCTTATAAACTTGAATTTGCCGATGCAACCGACAAAGACGACTCGATTTGGGAAAGTCACGGCGTTAAAGTCATTGTCGATGCCAAGAGCCTGCCGTATATCGACGGGACGGAGCTTGACTTTGTCAAGGAAGGACTGCAGTCGGGCTTTAAGTTCAAAAATCCGAACGAAAAAGAGCATTGCGGTTGCGGTAAGTCCTTTAAGGTGTAGTTATCTATGGGTCGTGAATCGGCGTTTTCATTGCTCGGTCTTCCGGAGCGCTTTTCTTTAAGTGACGAGGAGATTGATCGGGCTTGGCGCGAACGCATTGCCCTTGTGCATCCGGACCGCTTTGCCGCTTTAGGCGATGCCGCCAAGCGCGTTGCCGAGCAGTGGGCAGGGCGCCTGAATGATGCTAAGGGAGAACTTACCAATCCGGTGACGCGAGCCAAGGCGCTCCTTGCAGCACGTGGCATTGATCTAGCTGAAGAGACCGATACCCGCATGCCGCAGGACTTTTTGCTGCGCCAATTTACCTGGCGCGAACGCGCGCAGGACGGGGAAAAAGACGCGGTGCTCTTAGAACTTCGCGCCTCCGAAGATTCGTGCCTAAAGGCGCTTGGCGAAGCGCTCGATGAGAAAAAAGATTTTCCCCGCGCTCGGGAATTGGCGCGGGAACTTCTTTTTTTAAGAAAACTTGCCGCCGATTTGGGCTCTTCCTAGAAGGGCTTCCGAACCCGACGCCCTCATGAATTGACTCGTCGGCAGTTTTATTTCAGGTCGCTCGTGAAAATCGGTCGTAAGCGCGCGATGATGCCCTTGTGAGCGCTCAAAACCGAAGAGTTCTACGCAAAGAGGCGTGCCGGAAAAGCCGCAATTGCCCCGTGCGTCTGCACTCAGTTAAGAAGCATATGCGGTGTGTCAGGGAGTATAACCAAATAGTTCGGCTCACAGGACCAGGAAAAATATCTTCCCGACTTCGGATTGCCGGTCCGCAGGGGTACGAAAGCGCGCTGCAGTCACACTTCCTTTGCTTGTGCCGGACACGACGTACCGTCCGTCAAGCATGTCGGTAAAATGCGCGCCGATAAAGGCCTTTTTTGTGGATTTGTTTTCGGTTACATAACAATAACAAGAAAGCCATCTTTTTCGTTTTGTTTCAAGGGATTTCGAAGAAAGGCGAAGGCTTTTCTCGGCCTTTGGAAAAGAAGCAGGCTCAACCATTTTCTTGAGAAAACCGTTTTATGTCCGGACTCATGCAAATTGCGGAACCGGGAATGAGTTCCGCACCCCACGAAGAGCGATTGGCCGTCGGCATCGACCTGGGGACAACCAATTCTCTGGTGGCAACGGTAGTTAACGGCTCGGTGGAAGTCATTGCCGATGAAAAAGGGCGCAAGATTCTCCCGAGCATCGTGCGTTTTTTGCCCGACGGGGCAACCGAGGTCGGTGATGTCGCCTCCGAGCACCTTATCGATGATGCGCCCAACACGGTCTCTTCTGCCAAGCGCCTGATCGGGCGAGACTTAACGGACATTCACGGGCAGACACTTCCGTATCGATTTGCCGAATCGACGGGCGTGATTCGGATTGACACCTGCGCCGGCAAGAGAACTCCCGTTGAAGTCAGCGCAGAAATTCTCAAGGCTCTGAAAAAGCGCGCCGAAGAGCGCTTAGGCGGGGAACTCACCGGGGCTGTCATCACGGTGCCGGCGTACTTTGACGACGCGCAGCGCCAGGCAACGAAAGATGCGGCGCGGCTGGCCGGACTTGAAGTGTTGCGCCTTCTTAATGAACCGACGGCAGCGGCCCTTGCTTACGGGCTTGATACCGGAGCCGAAGGGCTGTACCTTGTGTATGACCTCGGGGGCGGGACGTTCGATGTGTCGCTTTTAAAGCTTTCGCGCGGCATTTTCGAAGTGGTTGCTACCGGAGGCGACAGTGCTCTCGGGGGCGATGATTTCGATCGCCTCTTGGCTCAAGCGGCTCTTGGTCGGGAGAGTCTTTCTTTAGAAGGCCTTTCCGGTCGTGAAAAACGCCGGGCCATCCTGGCGGCCAAGACCTCGCGCGAGGCCTTAACGGAAAAAGACTCCGTCACCTATACCCTTTCGTTGGATTCGGGAAAGACTCTGACGCAAACGGTCACACGGTCGGAATTTGAAGCGCAGTGTGCGCCGCTTGTGACTCGGACGCTCGATGTTTTAACGGGTGTTTTAAAGGATGCGAAAGCCAAGCCTTCTGACGTGAACGGAATCGTTCTTGTCGGCGGGTCAACGCGCATGCCTTGCATCCGAAATGCTGTTCGGGAGGCCTTCGGGAAAGCGCCTTTGACCGACATCGATCCCGATGAGGTCGTCGCTGTCGGAGCTGCTCTTCAAGCCGATAAGCTCGTCGGCAATGCTCGCGATGACGATTGGCTTCTTTTGGATGTCACGCCGCTTTCGCTCGGTCTTGAGGTGATGGGGGGACTTGTCGAAAAGATTATTCCGCGCAATACCCCGGTGCCTGTTGCGATGGCGCAGGACTTTACGACGTTTAAAGATAACCAGACGGCGCTTGCCGTGCACGTTGTCCAGGGCGAGCGTGAACTGGTCGATGCGTGCCGTTCGCTCGCACGCTTTGAGTTGCGCGGGATTCCCCCGATGGCCGCCGGCAATGCCCGTATTCGTGTGACGTATCGCATCGATGCGGACGGGATTCTTTCGGTGACGGCGAGGGAAACAAAAACCGGCATCGAAGCCGGCGTACGTGTGAAACCCTCGTACGGTTTACAAGATGCCGACATCGTTCGTATGCTTCAAGAGGGAAATACTGCCGCCGAGTCTGATAAGGCCGAGCGCAAATGGCGGGAAGAATCTGTTGAGGCCGACCGAACCCTCATTGCCACGCAATCGGCTTTGGATTCGGATGCCGATTTGCTCGATACATCCGAGAGAAAAGCTATTGACGAGGCTGTCGAGCGCGTCAAAGAGGCACTTCAAGGCAAGAATGCCGAAGAACTTCGCGCTCGTACGGCAGCTTTGGTGGCTGCTACGGCCGATTTTGCCGCTCGCCGTATGGATCGAGCCATTCGCCAAGCACTCGCCGGACAAAATCTGGCGGCATTAAACGAGAAAGACAAGGAGTAATCCCTATGCCGACTGTTACCGTCGTAGCCAATGCCGTGTGTCCCGAAGGGGCAACGTTTACGGTCGAGACCGGAGAAAACCTGGCGCGTGCACTCGTGAAGCACGGAGTGAAATTGGCACATGCCTGCGAATTTAACGGGGCGTGTGCCACATGCCACGTGTATGTCAAGCAAGGCTACGACTCACTGGCTGAGCCCTCCGATGCCGAGTTCGACAGACTTGACACCGCTTTTGACTCACGACCGGATTCTCGCTTGGCTTGCCAAGTTAAGGTCGGGAATGCGGATTTGGTTATCGAGATTCCGGTTCACAATCGGAACATCGTCGGGGAGCGTTAAGCCATGAGTCTTAACTGGACGGATGCGCAGGCGATTGCTCAAGAGCTTTTCGACACCTACCCGGACCTTGACCCCGTGACGCTGAGAATGACCGAACTTCATGCGTTGGTTTTGGCGTTGCCTGACTTTAAAGACGACCCGGAAGCGAGTAACGAAGCGCGCCTTGAGGCGATTTTGTCTGCTTGGCTTGACGAGCGCGATTAACTGATCGTTCAACCCTCTTGAGAAAACGCAGCAAGCGTTGTTCCGTTAAGGCTGCACGATAAGGGCAAGTCCTTCTTCGTTTTTTCCAAGCACGCGACTGTAATCATCTTTTCTCAAAGGTAGAAATAGTCGCCTAGAAAAGCTCGCCTTCGCGCGGTCCGTCGAAAACGGCAATGACCGGCGCGTGGTCGCTCGGTCGGTCGCTCGAGCGCGGCGTTGTGTCAATGGCAATGTCCGATAAACGAGAGGCCGGACTTGCCGTCGCAAGAATGTGGTCGATGCGTAGCCCTTGATTTTTTTCAAAGCCCTGTTGCCTGTAGTCCCACCAAGAATATGTTCCGGCAGCGTGAGGAAACTTTTCCCACAGGTCGAGGAGTCCTGCATTTAAAAGACCGTAATAGGCATCGCGCTCAGGAGCGGAAACAAGGATTTTTCCCTGCCAACTTTCCGGATTCCAGACATCGGCATCGGTCGGGGCAATGTTAAAGTCGCCGGCCAAAACGAGGTCTTCTTTTTTTTCCGTGAGCGACCGAATCCAATGCGTTAATGCCGCAATCCAATCGAGTTTGTATAGGTATTTGTCACATCCGACTTCTTTGCCGTTCGGAAAATAAGCTCCGATAAAAGTCCATTTCTTTCCAGTGAGTTCTTCGAACGCGACAGCAATCACACGAGCGGAAGTGTCCGGATAGTTCGGAATTCCTTTCGCTGTCAGAACGGCGTTTTTAAACGAGCCGCGTCGCACTAAAAGCGCAACGCCGTTGTAGCTTTTTTGCCCTGTGAAAAAGGCGTCGTACCCGGCCTCGGCCAGCGCCTCTTTCGGAAACTGGTCATCGGTCGTTTTGGTTTCTTGCAAGGCCACGGCGTCAACGGCCGAAGTCTTAAGCCAGTTGATCAAAGCGACAAGGCGCGCGTTGATTCCGTTGACGTTAAACGTGGCAAGTTTCACTGTTTCATCTCGCTTTGCAGGGCATAAAGGAACGCTAATGCCGCATCAAGTGTAAAAAGGTTTTGATCAATACGGTCAAGAAGTTCGCTTTTCTTGACGGCTTCAAAACCGGCGACCTCACCGTCTCGATTGGTCGGCACGGCGTGGGACTTGAGTTTCACGCGAAAGACAACGGTCCTTTCACGCATCCAACCGTCACGAACCGGGCGTGTTACAAGAAAGGTTGTCGGGGAAGCGATTTGAGAATACTGATCGGGCTTAAGACCTGCTTCTTCAAATGTTTCTCGGGCAAGTGTTTCCTGCAGGGATTCTCCTGCTGAAGTAAGACCGCCAGAGAGCGTATCCCAAAGCCCCGGGTCTACTTGCTTGTTGGGGCTGCGTCGTGCAATCCAAAAGCGTCCGTCATCATCGGTAGCCAGAGCGTGCACACAGGTTGTCGATAGGCCGAGAAATCGAAAGATTCCGCGCTCGGCTTTAGTCACGGCGTGTGAAAAATCAAGCGGAACGACATCTAAAAGCTCGTTTCTCCACTGGGTGATGAGTTTCCCTTCGTGAAGCATTTGAGCCAAAGTGGCTAGGTCCCGGGCCCCTTGTTCTCCGGCGTAGGAAAGCTCCAAACCTCTTGATATAGGCTCAAAGACATCGTAAAAAGCGGGCGACCGGAGAACTTCGTACGAGCGCGGCACGAGAGTCCCGCATACAAGACCGCAAACCGAGAGTGTTCGCGAGCCCTCGGGGGGCGTTCGCGAAGCCGCCTTGGTCAGTCTGGCAAGAAGTTCTCCGACAGAAGCCATCGTTTTTTACTCCTTTTCCGGACGCAGTGTCGGGAAGAGAAGGACTTCACGAATCGAGGACGCGTTTGTCAGGAGCATCACGAAGCGATCGATGCCGATACCGCAACCGCCCGTCGGGGGCATGCCGTACTCAAGAGCGCGAATAAAGTCCGCGTCGTAGTACATTGCTTCATCGTCGCCCTTGCTCTTAGCATCGGCCTGCGCCTTAAAGCGAGCAGCCTGATCGTCCGGGTCGTTTAACTCGGAAAAGCCGTTGGCCGTTTCGCGTCCGTAGATAAAGAGTTCGAACCGTTCGGTAAGTCCCGGTTTGGTATCCGAAGCACGGGCCAAGGGGCTGATTTCAATCGGGTAGTCGACGATAAATGTCGGCTCGATGAGGCGGCTTTCGGCGACTTCTTCAAAAAGCGCCATCACTAAGGCGCCGAGACCGACCCAGTCGGGCTGCTTGGCACCGAGTTTTTCAAGTTCGCTTCTCAGGAACGTTTCGTCTTTGAGTTGCTCGGGCTTGTACTGCGGAGCGTATTTGAGAATAGCTTCTTGCGGGGTCAACCGGGCAAAGGGCTTAGATAAATCAATCTCGGTTCCCTGATAGTTGAACTTTTCGCTTCCCGTGGCTTCTTTGGCAACGTAGCGCAAAAGGCTTTCGGTGTAACGCATCTGGTCCTCGTAGGTCCAGTACGTCGCGTAAAACTCAATCGTTGTGAATTCCGGATTGTGACGCGTGTCGATGCCTTCGTTTCTAAAGCAGCGATTAAGTTCAAAGACGCGTTCAAAGCCGCCCACGACCAGGCGCTTTAAATAAAGCTCCGGTGCAATGCGAAGATACTGATCCATATCCAGCGCATTGTGGTGTGTGACAAAGGGTTTGGCATTGGCGCCGCCCGGAATCGTGTTGAGCATCGGGGTTTCGACTTCAACGAAACGGTGCTCTTCCATGTAGTGACGAATGGCCGAAACGACTTTAAAGCGTGTGGCAAAGCGGGCGCGACTTTCTTCATTGATAATCAGGTCCACGTACCGCATACGGCAGCACTGCTCGGGGTCGCAAAGACCCTTGTGCTTATCGGGTAGCGGCAAAAGACTCTTGGTAAGAAGGCGCAACTCCTTGACGCGAACGGAAAGCTCGCCGCGGTTCGTGAGGAAAAGCGTTCCGCGTGCCGCAATGATGTCGCCGATATCGTAGGTCTTAAAGGCCGCATAGGACTCGTCTCCCATTTCCGAGGGAGTGAGGAAGTACTGCATGCGTCCCGTAAAGTCCGTGACGGTCGCAAAACTGGCTTTACCCATGATGCGCTTGAGCATCATGCGACCGGAGACGGCAACTTGCACATTGAGTTCTTCGAGCTCTTCCTTGGTTTTGTTGCCGTACTTTTCGCGCAGGTCTCCGAATAAATCGGTGCGCTTAAAGTCATTGGGGAAGGCAACGCCCTTGGCGCGGATCGCTTCGAGCTTGGCGCGACGTTCCGCAATAATGTGGTTGATGTCTTCCTGTTGATTAACGAGATTTTTTGCGTTGTTTTGTTCGGTCATTCTGAATTTCGCCGATAAAAATTAAGTGAGAAGATAAAGTCTAAACGCCTTGCTTGAGACTTGCCTGAATAAACATATCAAGGTCGCCGTCTAAAACGGCTCCTGTGTTGCCTGTTTCAACGCCGGTCCGTAAATCTTTGACACGACTCTGGTCAAGAACATAACTACGAATCTGGTGCCCCCAGCCGATGTCGCTCTTGGCTTCTTCAAGCTTTTCTTGTTCAGCCATGCGTTTGCGAAGCTCCGCCTCGTAAAGTTTGGCTTTTAATTGTCGCAAAGCTTGCTCGCGGTTGTTGTGTTGGCTGCGATCGTCTTGGCAGACTGTCACGATACCGGTCGGAATGTGCGTAATACGCACGGCGGATTCCGTTTTTTGTACGTGCTGACCGCCGGCGCCCGAAGCGCGGAACACATCGACTCGCAAGTCAGCCGGATTGATGGTAATTTCAATCGAATCGTCCACTTCCGGGTACACGTAGGCGCTTGCAAACGACGTGTGGCGACGCGCATTGGCATCAAAGGGACTCTTTCGGACTAAGCGGTGAATCCCGGTTTCGGTGCGAAGTGTTCCGTAGGCCCAGGGGCCTTCGATGTACATCGTGCAACCCTTGATACCGGCCACGTCTCCCGGAGTTTCTTCCGTAAGTTTTGCCGTAAAGCCCGAGCGCTCGGCAAACCGTAGGTACATACGTTCGAGCATGCTAGCCCAGTCCTGCGCTTCGGTGCCACCGGCACCGGCTTGGATTTCCAGATAGCAATTGGCGCTATCCATCGGGCCGTTAAACATGCGCTTAAATTCAAGATGCTCGACTTCTTTTGCGTAGCCGTCCACTTCGGAGGCGATGGACTCGGCACTCGCTTCATCACCTTCCTCAATGGCCATCGAGAAAAGTTCGCGGGCGTCATTAAGTCCCGCTGTCAGGTGTTCGAAACTGCCGACAAGGTCATCGAGTGTTTTCTTTTCTTTGCTGACTGCCTGCGCGTGCTCCGGGTCATCCCAGAGGGCAGGATTTTCTATTTCGCGGTTAACTTCTTCGAGGCGTCGCTTCTTGTGATCGACGTCAAAGATACCCCCGAAGTTCAGCAAGGCGCTTTAAAAGATCTTCGCAGAGGTTTTTTGTGGAATTGATGCGTTCGGCTTCCATGGGACAGTAGTCTGAAAAATATCGAAAATTAAACAGGCTCGCATTATAAAGACTCGTGAGATTTTTCACGGAAAGCGGTGTAAGCGAAGCAATCGAGGCAGTAGGGAAGATTTGCCGGTTTGTCTCGTGACCTCCGAACGGGCCGACAACAACGCTGGTTGCGTTTTGACTTTTAGTGGACAAGGTGGGAGTTTCTTAGTGTCGGCAATCGGTGCGTTTCACGCGGAGGATTCTCGCCTCTCGGGAAATTCGATTGATGAGTGGTTGCAAAAATTGTTCCGAAAACATTTACCACAATTTAAGAAAAGCGGAACGGTTGTGGGCCGGATCTCCCTGGTAAGGTTGCATTTGGGCAACGCAAAAAAAGCTTTAATATCAGGGCTTGCGCCCCCCCCCCCGACGGTGGGAAAATCAGGTTGGTTTTCTCGGGGCATTCTTTGGTAAAGGTGCAATTACTTTGTGTCTTCGAATGACGGAGAAAATCGAGGAGTATGACGAAATGACTTGCGAATCATAAGTGGGTCATTTCAGTCTTTGGCGAGAACGCAGTCACATACCGTCGTAGAAGTTCCGTGAAAACGAAAGGGGTTGGCGATAGCTTTATGACAAGTCGTTCCCAGGTTATAAATCTTTGGAGTAACTTCTATGAAGAAATCGATTTTGACGGTGGCGGTCCTAGCGACAATGGTAGGACACGAAGCGTATGCAACGAACAATACTAATATTGTCCGGCCCGCAGAAGCGCTCATCAACGGAGTCAACGGAGTCGCAACAAAAGCTGAGATCAACGGCACGGAGGTGTACACCTTCGGCAAAGACGGGGTCACGGCTGTCTTCGGCAGCAACGAGACCGATTACGGGCTTTTCGCTCAGTCATACGTAAGCCCACTTGACGTCAATGTTTTAGGTAAGGACATTTCGATTACAGGAAAGCTCCGTGCTGTCTATGCGACTTGGTGGGTCAATAAGAACGACAAAGTCACGGTCAATATCGGCAACGAGAACACGGAATCGATTCTTCTCAATCAGACCGGCGGTGTGGATCCAAATGGTTCTAGCGCACTTGCGATTCTTGATAAGGGAACAACGGTGAATGTCACGGCCAAAAAGATCAAGATTGTTTCTAACGGAACGTATGCGGTGAACTCTTCCGGTTTGGATGACACACAGGATACCAAAACGGTTCTGACACTCAAAGGAGAATCTATTGAGGTTCAAAACCCCACACCCGAAGCTGTCGGTCTTGCTGCCTATTCGGGCGGCACATTAAATGTTGAGGGCAATCTTGTTGTCTCTGCCGATCATGCGATTGAAGCTCGCGGTCACTCGATTCTCAACATCAACAAGGACGGCAAACACACAACGGTTCTGAAGGGAGATGTCGTCATCGGTACACCTGGCGGTCCCAAGAGCGGAAAGACTCTGGACACTAAACTCACGCTGAATCTGACGGGGGAAGGATCCTCTTGGACGGGCAATTTAATTGCACAATACCCGAATAGTGATGACAACAATTTGACACCGGAGCAAATGGAAATTAAAGATACTTCCATCACCATTGCTGACGGCGCTCAGTGGAACGTCACGAAGGCAAACGAAGTTACCGAGGGCGAATCAATTTCCAAACGCATTCCAGTGAACAATCTGGCACTTTCCAAGGGAGTTATCAACATTAAGGACCCCGGAACAACTGTTTCTGTTGAGAAGTTGACTGGCGAAGGAGGGACCCTCAATGTCGCCACAACAGCCAAGGACGGCGCTATTGTTGAGACAGGTAAGCTCAAGGTGATAGACAGCTCCGAGGCAAAGAACCTAGCCGTGAATTTAACCGGAATCACAGCTGACGATGTGGCTGACGCTCAAAGGGCGACTCAAGACGCAGCCAAAGCAGTTACAGGGGACGGCAGTAAGGCGATTAACAAGAAGATTGAAATTGCCGAAGGTGCTGTTAACGGTGCAATCACGGCCGATGTTACGGGGAATGAGGTCGGTACGGTTTCTCAGACAGAAAACACCAAGCTTTCTGCATTAAATTCGGTCACTGCCATGGGCACGATGGCTTGGCGTCATGACATGAATGACCTGACAAAGCGTATGGGTGA